>AP022138.1 GCA_014169315.1 Enterobacter cloacae | reverse complement strand
TCTACGACCTCACCTGCAAAAGAACACATCTTACCCCCTGAAAACCGCTCAGAAACGCGCTGATGATTTCTGCGTACCTGCATGGCTATGCACTCAAGTGAATGAAGTAAGATTTCAGTCTGCGATCACCATAAAACCGGGAAAAAGCCGTATGACAAAACAGGAATCAGCCGCACTGAACATGGCAAAATTTATCCGGGCGCAGTCGCTGCTGCTGCTCGAAAAACTCGACGTGCTCGATCTTGATGACGAGGCAGCCGACTGTGAGCGAATGCACGAACAGGCAGAAGCGCTTTATCAGAAGCTGAGCGCACGCTTCGGTATACAGGACGGCGAATAAAGAGACGAAAAGAACGCTCACTTAGACGAAAAGCGTATCCAGGGCAACTATGTATATCCACCGTGTACATAGTCATGCCTGACGCTTTCGAGCAGGTCGAGCATGCAGGAACGACGAGCTTGATTGGTATCGGACACAATATGGCGATACGCCTCAAACATAACAGCACCCGCATCACCGCCCGAACGGCGAAGCATAGCGGAAATCATCCGCACAAAGAGCAGACGTTCATCGGGGCAAAGGTTCATAAGTTCTCCTGGTGAAAAACCAAACATGAAAGCACCCATCTATTAACGTCAGCTGTGAACGCTTCATTAGAAGAAAATAGGTAAACCCGGGAAAAAGATCCAAACGTTAACATCACAGGTAAACAGAAACGTCGGGTCGATCGGGAAATTCTTTCCCGGACGGCGCGGGGTTGGGCAAGCCGCAGGCGCGTCAGTGCTTTTAGCGGGTGTCGGGGCGCAGCCCTGAACCAGTCACGTAGCGCTAGCGGAGTGTATACTGGCTAAACTTCAGAGATGCCAAGTAAGGGACAGGATATGTTTTGTAGCACCGCCACCACGGTGGCGATACTCCAAAACGCCTGGTCAGGGCACAGCCCCGACACCCCAGAGCCGACTGTAGGTCACTGGACGAACGCGGCGGAATGATGTCGGATGACGTCATTTTGCGGCGTTTGCCCTATCCTGCATCGTATTAAAAAATGCAGCACTGGCGCGTACGGTGCCGAAGATAAGTCCGGGGATATTCCGCTTCCTCGCTCACTGACTCGCTACGCTCGGTCGTTCGGCTGCGGCGAGCGGAGGGAACGGAGACATTAAGGCACAGGCAATGAGAGAGGATCGAGAGGCAAAAGAAAAGGCCGCGGCGTTGCCGGTTTTCCATAGGCTCCGCCCCCCTGACAAGCATCACGAAATCTGACGCTCAAATCAGTGGTGGCGAAACCCGACAGGACTTAAAGATACCAGGCGTTTCCCCCTGGTGGCTCCCTCGTGCGCTCTCCTGTTCCTGCCTTTCGGTTTACCGGTGTCATTCCGCTGTTATGGCCGCGTTTATCTCATTCCACGCCTGACACTCAGTTCCGGGAAGGCAGTTCGCTCCAAGCTGGACTGTATGCACGAACCCCCCGTTCAGTCCGACTGCTGCGCCTTATCCGGTAACTATCGTCTTGAGTCCAACCCGGAAAGACACGACAAAGCGCCACTGGCAGCAGCCACTGGTAACAGGATTAGCAGAGCGAGTTAATTTAGGTGGTGCTATAGAGTTCTTGAAGTGGTGGCCTAACTACGGCTACACTGGAAGGACAGTATTTGGTATCTGCGCTCTGCTGAAGCCAGTTACCAGGTTAAGCAGTTCCCCAACTGACTTAACCTTCGAAAAACCACCTCCCCAGGTGGTTTTTTCGTTTTCAGAGCAAGAGATTACGCGTAGAAAAAAAGGAACTCAAGAAGATCCTTTCTATGCTCAACCACCGCATGGCCCATAGCCGCGCTGGCCGTTGCCGGTCAGCTCCAGAATCCTCGACCAATATGGAACCTTGCCCCTCCCAAAATTCAACTAAAAAACCCTCATTTCCTGCCGATAAAATGGGTATCTCTTAACTATGCCTAAATGATAAAATGGGTATCTCTTAACTATGCCTAAATAAATAAGGATAATTTTGAAAAAAATATTCATCCTATCGGCAGCGCTGATCATGGCAGGATGCGCAACAAAGCAATATCCACAGGCCGCGAACGTCACCGGTCCAGAATCTTCCGCAATGGATTGCAAAGCGGTAGCTCTGGAAATCGCCAAAACGCGCAGTGTACAACAAGAAATTGAGGCAACCGGCGAATTTGACGGGCGCACCGTATTAGGTTTCCTGGGTGATTTTGGGATAGGAAATGGCATGGCAAAAGGCGAAGCCCGCAAAAAAGCAGCTAACCGGCTAAATCAGCTGGAAGCCCTGAAGGCTGCAAAGTGTGCAGATCAATAAGGTACAAAAAAGCCCTGCCGGGCTTTTTTTGTACCTGCCAATCAGCTGGATTTACCATAACATCTGTTGCGTGCACCGCCTGAGAGGCTCTCAGGGCGTT
>AP022137.1 GCA_014169315.1 Enterobacter cloacae | reverse complement strand
TGAAAAAACGCGCCTGATGATTTCTTCGCGTCTGCATGGCTATGCACACGAACGCATGGACGTCATTTTAGCGGCTAAAATCCGGCGAGCGCCCTGAAAGCCACCACGAACCCCACCGATAACGGTGAAAGGGTGCGCAGTTTACTGTGCGACCGTGAGGCGTTGGCCAGGCCGTCAGGCATGGCAGGATTTATTGCTAAGGGGGTCGGATTTAACCTGGATTAATCAGCACACAGTGATGAACGGGATTCGGAAGGGGCACCCTTGCGGCGCGGCGATGTATACATCGCTAACGTGCCTTGGTCATTTATTGCAAGAAGGGAGAGGTAGCATTTTGATAGCAAAAAAGTAGCAAAAGGATAGCAACCGAAAGACCAGAAGACTCTGGAGATAGCAAAAAAGTAGCAAAATGGTAGCAAAAAGATAGCAAACATGCGGGAGCTAACCAGGAGTCTTTAGCGGGCCGGCGGTACTCCAAAAACACATTTTGTCCCGCTGTTTTGTGAATAACCCAGCATAGCTGTGGGCACAAAACATTTCCTGTCCGCTGCTTTAACCTTTGTAATCCAGGAACGTCAGGTGACGTCACTTTGCGGCGTTAGCCCTATCCTGCATCCTATGAAAAAATGCAGTTACGGAGTGTAAGGTGCCGGACGTGAGGCCGAAGATATTCCGCTTCCTCGCTCACTGACTCGCTACGCTCGGTCGTTCGGCTGCGGCGAGCGGACGGAGAATATTCACAAAGGCATATGGCGATGAAGACGAGATAAAGCGAGGGAGGAAAGGCCGCGGCGCTGCCGGTTTTCCATAGGCTCCGCCCCCCTGACAAGCATCACAGAATCTGACGCTCAAATCAGTGGTGGCGAAACCCGACAGGACTATAAAGATCCCAGGCGTTTCCCCCTGGTAGCTCCCTCGTGCGCTCTCCTGTTCCTGCCTTTCGGTTTACCGGTGTCATTCCGCTGTTATGGCCGCGTTTGTCTCATTCCACGCCTGACACTCAGTTCCGGGTAGGCAGTTCGCTCCAAGCTGGACTGTATGCACGAACCCCCCGTTCAGTCCGACCGCTGCGTCTTGTCCGGTAACTATCGTCTTGAGTCCAATCCGGAAAGACACGCAAAAACGCCACTGGCAGCGGCCATTGGTAAACAGGATGTGCGAGAGATGCAGTAAGAGTTCTTGAAGTGATGGCCTGAGTGCGGCTACACTGAAAGGACAGATTTGGTGACATGTCTCGCACAAGACTGTTACCGCGGTTAGAAAATCTGCCAGGATTAGCTAACCTTCGAAAAACCACCTGCCAGGGTGGTTTTTTCGTTTACAGAGCAAGAGATTACGACGCAACAGAAAGGATCTCAAGAAGTTCCTTGCTGTATTGCTACTATCCTAGAGATCTGACTCATTAGGGGCATTATCAGATGACGGCCTTGTAATCCACGATAAAAACCCAGAAACCAGAAGAGTTGGCCCAGCGACATATGTTACATAAACGCCCACATATGAAACTGTACACCATATAAGAATATATATGGTAAGTGTTAACAGAAATACTAATGTAGCCTTAGCATGAACCCATCCCTTCATTTTCACTAGCCTTTTTTCTTAGAGAGCATATAATATACATCACTCTGAAACCCAAAAACAATCATAGAAAGCATCATGTCTGATAGCGTATTTATAACCTCATATAACTTCAAAAAAATCATCCCAGATGAGTTTCCAGACAATTCGTTAAAAAACCCTGAAGAAATAATAGAATATGCAAGAATAAAGAATATATTCAACCAATCAGAAATAGATTATTTTATAAAACTATGCTTTGCACTTGAAAATCCAGAATACCTGGTTAAATTTTACCAAAAAAAATATGAAAGCAACACACCAGACATTTACAATAGTTATCACAACACGCCAAGCTGCATTGAATTAAACAAGTCTTACTTAGATTACACAATAAACAGTAGCAACAAAGAGATAAGACAACTTGTCAGCTCGAGAATTAGACTGGCATTCTATGATTACACTTATAAATCAATAGGTAATAAAGAAGACACCTTGGTTTTTAATTTTAAAGAAAATACATTTAAAATCAAAAAGAATGACGGGAGTGAAAAAACCATAGGCTCGATCCCTGAAAAATTATACTCCACAGTATCAAAAATAAACAGTGATTTTAACTTCATTCTCGGCGAGATATTTCATGTAATAGGGAATAGTGGTTACTACAAATATTACAACACAAGCATTGCAGAAATGGAAAGTGCAATAAAATTGCTAATAGATGACAGCTATAAATTTAGAGAATCAAGTGAATTTTTGAATAAAAAAATAAAAAACATAACATTTGGCGAGATTCACAAACTAAAACAAAATAAAAATGATGAAGTTTGCAGTACGTGGGTGAATAAATACAAAGGCCCACTTTATGAGATGATAAGCCAATATTATTGGATAAAATTCAACCCTGAACTTTCAATAGAGAAAACCCTATTAGACACACTCGGATTTAAACCATGTAAGAGATGCTTTAACCTTAAACCGTAAATTATTTACCATAACATCCGTTGCGTGCACCATCTCAGACGCCCTCAGGGCATTTCTGCGCCCTCCTGCCTATTTCCGGCATCTTTCCCTGTCCATATCG
>AP022136.1 GCA_014169315.1 Enterobacter cloacae | reverse complement strand
GGTTGGATGTTCCCCCTGAATTTCTTCCCCACATATCCCCATTGGGCTGGGCGCACATTCTACTGACTGGCGAATATCTTTGGCCCAAGGAACCGAAAGCTTAGGGTGTCATTTCGCCCTCAGCCGGAACCGACCCCTTCAACACTTCTTTGTTCTGCGAATCCTGTTACCAGTGGCTGCTGCCAGTGGCGTTTTGTCGTGTCTTTCCGGGTTGGACTCAAGACGATAGTTACCGGATAAGGCGCAGCGGTCGGACTGAACGGGGGGTTCGTGCATACAGTCCAGCTTGGAGCGAACTGCCTACCCGGAACTGAGTGTCAGGCGTGGAATGAGACAAACGCGGCCATAACAGCGGAATGACACCGGTAAACCGAAAGGCAGGAACAGGAGAGCGCACGAGGGAGCTACCAGGGGGAAACGCCTGGGATCTTTATAGTCCTGTCGGGTTTCGCCACCACTGATTTGAGCGTCAGATTCTGTGATGCTTGTCAGGGGGGCGGAGCCTATGGAAAAACGCCCCGCCGGGGCGTGGCCTTTTCGCCCTTGTCCTTAGCTTTCGTTATGCTTACCGTTACGTTATCTGCTTATCCTCCCTCCGCTCGCCGCAGACTCATGACCGAACGGAGTGAGCGAATGAGCGAGGAAGCGGAAAACCATCAGAACGTACAGTAAGCACTTTCGCGCCGGGGCCTTCATGAACAAACAACAAAAGACTGCCGTTAACATGGCTAAATTCATCCAGGATCAGTCCCTGCTTCTTCTGGACAGGCTTAATGAGCTGGATCTGGATCATGAGGCTGATTTCTGCGAGAAACTCCATGAGGATGCGGAACGCCTTTACCGAAGCCTGTCAGCGCGCCTGAATGAGCAGCAGGACGGTGCGTAATGGCTCCGTTCTGGGTATTACCGGAGTAATACCGGCATCGCCTTAATTTTCATTGTCCTGGCGCTTAACATTATTACCCCGGTAATACCCAGAATCCCTGTATTTTTTCTTTTTTATTTATTTTTCATTAAGTTGCGATGAAAATCGCAGCTGCGTTAGGTGTATGACCATTTTGAGGTTGAAAAATAATCAACCATGGCGGGTGATTTACGCAGGTTAAGGGGAGATCGTGACAAAAAAAGCGTTCCTCACTGTATCGTTCATGCCTGCATGAACGGGTTATTCTTCCTGACTACAGAATTACATCGCTCCTTCAGTTCATACATCACTTTTACAACACTTTTACATCACTTTTACATCATTCCTTCAGCTCATACGTCACTTTTACGTCAGTTCCATCCTCTGTGCCATTTGTACATCCGACCCCCTTTCTGAACGTGCTGAAAACGGTTTTTCCGGCTGTGCCGGCAACGCCTCACGGCCACGCAATAAATTGCGTCCCCGTTCACCGTTTTCGGGTAAGAAGAACATCGAAAACAGGACTTACCCCGGCTGAATGACGTGAATTTTCGCGCTATGCACTTGTGCGCATACTCATGCATGCCGTAAAAACAGAGCCTGCGCGTTTCTGGCGGGTTTTCGGGTGGTTTGTTGCCTGTTTTACCGGTTTCCCGTCAGAAACGCCCTGAGGGCCTCTCAGGCGGTGCGGGCAATGAGGGTTTATGTTAAATCAGTTCTTTTTCTATCAGGTACTTTAGCGCTGCTAAAAGATAAGATGAGTTGAAGGTTATATCTTGATAGCTGGATGGGCTCATGCTTCCTGTTTTCTTATACTCTTCAAAGAAATTATTTACGTAGACGGCTTCTAACTTGCGTGTATTTCCTTTTGAATTTACCACATAGAGTTTTCCGTTATCACTAAACATCGTGAACTCAGTCTTTCTGGCCTCAGTCATCAGTTCTTTTTCAACTTGAAATTCCTCAATTAGGATCTCATAGAACGGTTTTGAGGTGTTCAGGATAATCTCTTTTTTTTCATGTGTATTTTCTATTTGATTCAAATACATCTGTATTGATTCTCTGATTAAATAAGAGCGTTTTTTGCCTGTTTTAGCTACAGCGTTATCTAGTTTTTGTAGTAATTCGTCAGGAAGTGATACTGCTATCATTTGGATGCCTCTACAGTTAACGTCTATTCGATTAATCTAATTTAATATAAAATTAGATGTTCGTCAATGGGTGAGGCCTCTTTTTTAATCAACTATGTGTGGGTAATACTGCCAACTTACTGATTTAGTGTATGATGGTGATTTTAAGGTGCTTGCGTGGCTTCCATTTCCATCAGATGTCCTTCCTGCTCCGCTACTGAAGGCGTGGTGCGTAACGGCAAAAGCACTGCCGGACATCAGCGCTATCTCTGCTCTCATTGCCGTAAAACATGGCAACTACAGTTCACTTACACCGCCTCTCAGCCCGGTACGCACCAGAAAATCATTGATATGGCCATGAATGGCGTCGGATGTCGCGCCAGTGCACGCATTATGGGCGTTGGCCTCAACACGGTTTTACGTCACTTAAAAAACTCAGGCCGCAGTCGGTAACCTCGCGCATACAACCGGGCAGTGATGTGATTGTCTGCGCTGAAATGGACGAACAGTGGGGCTACGTCGGCGCTAAATCTCGTCAGCGCTGGCTGTTTTACGCGTATGACAGGATACGGAGGACGGTTGTGGCGCACGTCTTCGGTGAACGCACTCTGGCCACACTGGAGTGCTGTCGGCCTTTGAGGTCGTGGTATGGATGACGGATGGCTGGCCGCTGTATGAATCCCGCCTGAAGGGAAAGCTGCACGTTATCAGCAAGCGTTACACTCAGCGCATTGAGCGACATAACCTGAATCTGAGACAACATCTGGCAAGGCTGGGACGGAAGTCACTGTCGTTCTCAAAATCGGTGGAGCTGCATGACAAAGTCATCGGGCATTATCTGAACATAAAACACTATCAATAAGTTGGAGTCATTACCCAAAAGTCTGCTGAATAAGTAAAACCAGACGTTCACGCGCATCTTTTGGCGTAAAACCATACAAGGCTTTCGCCGCGATAAACCACGTAACAAGGGGGGTAAAAAGCAATGCCCCCAGGCAAATTTTGCCCTTATCCGCTTCATTCATGACTCTGTTCCTCTCTCTCCTGGGCCAGCTCTGCTGACCACGGCTCCAGCCCTAACCGGCGAATTTCACCACCGGCAACTTTCTGCGCATCTGCTTTACTCACCTGGCGAAGTATCAATAACACCTCAATCAACATTGCCTCGATGTATCGATCTCGTCCGGCGGCTTGCTGCTCTGAAGATGAACGTTCCAGCAATTTATCAAGCCGGGCGATCACTTCACTGGCACTCTCTTTTTGTCCAAAAAGCTGTTGCTTGATGTACTCCGATACGTTGCCCTCCGAACGGTATTCAAGGTCGATTTTTTGCGCTTCGGTCACTCTTAAACTGATAGATGGCATAGGTTTCCTTTGTGTAATACCGATGTAATACATACAAATCTATCATATATGCGGCCTAGGCACACATGTGTAATACGCAGTGTATTACATATAAAAACATAAATTATAATAATTTGTTTTGTTTTCAAGCATTTACGATGAAAATCGTAATTGCGTATGGTGTATAGCCATTAAGGGATACCATAACACGCCTTTTTTAAGGGAGAAACAGCTCTTACACACGCATAAAACGCTCAAAAAGCGTTCACATTCACCACTTTCATGCTTGCATGAAAGTTTTCTACACCGATACTACTGAATTACTACTAAAATACTACAAACTGAAATAGCCATTACTACAGATATACTACAAAAATGAGCGGTATCGACAAGCGTTACTACTGAATTACTACAGGAATACTACTGAAAAACTACAAAACCGATTGACAGCTAAAACAGGCTGCCATATAGTGAAATTCGACAAGCGGGGGTGGTATGAAAAAAGACCTTTTACTGGAACCTCGCAATCTCGCTGCGGCTGTAAGAGCGCGTCTTGATGAGATTGAAGGTTTGTTAGACAAGGGTATTAGTAGGCAAGAAATTGCTCAACTTCTTGATAGTGAATACAGCTTTTCTGTGACTGTGAAAGCGTTAGATATGGCTTTGTACCGGGCAAGATTGAAACGCAAAAAAGGTGGATTGCACAATCCAGAAAGTACGGTAAATACTGGATTGCACAACCCAAAAGAGCAGGAGAAAGCGGAACCGGTGGAAACTGGATTGCAAAATCCAGAACCAGAAAAATTAGTTGAGGATATGGGCGGGAACAAAGAATTTTTATCCGATACCGATTTTAAAAAAATTGGTGATGAGGCAAAGAAAGTCGCAACCTCATTCAAAGGTAGCGTAGGTAATAAGAAAGGTTTCTAAAGGAGCTTACAGATGAAAATTGCAGTAATGAATTACAGTGGCAGCGTCGGCAAAACCATTATTTCGTCGGTAATGACTCCAACTTACTGATAGTGTTTTATGTTCAGATAATGCCCGATGACTTTGTCATGCAGCTCCACCGATTTTGAGAACGACAGTGACTTCCTGCCCAGCCTTGCCAGATGCTGCCTCAGATTCAGGTTATGCCGCTCAATGCGCTGAGTGTAACGCTTGCTGATAACGTGCAGCTTTCCCTTCAGGGGTGATTCATAAAGCGGCCAGCCATCCGTCATCCATACCACGACCTCAAAGGCCGACAGCAGGCCCGGAAGACGCTCCAGCGTGGCCAACGTGCGTTCACCGAAGACGTGCGCCACAACCGTCCTCCGTATCCTGTCATACGCGTAAAACAACCAGCGCTGGCGTGATTTAGCGCCGACGTAACCCCACTGTTCGTCCATTTCCGCGCAAACAATGACGTCACTGCCCGGCTGTATGCGTGAGTTTACCGACTGCGGCCTGAGTTTTTTAAGTGTCGTAAAATCGTGTTGAGGCCAACGCCCATAATGCGTGCACTGGCGCGACATCCGACGCCATTCATGGCCATATCAATGATTTTCTGGTGTGTACCGGGCTGAGAGGCGGTGTAAGTGAACTGTAGCTGCCATGTTTTACGGCAGTGAGAGCAGAGATAGCGCTGATGTCCGGCAGTGCTTTTGCCGTTACGCACCACGCCTTCAGTAGCTGAGCAGGAGGGACAACTGATGGAGATGGAAGCCACGGGAGCACCTCAAAACCACCATCATACACTAAATCAGTAAGTTGGCACCATTACCCGAGAAGAGGGGGAAAATCTAGTGTGACAAAATACCCTCAGGATAGGGTGACAAATTGCCCTCAATTCTGGCTCCACTACCGGTTACAGCCAAAAAAACTATGAGTAAGCGCAGGATGCCAGGGAGGGAACAGCAAAACTGTGACAAATCACCCTCAACCTTCCAGATCAAATGTGACGAACCACCCTTAAATCTGTGACAGATAACCCTCAACTATTCAATCGTCATGGAGGTTATATCACGGAAGGAAAATACGATATGCGTCGTCTGGCGGCCTTTCTTTTTCTCGATGTAAGAAAGGCGCATTGGTGTCCGGCTGTTGATCTCGTCAACACTTGCCTGCAGGAAACGGCGGCGAAAGTCCGGCATACGCTGGTAACTTTGAGGTAGCTGGTAGCGTTCCATGATCCAGTCGATTTTCAGGGACATGACACCTGAGCCATCAGGTTTACGGTACTGGCACAGAGATTCGTATAAACGCATGGCGTACGGATTGGTAATCTCTTTTGTTTCACTGAGCCGGAACTGCGTAAACCGGTTCTGTAACCCGATGAAGAAGGGAATCAGATATGGGTTGATATGTACGCTGTAAAGCCCTCTGGATGGGCTGTGCGCACGTTTAATAAACCAGGGAAAGGATTCATACCCTTTTTCATCGCCGGCATCCTCTTCAGGGCGATAGAAAACCACTTCCTTACCCGCAAAACCTTTTAAAGCCTGTCGTATATCCTTACTGGCTTCAGCGGAGGTCAACCCGAATGTTTCAGCGTATTTAGCAACGTGAATTTCGCAGATGCCGTCATGTTCCTGCAGGGAGCCGTCGGATTTTCTGATCTGGTCAACGAACAGATACAGCATACGCTTTTGATCCCTGGAGAGACTATATGCCGCCTCAGTCAGCTCATTTGACTGGACAATCCGCGGGCTATTTTTACGTTTTTTATGGTTTATAACCGCTATTTCCGCCATGACAGGTCCATGTGAAGTGTGACAGACTTTAAGATTGTCACACTTCATAAAACAGAGTCAACAGGGATGGATAACTTTGTGAAAAGCAACGCTTCCTGAGGGCAATTTGTCACAGGGTTAAGGGCAACTTGTCACAGAAAGGGCGGCTATTTGAGGGTGATTTGTCACACTGAAAGGGCGTTTTGTCACAGATCCCTCTCTGGAACCCGCATGGATAAAGGCCTGTGGGCATTCTAAAAATAAAGATCTAACAACTATTTAAAAAGATCTTATAAAAATATCCCCGTGGATAAGTGGATAACCCCTAGGGGAGGTGATTTTGCAGGCATTGAGCGTACGCAGAATTTATGAGTACTGTTCCATGGTGCTTCCTCGCTCACTCGGGGCTTCGCCCTGTCGCTCGGCTGCGGCGAGCACTGCTGGCTCGATTATATCTGTGGCCAGAAGTTAGACATACAGCCTATTCTGTCCAGTTCTGGGTAATGCTACCAACTTGCTGATTTAGTGTATGATGGTGGTTTTGAGGTGCTCCCGTGGCTTCCATCTCCATCAGTTGTCCCTCCTGCTCAGCTACTGAAGGCGTGGTGCGTAACGGCAAAAGCACTGCCGGACATCAGCGCTATCTCTGCTCTCACTGCCGTAAAACATGGCAGCTACAGTTCACTTACACCGCCTCTCAGCCCGGTACACACCAGAAAATCATTGATATGGCCATGAATGGCGTCGGATGTCGCGCCAGTGCACGCATTATGGGCGTTGGCCTCAACACGATTTTACGACACTTAAAAAACTCAGGCCGCAGTCGGTAAACTCACGCATACAGCCGGGCAGTGACGTCATTGTTTGCGCGGAAATGGACGAACAGTGGGGTTACGTCGGCGCTAAATCACGCCAGCGCTGGTTGTTTTACGCGTATGACAGGATACGGAGGACGGTTGTGGCGCACGTCTTCGGTGAACGCACGTTGGCCACGCTGGAGCGTCTTCCGGGCCTGCTGTCGGCCTTTGAGGTCGTGGTATGGATGACGGATGACTGGCCGCTTTATGAATCACGCCTGAAGGGAGAACTGCATGACAAAGTCATTGGACATTATCTGAACATAAAACACTACCAGTAAGTTGGAGTCATTACCCCTCAATCAAACGTGAGAAGTCGTCACCTTTAAAACTGGTCACATTCTCAATACCCAGATCGGAAGCAGACTGGTTGATAGTCTCTACCGCATAGAACTTTGCACCAGTCAGGCGCGGGGCTAAGGAAGGTGCGAATAAGCAGGTCATTTCTTCCCAAGCTGACTCGCTGATTAAAATTTCGCGGATCTGGGCCGATTTTTTTCCCGCAAACACATCGAATCAGCCTATTTAGGCTATTTTTTCCACCATTTCTGGCGTTATTTCCGGTTTTTACTGAGATCTCTCCCACTGACGTATCATTTGGTCCACCCGAAACAGGTTGGCCAGGGTGAATAACATCGCCAGTTGGTTATCGTTTTTCAGCAGCCCCTTGTATCTGGCTTTCACGAAGCCGAACTGCCGCTTGATGATGCGAAACGGGTGCTCCACCCTGGCACGGATGCTGGCTTTCATGTATTCGATGTTGATGGCCGTTTTGTTCTTGCGCGGATGCTGCTTCAAGGTTTTTACCCTGCCGGGACGCTCGGCGATCAGCCAGTCCACATCCACCTCGGCCAGCTCCTCGCGCTGTGGCGCTCCTTGGTAGCCGGCATCGGCTGAGACAAATTGCTCCTCTCCATGAAGCAGATTACCCGGCTGATTGAGGTCATGCTCGTTGGCCGCGGTGGTGACCAGGCTGTGGGTCAGGCCACTCTTGGCATCGACACCAATGTGGGCCTTCATGCCAAAGTGCCACTGATTGCCTTTCTTGGTCTGATGCATCTCCGGATCGCGTTGCTGCTCATTGTTCTTGGTCGAGCTGGGTGCCTCAATGATGGTGGCATCCACCAAAGTGCCTTGGGTCATCATGACGCCTGCTTCGGCCAGCCAGCGATTGATGGTCTTGAACAATTGACGGGCCAGTTGATGCTGCTCGAGCAGGTGGCGGAAATTCATGATGGTGGTGCGATCCGGCAGGGCGCTATCCAGGGATAATCGGGCAAACAGGCGCATGGAGGCGATTTCGTACAGGGCATCTTCCATGGCACCGTCGCTCAGGTTGTACCAATGCTGCATGCAGTGAATACGCAGCATGGTCTCCAGCGGATAGGGCCGTCGGCCATTGCCCGCCTTGGGATAAAACGGCTCGATGACAGCGGTCATATTCTGCCATGGCAGAATCTGCTCCATGCGGGAGAGGAAAATCTCTTTTCGGGTCTGACGGCGCTTAGTGCTGAATTCACTATCGGCGAAGGTGAGTTGATGGCTCATGATGTCCCTCTGGGATGCGCTCCGGATGAATATGATGATCTCATATCAGGAACTTGTTCGCACCTTCCCTAAGTTTTGCAGAATCAAGTAACTATTGGCTGTTGTACATAGCCAGGGCTGCTTTGAGAACAGTTGTTTTGCGTCGGCCTGTCTGTTCGCTTCGGCTTCCAATTATTCGTTCTCTTTGAGCCAGTTATCTACAAGCTGGTTCACCACGTCAGTGATTGATGTACCTTTCCTGGCGCATGCAGCCTTAAACCGAGTGTGCTTTTCTTCATCAAAATTAACGTTAACACGTTTGATTTTTCCAGATGATACTGGTGCTGTTACTACTCGTTCCAGATCTCTGTTTTCACCAAAGGTCATTTTTTTTACTGACGTATGCGCTTTTTCAAGTGACATTCAGGCTACTCCGGTTTTTATACTTATTTGATTATATGAGTAAATGTGTAATTACTCAAACATTCTAACTATCTCTTTTGTAAGGATTTCTATTTCACCTTTTGCAGCACCATCACTGGATTCAAACACGCTGTCGCCATCAAGAATTGATTTCACGTAAACCTGACGTTGTGTAATAGCTGTACGAAATGCTTTAACACCGGTGTCTTTGATACTTTCTTTAAGCACATTCAACATGGTTGCCATTTCTATCTTACGGGTGATCAGAAAGCGGGCTTCAACTTTGCGGCTGTAAGCCTGTGCTTCCAGAACAGTAACGACGCTTCCTGCTGCGGAGAAATCCAGAGGGCTGGGGGTGACAGGGATAATTACCAGATCGCTTACCATGACGGCTGCGGAGGTGATTACTGAGAGTGAACCTGCCCCGTCCACAATAGCAAAGTCATAGTCCGCCAGATCTTTTCGGATTCCATAGACGTCTTTTTCAGATGCTGCTGTAAATACGTCAAATGCTGCCTTGCCCGCTTTGCTCCAGTTCGTCAGGCTCATTTGTGGATCTGTATCTACCACAGCAATGTTGTATCCGCTCCTGCTCAACGCAGTGGCTATGTTGATTACGGCAGTTGTTTTACCTGAACCCCCTTTCGGATTCAGAAATGAGATCACCTTCATACTCAAATCCTCAATTGTGTGTCTACTCAATTACTCCTGTGAGTTTTTGAGTTTATCATACTCTTTGTATGAGTAAAGGTTAATATGAGTTTATGTGTATATGAGTGTTTGAGTTTATGAGTGTGTAGTGACAAGGTCACATCTACTCATTATTTGTTTTTTGGTTCTTTTAGAGTATGCCTTTAAAATACCATGCGAAACAGGTACTATATGGTTATGCTTTAATAACCTAAATTGAACTGGTTCGACATTGTGACTCATACCGTACCGCAAAGCTTTGTCCGGGCTTATTTACGCGCCTCAACATCTGAACAAGACGCTTCTCGCGCACTCGCTGCGATCGATAGCTTTGCTGATGAGCGTGGCCTTAACATCTGCAATTACTACATCGAGAATGAATCTGGTTCGCGGCTCGACCGACCGGAATTATTCAGACTGCTGAACGACTGCCGACAGAACGATATTCTCCTCATTGAAGATGTTGATCGGCTTTCACGCTTAACTGGTGAAGACTGGAACAGCCTGAAGAAGTTGATTCGCCAGAAGGATATTCGAGTGATGGCCATCAACGTACCGACAACCTGGATTGCTTCAGCGAGCCATGATTTTGATAGTCGCATGTTTGCTGCAATCAACGATATGTTGCTTGATATGCTGGCTGCTGTGGCTCGTCGTGATTATGAACAACGCCGGGAACGTCAAAGGCAGGGGATTAATAAAGCTCAAAAGGAGGGAAAATATAAGGGGCGTCAGGTCAATCAGGCTCGATACGATGCAATTAATCGGTTGCTCGATAGCGGTAGTTCTTGGAGCCAGGTTCAGAAAATTATGGCCTGTAGTCGAGGGACAATTAGTAGTGCTGTAAAATCGAGGGAAGATAAACGTGCTTTGAGTAAGTAGTTACAACACACAAGAAAATGTCTACCCGTCCTAGCTGGTTGGCTTGTGTGATTGTTCAATAGGGGTCAGTTTGGATATCGAAAATTATTGGGCACTGTTGCAAAGTTAGCGATGAGGCAGCCTTTTGTCTTATTCAAAGGCCTTACATTTCAAAAACTCTGCTTACCAGGCGCATTTCGCCCAGGGGATCACCATAATAAAATGCTGAGGCCTGGCCTTTGCGTAATGCACGCATCACCTCAATACCTTTGATGGTGGCGTAAGCCGTCTTCATGGATTTAAATCCCAGCGTGGCGCCGATTATCCGTTTCAGTTTGCCATGATCGCATTCAATCACGTTGTTCCGGTACTTAATCTGTCGGTGTTCAACGTCAGACGGGCACCGGCCTTCGCGTTTGAGCAGAGCAAGCGCGCGACCATAGGCGGGCGCTTTATCCGTGTTGATGAATCGCGGGATCTGCCACTTCTTCACGTTGTTGAGGATTTTACCCAGAAACCGGTATGCAGCTTTGCTGTTACGACGGGAGGAGAGATAAAAATCGACAGTGCGGCCCCGGCTGTCGACGGCCCGGTACAGATACGCCCAGCGGCCATTGACCTTCACGTAGGTTTCATCCATGTGCCACGGGCAAAGATCGGAAGGGTTACGCCAGTACCAGCGCAGCCGTTTTTCCATTTCAGGCGCATAACGCTGAACCCAGCGGTAAATCGTGGAGTGATCGACATTCACTCCGCGTTCAGCCAGCATCTCCTGCAGCTCACGGTAACTGATGCCGTATTTGCAGTACCAGCGTACGGCCCACAGAATGATGTCACGCTGAAAATGCCGGCCTTTGAATGGGTTCATGTGCAGCTCCATCAGCAAAAGGGGATGATAAGTTTATCACCACCGACTATTTGCAACAGTGCCATTTAGAATATGCTGCAATCTCCCCCAAAGTCTTCCACTCAACCTCACCTTCTTCAAAACTCAGCAACTGGTCACGATAGTAGTTGTACTGTTTTTTACGCATGGTAAGCTCAGCGGTAAGCTCAGCGGTAAGCTCAGCGGTAAGCTCAGCGGTAAGGGCGGTAAATTTATCCAGAATCCGCACGATTTCAGCCTGGATGGCAAGGGACTTTTCCGGAGTATCCGGGCAAGGGATAGGGATCTGTAGTCCGCGAATTCAGATAATAAGTGCAACGCTCGGTCATGTGGATGGAGGGACGGTTAGCTACCGATAAGCTATCCTGCTCTTCCGACCAAAGATGAGCGAGTAACTATGAAATATCAGCAGCTAACCGAAGGATTACGATACCAGATAGCCCTGTTGTGTGAAGACAAAGTTAGTCAGGCCGAGATTGGCCGCCGATTAGGCGTCAGTAAGTCCACGGTTTCACGAGAACTGCGCCGTAATCGCTCTGTAGATGGTTACCAGCCAGCGGTAGCGCAGAAGCTCAGTACCAGCCGCCGTAAAGCCGCCGGCAAACGCCGGATGCCTGAAGATACGGTCTTCTTTGTCGAAGAAGCGCTGAACTGGTTGTGGAGTCCGGAACAGATCAGTGCCGTTGGCAAAATCATCGGCAGGCCGGTGAGCCATGAATGGATTTACCACCACGTGGCGACCGATAAAGCCTTTGGTGGCGGGCTATACAAGTTACTACGGCAAGGTAAGCGTCGGTATCGCAAAGGATACGGCAAAAAAAGGAACCCAATACCTGACGCCGTATCCATCGAGCAACGGCCAGCGGTGGTTGATGAGCGTACCCGACTGGGTGACTGGGAAGCGGATCTTGTTCTGGGTAAACAAGGCACAGGAGCTATCGTTACGCTGGTCGAACGTAAAAGCCGTATTTATCTGACGAAAAAGGTGTTTTCTAAAGATTCAGCCGAAGTGGCCGCAGCGATTATCTCAATGCTGAGCGGCTACAAAGATGTCTGCCATACCATCACGTTCGACAATGGCAGGGAGTTTACCCAGCACAGAGAGATCGCAGCAGCGCTGGAAACGGAAACCTACTTCGCTCACCCATATGCCTCATGGGAGCGCGGGCTAAACGAGAATACCAACGGGCTGTTGAGGCAGTTTATCCCGAAAGGGACTGATCTGACGGCGGTGACGGATGACGAGCTGCGCAGGTATCCCTAAAATCGGTGCGGACTGGCAGTTGCGCGGACAGCAGAAACGGGTAGTGACGCCGGGGCAGAACGAAAAATACTATCTGGCCGGCGCACTGCACAGTGGCACGGGTAAAGTCAGCTACGTGGGCGGCAACAGCAAAAGTTCAGCGCTGTTTATCGCTCTGCTGAAGCACCTGAAAGCCACTTACCGGCGGGCGAAAACAATCACGCTGATCGTTGATAACTACATTATCCATAAAAGCCGCGAAACACAGCGCTGGTTGAAAGCAAATCCCAAGTTCAGGGTAATTTACCAGCCGGTTTACTCGCCGTGGGTGAATCATGTGGAACGGCTATGGCAGGCACTTCATGACACGATAACCCGTAATCATCAGTGCCGCTCAATGTGGCAGTTACTGAAAAAGGTCCGCCATTTTATGGAAACCGCCAGCCCATTCCCCGGAGGAAAACATGGTCAGGCAAAAGTGTAGCGGTATTAGGCGCTAATGAAATGGACACCTCCCCACAAAGGCTTCAGTGAGCCAGGCTGAAAGTGCAAACCAACAGCAAAATGAAATGAAGAGGTGTCCCATGGAACAAATTATCGGAATTGATCTGGCAAAGCGAGTTTTTCAGGTACATATCGTGTCTGTACAGGGTGAGAAGAAAGTTAACAAAATGATCACCCGTGAAAAACTGATGGCTTTTATTGCTCAGCAGCCCTCGTCCAGAATTGTGATGGAAGCCTGTGGCAGCGCAAATTACTGGGCACGGCAGTTCAGTCAATTCGGACATGAAGTTAAACAAATCAGTCCGCAGTACGTGGCTCCCTTCAGAATGGGAAGTAAAAACGATAAAAATGATGCCATCGCTATCGTTGAAGCTGACAGCCGTCCAGGCATGCGTTATGTGCCGGGAAAAAGCGTTGAGCAGCAGGATATTCAGTGTTTGCACCGGGTTCGCCAGCGACTGATGAAAAACAGAACAGCCCTCATCAACCAGATAAGAGGACTGGGCCTGGAATACGGTATTGCCATGCCGGAAGGCGCACATAAAATCACGGCCTGTCTGCCGGATTATCTGGAAGATGCCGAAAATGAACTGACCATACTAAGCCGCCAGCTGTTCCACGAGATGCTGGAGGAACTGCAGAGCAGCCAGCAACGGATAAAAGAGTTGGATGTACGCCTTGCCCATATCAGCCAGCAAAATGAGCATACCGTCAGGCTGGAGAGCATCCCGGGTATCGGGCCACTGGGGGCATCAGCGCTGACTGTGTCACTGGGTGACAGCAGTGATTTTCAAAATGGTCGACACTTTGCGAGTTATCTGGGGCTGGTCCCGAAGGAGCACAGTAGCGGCGGAAAGGTCAAACTCCTGGGAATAACGAAACGCGGGGACAGTTACCTGCGAGGGTTGCTTATCCATGGCGCTCGTTCAGTGGTCTATCGCGTCGTAAACCTCCCGGATGAGCGTTGCAGCGGCCTGCAATGCTGGCTGAAGGGAATAATCACCCGAAGTGGCGTGAATAAAGCAGTTGTGGCTCTGGCGAACAAAAATGCGCGAATGGCATGGGCGTTAGTGAATCAGAAAACCGTTTATATACCGAAGTGAAGTACCTTTATCAAATAAAGTCAAAGAGTTGATATACTGACAGGTAGAACCGACTCTCTGTGAACCTGACAAATAGCTGGGCTGTAACAAGCCATGGCACTAATGAGGCCAGAGAGTACGGATGTTCATCAGGGCTCACGAAGCCGGATATATGTTTGTGGCTACATTGTCAGGAAAAGAGCTGTCCCTACTTGCATCGGGTCGGTGTCCATATAGCTATTTAGTCTGCTTTGTGCAGTGTGAGTTTTACATCATCAAAATGGTACAAGGAGACAGTCTGTCACCCTGTAGACGTTGACGCTGTAAGCCACGCATACAGTACGGTAGCGTTACGCATTTTGGTTGCGATAGCCAATGGCGGTAGCGTGTCTGAAATTTCTAAAAATGTGCCAGAGTGGCATTTTACTCATTGAAAAACGAGAGAGAGTATGAAGATCCTTGTCACCGGTGGCGCTGGGTTTATTGGTTCTGCCGTCGTTCGTCATATTATTGAGAATACCCAGGATGAAGTCCGCGTCGTGGACTGCCTGACTTACGCAGGTAATCTCGAGTCTCTGGCCTCCGTGGCCGACAATACGCGCTATTCTTTCTCGCGTACGGATATTACCGATGCCCAGGGCGTTGCTCAGCAGTTCAGTGAATTCCGGCCTGATATCGTGATGCACCTGGCGGCCGAAAGCCATGTGGACCGCTCCATCGACGGTCCGGCGGCCTTTATTCAGACCAACCTGATCGGCACCTTTACTCTGCTGGAAGCGGCCCGTCACTACTGGTCCACGCTCGATGCGGCTGCGAAGCCGGCCTTCCGCTTCCACCATATCTCCACCGATGAAGTCTACGGTGACCTCGACGGCACCGACGATCTGTTTACCGAAGAGACCCCGTACGCGCCGAGCAGCCCGTATTCGGCCTCCAAAGCCGGCAGCGATCATCTGGTCCGTGCCTGGAACCGCACCTACGGCCTGCCGGTGGTGGTGACCAACTGCTCCAATAACTACGGTCCGTACCACTTCCCGGAAAAACTGATCCCGCTGACTATTCTCAATGCGCTGGCGGGCAAACCGCTGCCGGTATACGGCAACGGGCAGCAGATCCGCGACTGGCTTTACGTCGAAGATCACGCCCGCGCCCTGTATAAAGTGGCGACCGAAGGTGAGAGCGGAGAAACCTACAATATCGGCGGCCATAACGAGCGGCAGAATATTGATGTGGTCCGAACCATCTGCAGCATCCTGGACAAGGTGGTGGAGCAGAAGCCGGCCACTATCAGCCACTTTGCTGATCTGATCACCTTTGTCAAAGACCGCCCGGGTCATGACCTGCGCTACGCGATCGACGCGTCAAAAATTGCGCGCGATCTGGGCTGGGTACCGGAGGAGACCTTTGAAAGCGGGATTGAGAAAACGGTCCGCTGGTATCTGGATAACCCGACCTGGTGGCAGCGCGTGCTGGACGGCTCCTACGCCGGCGAACGTCTTGGCCTGAATAACTGATTAAGGATATAAACCCATGAAAGGTATTGTTCTGGCCGGCGGCTCCGGCACCCGTTTATATCCGATCACCCAGGGCGTGTCTAAACAGCTGTTGCCGATTTACGATAAACCGATGATTTATTACCCGGTATCGGTGCTGATGCTGGCCGGGATCCGCGATATTTTGATCATCACCACCCCGGAAGATATGCCGGCATTCCAGCGTCTGCTGGGCGACGGTTCGCAGTTCGGGGTGAACTTCAGCTACGCCATTCAGCCGTCACCGGACGGTTTGGCGCAGGCTTTTATTATCGGTGAAGAGTTCATCGGGAATGATGCCTGTGCGCTGGTGCTGGGCGACAACATCTATTTTGGCCAGAGTTTTAGCAAGAAACTGGATGCAGCGGCCGGCAAAACGTCTGGCGCTACCGTGTTTGGTTATCAGGTGCTCGACCCGGAACGTTTCGGCGTGGTGGAATTTGACGAGCACTTCCGGGCGCTGTCTATTGAAGAGAAACCGCTGAAGCCCAAATCTGACTGGGCGGTAACCGGCCTGTATTTCTACGACAACGACGTGGTGGAGATGGCGAAAGCCGTGAAACCGTCTGCGCGCGGCGAGCTGGAAATCACCACCCTGAACCAGATGTATCTGGAGCGCGGCGATCTGCAGGTGGAGCTGCTTGGACGTGGTTTTGCCTGGCTGGACACCGGTACGCATGACAGCCTGATTGAGGCCTCACAGTTCATTCATACCATTGAGAAGCGTCAGGGGATGAAAGTGGCCTGTCTGGAAGAGATCGCCTTTAGAAATAAATGGCTGTCTGCAGAAGGGGTGGCGATGCAGGCTGAAAAGTTAAAGAAAACTGAATACGGTGCCTATCTCAAGCGTCTGCTCAGCGGATATTAATCACCTGCCAACCGTTTACAGGGTATTTAATCATGAAAATTTTACTGATTGGCAAGAACGGCCAGGTGGGCTGGGAGCTTCAGCGCTCGCTGTCGACGCTGGGAGAGGTGGTGGCGGTTGACTACTTCGATACAGAACTGTGCGGTGACCTGACCAATCTGGACGGCATTGCTCAGACCGTCCGCCAGGTGAAACCGGATGTGATTGTGAATGCGGCAGCGCACACTGCCGTCGATAAAGCCGAAAGCGAGCGTGAACTGTCTGACCTGCTGAATGACCGCGGCGTGGCGGTGCTGGCAGAAGAGTCGGCGAAGCTGGGCGCCCTGATGGTGCATTACTCCACCGATTATGTGTTCGACGGGGAGGGGAGCCACTATCGTCAGGAAGAGGAGGCCACCGGGCCGCTGAATGTCTACGGTGAAACCAAGCGTGCCGGTGAGCTGGCGCTGCAGCAGGCAAACCCCCGCCATCTGATTTTCCGCACCAGCTGGGTGTACGCGACCCGTGGGGCGAACTTTGCCAAAACCATGCTGCGCCTGGCCGGTGAGAAAGAGACGCTATCGATCATTAACGATCAGCACGGCGCGCCGACCGGGGCAGAGCTGCTGGCGGACTGCACTGCCATCGCCATCCGGGAAGCGCTGCGCAATAAGGCGGTTGCCGGGATCTACCATCTGGTGGCTAGCGGTGAGACGAGCTGGTATGACTATGCGCGCTTTGTGTTTGATGTGGCGAGAGCTAACGGCGTGCAGCTGGCCATCAAAGAGGTGAACGGTATCCCGACAACGGCGTATCCGACCCCGGCAAAACGGCCGCTGAACTCGCGGTTGTCGAATGAGAAGTTCCAGCGCGTATTTGGCGTGACGCTCCCGGACTGGCGCCAGGGCGTCGAGCGGGTGATTGTGGAAGTTTCAGGCAAGTAGGTAAGCAGACAAAATGAATATTATTAAAACAGACATTCCTGACGTACTGGTATTTGAACCCCGGGTGTTTGGTGATGCGCGCGGTTTCTTCTTTGAGAGTTTCAGCAGCAAGGTGTTTGATGAGGTGGTGGGCCGTCATGTCGAGTTTGTGCAGGACAACCACTCGCAGTCTCAGAAGGGCGTGCTGCGGGGCCTGCATTATCAGCTGGATCCGCATGCGCAAGGCAAACTGGTGCGCTGCGTTGAAGGTGAAGTGTTTGATGTGGCCGTCGATGTACGCCGCTCATCGCCGACGTTTGGTCAGTGGGTGGGCGTGGTGCTGAGTGCGGAAAACAAACGTCAACTGTGGATCCCGGAAGGATTTGCGCATGGTTTTATGGCCCTGAGTGAGACGGTGCAGTTTGTCTATAAAGCGACCAACTACTATGCGCCACAGTCTGAGCGCAGTATTCTCTGGAATGACCCAGAGATAAATATTGAATGGCCAAACCAGGATGTATTGATTTCCGATAAAGATAAAGTCGGTGCATTGTTCCTTGATGCTGAGGTCTATGAATGAGTTTTGTCGTTAACCAAACCCGTGAGCTATTTAAGTCACTCATTTCTAACCGGCGGTTAATATATACATTAACTCGTCGTGAAGTGATTAGCCGGTACCGCGGTTCAGTATTAGGGCTGCTCTGGTCATTTTTCACACCTGTCCTTATGCTTGTGGTATACACCTTTGTATTTAGTGTCGTATTCCAGGCAAAATGGAGTGAGGGGAGCACGTCGCGTACAGCATTTGCATTAGTACTGTTTTCAGGGTTAATTATATTCAACTTATTTTCTGAATGTATTAATCGGGCTCCGACTGCCATACTTGCAAATGCGAATTATGTGAAAAAGGTAATATTCCCATTGGAGGTATTACCTTGGGTCAATTTATTCGCTGCATTATTCCATTTTTCAATTAGCTGCCTGGTTTGGCTTATCTTCTATATTGTAGAAGTCGGCATGCCTCATATCACCATCCTTTTACTACCGTTTGTCCTCCTGCCATTGGTTTTAATGATTATGGGACTGAGCTGGTTTTTAGGTTCTTTAGGTGTTTATTTGCGTGATGTTAGCCAAATAGTTGGTATAGCCACTATGGTGCTGATGTTCTTATCGCCAATATTTTTCCCGACGTCTGCTCTTCCCGAATCAGTAAGGCCACTATTATTACTTAATCCACTGGCTCAATTTATTGAACAAGCCAGAGATGTAATGTATTGGGGGCGGATTCCAGAAATTAGACCATACTTAGTTGGGTTAATCGTCAATGCAGCAATTGCATGGGCTGGATTCCTTTGGTTCCAGAAAACACGGAAAGGGTTTGCAGATGTCATCTGATAATATTATTGAGATAACGGGGTTAAGTAAATGTTATCAAATTTATGACTCACCAAAAGATCGTTTGATGCAGATGTTCTTTCGATCTCGTAAACAGCTTTACCGTGAATTCTGGGCTTTAAAAAATGTTAGTTTTTCCCTAAAAAAGGGTGAAACGGTTGGCATTATCGGCCGTAATGGCTCGGGCAAATCTACTTTGTTGCAAATGATTTGCGGCACGCTGACACCTACAGATGGTACGGTGAAGGTTAATGGCCGTATAGCTGCATTGTTGGAGCTTGGTGCGGGGTTTAACCCTGAGTTTACCGGTCATGAAAACATTTTTATGGCGGCCTCTTTGTATGGTTTGACGAACGAGCAAATCAGACAACGCTACGATAAAATTCTGGCTTTTGCTGATATCGGCGACTACATCGATCAACCGGTAAAAACTTATTCCAGTGGTATGTATGTCCGACTGGCATTTGCCGTTATTGCTCACGTTGATGCTGATATTCTTGTCGTTGATGAGGCGCTTGCTGTTGGTGATGCTGTATTTACCCAGAAATGCATGCGCTTTATCCGTAAGTTTAAAGAGAATGGCACCTTACTGTTTGTGAGCCATGATACTCAATCAGTAATTAACTTATGTGATAAAGCTATCTGGCTTCATAAAGGTGAAATGATTTCATCTGGTAAAGCCAAGGCTATTACAGAAAAGTATCTGCAGTATACCTTGCAAGAGGTTTACGGTGATGAAACTAAACTTGATGATATTAAAAATAATAAACAAGATGACGTTTCTACTGAGCAATCCCAAGTTGCCATTGCTGAAAATACGACTGCTAATGATACCTTCGACTATAACTCTCAATACGGTATTGATAACAATCTATCAGATGCTAATGGCTGGAAAACCGGTGCCGGCGAAATTATCGATGTGTCATTCAGTGATGTGGCAACCGGGAACACCCACCACCTTTACAAAGGTGGAGAAAAAGTCAAACTACGAATCACCGCTAGTATAAATGAGTCATTTGACTCACCGATATTAGGTTTTCTGGTTAAAGATCGTTTGGGTCAGGTTCTATTCGGAGAGAACACGTTACCATTCACCAATAAAAATGCATTTTCTGTAGGTGCAGGTGAGAAAATGACTGCTGAGTATGTGTTTACATTACCGATGCTGCCCAATGGGGAATATTCGATGATGGTCTCATTGGCTAACGGTGATATAAATAGCCATGTCCAGCACCACTGGTTACATGATGCCTTGATAATCAATGTTTCTTCAAGTGATGTACGTTGGGGACTGGTCGGTATTAAGTTTGATGATGTGAAACTGGAAAAAGAATGAAAAATTTAATTGAGCTCTATGACGAGCATAACGGAAAATCATCAGATAAATGGGATATTTATCTCCATACATATCACCAGTACCTTTCCAGTTCCAGAATGTCTGTCAAGAATTTTCTAGAAATTGGTGTGCAAAACGGTGGTTCATTAGAAATATGGAGAAAGTATTTCCCTGCCGCCGAGAATATCGTTGGTTGCGATATCAATCCTGATTGTGAAAAATTAAAATATAATGATGATACAATAAAGATTGTAATTGGAAACTCGTCAACTGAAGACGTGAAAAACCGGATTCAGGATATTGCACAATCATTTGATTTGATTATCGATGATGGTTCTCATGATTCATCCGATATTATTAAATCTTTCTTGCTGTACTTCCCTCTGGTTAATGATGAGGGAATTTATATTATCGAAGATTTACATTGTAGCTACTGGCAAAACTTTGAAGGGGGACTCTATGACCCATTTTCTTCAATGGCATTTCTTAAAAAATTAGCCGATGTGCAAAACCATGAGCATTGGGGGGTTGAGCTAAGTGCTGATGAATTCTTACAGCCTTATTATGAACACTATGGTTGTGAACACTTAGGCTCTATCGACTATAGCGAAATTCATTCAGTTACTTTTATAAACTCGCTGTGTATCATTCAAAAAGGTAAAGCAAAATCTAATCTTCTCGGTATTCGGCATATTGTCGGAGACGAAGAAAGCGTTGTCCAGGGTAATAAGGCCCACAACGGTACTTATATGCCGGCAATGCTGCAGGCTCATAATTTTTGGAGTTCATTACCACTTCATCCAGAAATGGAATGGCAGAAATTAGTTGTTGCAGAGCAGGAGCTGACTAAAGAGTTTCTGGCTCAACAGAAAAGACTGAAAGAACTTCAAAACCACATAAGTAAACAAGAGCAGCATA
Source organism: Enterobacter cloacae (assembly GCA_014169315.1). NCBI lineage: Bacteria > Pseudomonadati > Pseudomonadota > Gammaproteobacteria > Enterobacterales > Enterobacteriaceae > Enterobacter > Enterobacter cloacae. The sequence goes on along the minus strand of AP022136.1, from coordinate 28,733 downwards.
TTCAGGAAGTTAATACAGTACTTGAAGAAAAAGAGCATCTCATCCAACGCCTGAGTTTTGATAACCAGGCGTTACGGGATTCAACGAGCTGGCGTATAACCAAACCGATACGTTTAGCCATGCTTAATCTCCGCCGGGCTAAAAAAGCGGCCAAAACCGTAACGCATGTGACGAAAACTCACGGTGTTGCTTACACCTACAAAAAGGGCATGGCGGTATTTAAGCGTGAAGGTATTTCGGGCGCATTACAGCGAATCAGGCATGTTGCGGCATTCCAGAGTATGCAAGCAGTACGCGTTCAGAAGGAATTACCTGCAATTAATCTCGATGCCACTAAAATACTGAGCCTGCGAGTACTGATCATTGCAGAGCTATCAATACCTCAGTGTCGTAAGTATCGTGTTGATCAGAAAGTTGAGTTATTTAAAAAGCTCAATATACCTGTAACAGTACTCAACTGGCATGATTGGCAGTCATGTATTGATGCGTTACAGAGTCATTCCTTGATAATTTTTTATCGAGTACCGGCATTTGACAGTGTTCATCGTATTTTTGATGAATGCGATAGACTTAATCTCCCAACGTACTGGGAAGTCGATGACCTTATCTTTGATGCTGAAGTGATGAGGAATAGTCGTACCTTAAATGAGCTAGATAAAGATGTCTTCCAGGGGTTACTGGATGGTGCTCATTTATATAAATCGGCAATGTCACGTTGCAAGTTTGCTATTGCATCGACGCCTCATCTTGCAGAAGAAATGGTCGCTGCCGGTGTGAAATATGCGTTTGTTGTTGAAAATGCGCTTGATCCAGAAACTGTGGTGACAGCCTCGTCATTGCCAGAAACACGAAAAAGTAACGAAGACAATATTATCCGAATCGTCTATGGTTCTGGAACCAGCACGCATAACGTTGATTTCCTTGAAGCCTCTGATGCGATTCTGGCAATTCTTAAAAAGCATAAAAATGTCCATTTCCGTTTGATTGGAACTTTAGGGTTACCAAAAGAATACGATATTGTACAAGCGCAGATAGAAAGAATAGAATTCTGCCCATATACTGATTACCTGAAAATTCTCAATGAATGTGATATTAGTATCGCGCCGTTGGAAAACTATGTATTTAATGATTCGAAAAGTAATATTAAATACATTGAGGCTTCCATTTTAGGTATTCCATGCATTTGTTCACCGCGACCTAATTTTTCCAACGTTATTAATCATGGCGAAAATGGTTTCTTGTGTGATGGCACGGAACAATGGGTATCAGTTATTGAGACATTAATAGATTCTGCCGAGTTACGTCATGCTGTTGGTCTGCAGGGTAAGCAGACCGTTCTGGCTCGTTACTCCCAGGAATTTATCGCCGAAAATCAGGTTATGCCACTGGTTGATGACTTTAATCATCCTGTGGAGACGGCTAAAAAGCAGATTTTATCCGTAAACTGCTATTATGGACCACGTTCTTTTGGTGGTGCGACTGTTGTTGCTGAAGCACTAAATAAACGCTTAAATACAAATGAACAGTTTGATATTCATGTGTTTACGGCGTTAAATCAAGATTATGGTCAGCTAAATAAACTTCGCCGCTATGAATTTGATGGGCAAGACTGCTATGGGATGGTTATCCCGGACGTATTGCCGTCGAAGAAGCAGATCGTGAATAATGACATCGATGCGGAATTTAAACATGTGCTCGATTTAGTCAAGCCAGACCTGGTGCATTTCCACTCGATTCAAGGACTCGGCGTTACGATGCTTGATATTTGTCATCAGCGTAATATTCCTATTGTTGTTACTGCCCATGATTACTGGTGGCTATATGAACATCAATTCATTCTGAGCTTTGATGAAAAACATAAGTTCAGGGGTTTGAGTAAAAAATTAGATAGTGCTCAACATCTTGATGATAACGATGACTATTATCAGATGAAGAAAAGAAGTGCATTAAAACTTGCAGATGTCATACTTGCGCCAAGTCTGTTCACCTCAGAGGTGTATAAAAGCGAAGGCTTTGACAATGTTCGCCTGAATAAGAACGGCGTCGCTGCTCCTTCTTCAGAACGAGTACGTCACCCTCATCAACCGTTGAAGTTTGGTTACGTGGGCGGAAACACGAATATCAAAGGTTTCCATCTGATCAAGAAGGTATTTTCTAGCATTCCGGCAAGTCAGGCCTGCTTAGTCATAGTCGATAATACTCTCAATCTTGGTTTCCCATCGTTTAGTCCGGACGATCTTGATGGTATCAATTCTGTTGAGGTTGTGCCGGCATTTACTCAAGCTGAAATTGATGATTTTTATGCCGGGATTGATGTTTTACTCTATCCAACACAATCCAAAGAGAGTTTTGGCTTGACTGTTCGCGAGGCCCTTATCCGTGATGTATGGGTTATTACCAGTGATGCTGGCGGTGCGGCAGAGGATATCATTGTTGGTGAGAATGGTTTAGTGATTCCCTTCAATAATGAAAGTAAAGATCTATCTAAGGCTGTGTCAGAAACGATTGAATATTTTGCGAAGAGAGATCCTACCAGACCTCTCACTCTTCCTCATTCGCACATTCGAAATTTTGATGAGCAATATGAAGAGTTGTCTTCAATTTATTTGGATGTTTTAAAGTAAAGGGCCTTTGGCCCTTTTATGGATATTACTTGTGAGTAACGAAATCCTTGCAATCACAGTAACATTTAATCCTGAAATTGAGCGTTTAGAGACACAGATTCGACAATTAGATAGCAGCGGTGTTGATATTTTGATTGTCGATAATGGTTCAGACAACAGCGCTGAGGTTTCAGCGCTGTTGAAGCAAGAATCAGCAACTGTGAATCTTCGTTTAATTGGTAGCAATGTTGGGATTGCGACTGCTCAGAACCATGGGATTGAGTATGCCAGGGCACAAGGCTACAGATATGTTCTCTTAATGGATCAAGATAGTGTACCTTCCGACGATATGGTTGATACACTTTATCATGCGCTTCAGAACCACGATGATGCTGCTGCCGTTGGCCCTGTATTTATTGATAGCAATGGGGCTAAACATTCTCGCTTTATTCGCGTTGAGGGGCTTCGGGTGAATAAAAACCTTGAGGCCGATAGCACCGGATGTGTCGACGTTGACCATTTAATTGCCTCCGGGTCATTAATACCAGTCGATGTTTTTGAAAAAATTGGTGGCATGGATGACTCGCTGTTTATTGACTATGTTGATGTTGAGTGGTCACTACGCGCACGACATCAAGGACTACGCTGCTACGGCGTATTGAATGCTGGTATGACGCACTCATTAGGGGAGCGCCGGGTTGCAGTCTTCAAGAGCAGTGTGGCTATCCATGCTCCTGTGCGTCATTACTATCAGGTGCGTAATGCAATATTGTTGTATAAAAGAAATTATATCCCGGTTAACTGGAAGGTAGTAGACGCCTATAAGTTAGTTGCTAAGTTAGCTGTTTTTATTCTCTCAGCTGAAAATAAAAGCTCGGAGATAAAAATGATTTCAAAGGGGTTTCTTGATGCTTTCAGGAATATCAGCGGAAAATATAAGTGATAACTGCAGTGGGTATAATGTTGTGGACAAAGAAGTATCTGTAAAAATCTCGATTGTTACTTATTATATCGATGATGATATATTTCCGTTAATAGAGTCATTTTTAATCGCAGCACAAAAAACACCCTATTTGAACTATAAAATTGCGATTGTTGAAAATGGTTATAAAGAGAAAACAGAAATACATCGGCAGGTCGAAAAGAAATATCCATTCTGCACAGTCACCATTACCGGTGAAAATTTAGGGTATGGTCGTGCTCATAATTTAACCATCGATTCCAACTTTGATTACCATCTGGTGTTAAATCCTGACATTGAGTTTGCTCCTGATTCTTTACGTGTGGCATTTGAATTTATGGAGCAAAATACCCATTGTGGTCTGCTCTCACCACAGTGTCACTGGAGAAATGGCGACCGTCAGTATCTGTGTAAAAGATATCCTGATGTATCTGTTCTGTTGATTCGCGCTTTTGCACCAAGAGTTATTCAGGACATGTTCCGAAAGAAGCTGGAATATTATTGCATGAAGGATGAAATGCAGGCTGAAACCATTCTATGGAATCCGCCAATTGTCACCGGTTGCTTTATGCTTTTTAGAACCTCTGTGCTGACAGCTTTGGGGGGGTTCGATAAAGACTTCTTTTTGTATTTTGAAGATGCTGATTTAAGTTTAAGAGCCACAAAAATGACAGATGTAGCCTATGTACCTGAAGTCAGGATGCTGCATCACGGCGGAAATGTATCGAGAAAAGGAATTAAACACATTCTCTTCTTTACGTCATCAATGGTGAAGTTTTTCAGTAAACATGGTTGGAAAATATTATAATTTCATTTCTCATAAATATTGTTTATTGTATGCTCGAGTTAAATTGAAAAGTAATACTTTTTAGGTGTCTGTAGTTTATAAGTTATTAATAATTAAGTTGAAATATTATGTCAATTTTAAAGGAAAATATAATGCTTTACCGTGGGTTGAGTATTGCTTTGATTGTTCCATGTTATAACGAAGAAAAAACCATCTATCAGGTGGTCAGCGACTTTAAACAGCAAATGCCTGAAATTGACACTTACGTTTTTGATAATTGCTCCACTGATAATACACAAAGCGAGGCTCTGCGGTCTGGTGCGAAAGTCATTAGTGTAAAGCAAAAAGGTAAGGGAAATGTTGTAAGACGAATGTTCGCGGATGTTGATGCGGATGTATATGTCATGGTTGATGGAGATGCCACTTATGATGCAACCTCTGTCAATGCGTTAGGGAAGGTGCGAATAAGCAGGTCATTTCTTCCCAAGCTGACTCGCTGATTAAAATTTCGCGGATCTGGGCCGATTTTTTTCCCGCAAACACATCGAATCAGCCTATTTAGGCTATTTTTTCCACCATTTCTGGCGTTATTTCCGGTTTTTACTGAGATCTCTCCCACTGACGTATCATTTGGTCCACCCGAAACAGGTTGGCCAGGGTGAATAACATCGCCAGTTGGTTATCGTTTTTCAGCAGCCCCTTGTATCTGGCTTTCACGAAGCCGAACTGCCGCTTGATGATGCGAAACGGGTGCTCCACCCTGGCACGGATGCTGGCTTTCATGTATTCGATGTTGATGGGGTCCGCTTGGAAAAGGGAAAATAACCTACGCTAAGACTACTTTTTAACCAATCGGCTATTGGATATCACTCGGTTCGCGGGGCTACAGCGTTTCTGTGTCCGAAACCGAACGATTACGTACACCATGCCGTTGATCTGTCCGAAAGTAGGCAAAACCAGAAACGGACAGCCTGACAGTTCCGTACATCCCTTGCGGTCAGGGGTTTCCGATCAATGGAACGAAATCACCCGTTAAGCTTGAAAAGCTTAACGTAGGATAATTTCCGAATTCCAAGCGGACCCCAGGAAGATCAACTGGGCGCACTGGGGCTGGTCACTAACGCCGTCGTGTTATGGAACACTATGTATATGCAGGCAGCCCTGGATCATCTCCGGGCGCAAGGTGAAACACTGAATGATGAAGATATCGCACGCCTCTCCCCGCTTTGCCACGGACATATCAATATGCTCGGCCATTATTCCTTCACGCTGGCAGAACTGGTGACCAAAGGACATCTGAGACCATTAAAAGAGGCGTCAGAGGTAGAAAACGTTGCTTAACGTGAGTTTTCGTTCCACTGAGGGGTCGTCTCAGAAAACGGAAAATAAAGCACGCTAAGCCGGTTGCAGAGGTCGTAGCGGCCTGAACTTGCCCGCGCCGATCTTGGCGCTGCTGCGCCAAAGATAATCGCCGGTCAGATTGATGTGCTCCCAGCCCAGCGGAGACAGGTATTGCAACAGGGCGTCATCAACGGCTTGTCCATGGCCACGCAGGGCGTTCGCGGCCCGCTCCAGATAGACCGTATTCCACAGCACGATGGCCGCCGTCACTAGGTTGAGGCCGGAAGCTCGGTAGCGCTGCTGCTCGAAACAGCGGTCGCGAATTTCGCCAAGACGGTTGAAGAACACGGCGCGGGCAAGCGCGTTGCGCGCTTCACCCTTGTTCAGCCCGGCATGCACGCGGCGGCGCAGCTCGACGCTTTGCAGCCAGTCCAGAATGAACAGCGTGCGTTCGATGCGACCGAGCTCGCGCAGCGCCACCGCCAAGCCGTTTTGACGCGGGTAGCTGCCGAGCTTTCGGAGCATCAGCGAGGCCGTCACTGTGCCCTGCTTGATCGAGGTGGCCAGCCGCAGGATTTCATCCCAATGGGCGCGGACGTGCTTGATGTTGAGCGTGCCGCCGATCATCGGTTTCAGCGCATCGAAGGCGGCATCGCCCTTCGGGATATAGAGCTTGGTGTCGCCCAGGTCACGGATGCGCGGCGCGAAGCGGAATCCAAGCAGGTGCATCAACGCAAAGACGTGATCGGTGAAGCCGGCCGTGTCGGTGTAGTGCTCCTCGATCCGCAGGTCGGATTCGTGGTACAGCAGGCCATCGAGCACGTAGGTCGAGTCGCGCACGCCGACGTTCACGACCTTGGTGTGGAACGGCGCGTACTGGTCGGAGATGTGGGTGTAGAACGTCCGCCCTGGACTGCTGCCGTATTTCGGGTTGATGTGGCCGGTGCTTTCGGCCTTGCTTCCGGTGCGGAAATTCTGACCGTCCGACGATGACGTGGTGCCGTCGCCCCAATGCTCGGCGAAGGGATGCCGGAATTGCGCGTTGACCAGCTCGGCCAGCGCCGTCGAGTAGGTTTCGTCGCGGATATGCCAGGCTTGCAGCCAGGCGAGCTTGGCGTAGGTCGTTCCGGGGCACGACTCGGCCATTTTGGTCAGGCCCAGGTTGATCGCGTCGGCCAGGATCGTGGTCAACAGCAGGTTCTTGTCTTTGGCCAGGTCGCCAGATTTCAGGTGCGCGAAGTGCCGGGTGAAGCCCGTCCACTCGTCCACCTCCAGCAGCAGTTCGGTGATCTTGACGTGCGGCAGAACCATCGCCGTCTGGTCGATCAGGGCCTGCGCGGTGTCGGGCACCGCCGCATCGAGCGGTGTGATTTTCAGGCCCGACTCCGTGATGATGGCGTCTGGCAGCTCGTTGGCCAGCGCCATGCGGTTGACGGTGGCGAGCTGCGTTTCCAGCAGTGTCAGCCGCTCATGCAGGTACTGGTCGCAGTCGGTGGCCACGGCCAGCGGCAATTCGCTGGCCTGCTTGAGGCTGGCGAATTTTGCGGGCGGCATCAGGTAGTCCTCGAAATCCTTGAACTGGCGGGAGCCTTGTACCCAGATGTCGCCAGAGCGCAGCGCGTTCTTCATCTCCGACAACGCACACAGTTCGTAGTAACGGCGGTCGATGCCGGTGTCGGTCATGACCAGCTTCTGCCAGCGTGGCTTGATGAAGTCGGTCGGCGCGTCGACGGGCACCTTGCGGGCGTTGTCGGTGTTCATGCCGCGCAGCACCTCGATGGCCTCCAGCACATCCTTGGCAGCGGGCGCAGCCCGCAATTTGAGCACGGCGAGGAATCCCGGTGCGTACCGGCGCAGCGTGGCGTAGCTCTCGCCGATGCGGTGCAGGAAATCGAAGTCCTCGGGCTGCGCGAGTTTCTGCGCTTCGGTGACGCTCTCGGCGAAGGCGTCCCAGGACATGACGGCCTCGATGGCGGCAAACGGATCGCGGCCCGCTTGCTTGGCCTCGATCAGCGCCTGGCCGATGCGGCCGAACAGCCGTACCTTGGCTAAAGTTGCCCATCCCCTCGAAAAGGTAAAATTAGCCGATCGACTAAAAATGCCCAACGCGCCAAAAATGTAAAGTTAGGCGGCGAAGGAGGGTGTGTCTCTTTTTTGATGGGTTCAGCGGGTAAATGCCGTGAAAAAGCATAGCCAATTAGGCTGGTTAAACCATAACATTTTGGTTACAAATTATTATCCACAGAAATGGTGGAAAAGAACGGGATAAGCCCTTTAAAACTCAGCGTTATGATGGTTACTGCACCAGAACGCTGTTTTTTCTATGACAAATCGGCTTTTTAACATAAGAGCCGTTAACCGAAATACTTTTGCGATGCTAATTTTACCTTTTCGAGGGGATGGGCAACTTTATCCACCTTGGCGTTGATCGCCTTACCGGACGCCTGGAACTGCTGCTGATGCTTGTTCTTGGCGGCGTTGAACAGCTTGCCCAGGATGCGATCGTGTAGGTCGATGATTTCGTCTGTGACGGTAGCCATGCCCTCGATGGCGAGCGCCACCAGAGTCGTGTAGCGCCGCTGCGGCTCGAACTTTGCTAGGTCAGCGGGCGTCATCTGGCCGCCTTCGCGGGCGATCTTGAGCAATCGGTTCTGGTGCACCAGCCGCTCGATGCCCGAGGGTAGGTCGAGCGCCTGCCACGCCTTGAGGCGTTCGATGTGTTCGAGCATGTGCCGCGAATTGGGCTTGACGGGTGACTGGCGCAGCCAGGCCAGCCAGGTCGTCTTGCCGTTGTCTCGGCGCTTGAGCAGAGCGTCGAGGCGGCGGCGATGCGCGTCCGACAGTGGTTCGGCCAAGGTGTCGTAGATGCGCCGGTTGGCGCGGGTGATCGCTTCGGCGCTCGCCCGCTCGACGGCGTTGAGGGCAGGCAGAATGACCGACTGCCGCCGCAGATGCTCGATCAAGGCGCTGGCCAGCACAATGCCCTTGTCGGTTTGCATGGCCAGCTCGGTCAGCGTGTGGACGGCCTGCCGGTAGTGGCTCATGGTGAACGGCTGGAAACCGAAAACCGTTTGCAGTTCGACCAGGTGCTCGCGCCGGGTTTGCTCCCGCTGGCCGTACTCGTTCCAGCTTTCGATGCTGACCTTGAGCTGATCGGCGACCAGCTTCAACAAGGGCGGAAACGGCGGCTCATCGACGCCAAGGATAACGCCGGGAAAGCGCAGGTAGCAGAGCTGCACGGCGAAGCCCAGGCGATTGGCCGGGCCGCGCCGCTGCCGGATGATGGACAGGTCGGTTTCGCTGAACGTGTAGTGACGGATCAACTCATCCTTGGTGTCCGGCAACGCCAGCAGGCTTTCGCGCTCGGCAGCGGAGAGGATTGAACGGCGGGGCATGCGATTTCCTTTTCTTTGTCACATTATTTACTAAAATGATCGTTTACATACCTTAGAAAAGATGACGGATTAAGTGACATATATTGACACTGTGGCATGCCAAAATCACACTGTCACATAATCGAACGTATATGTGACAGGCATCAACATGCTAATTGGCTACATGCGAGTATCGAAAGCGGATGGTTCTCAGACCACCGATTTGCAACGCGATGCGCTGATAGCTGCGGGCGTTGATTCCACACAGCTCTATGAAGACCACGCATCTGGCAAGCGAGAAGATCGCCCAGGCTTGGCAAATTGCCTGAAGGCGCTACGACCAGGCGACACGCTAATCATTTGGAAACTCGACCGTCTTGGACGCGATCTGCGTCATCTCATCAACACCGTGCATGATCTGACCGGGCGAAACATCGGCCTCAAGGTGTTAACGGGCCACGGCGCGGCCATTGATACGACGACCGCAGCCGGAAAGCTGGTCTTTGGCATCTTTGCCGCTCTGGCCGAGTTGAGCGAGAGCTAATCGCTGAACGCACCGTGGCAGGGCTAGCTTCGGCACGGGCACGCGGTCGAAAGGGGGGCCGGCCGTTCAAGATGACACCCGCAAAGTTGCGCTTGGCAATGGCGGCGATGGGACAGCCAGAAACCAAGGTTGGCGATTTGTGTGTCGAACTCGGTATTACGCGTCAGACCTTGTATCGATGTATTTCACCAAAAGGTGAGCTACGTCCCGATGGAATCAAGCTGCTCAATCAGGGTTGATGACCGCGTTAGCATGCCAATTCAATTTACCTCAACGAAAGGAAAGCACCGTGAAAGAAAAGAAAGTCAAATCAATGCCCATGAACACTGGAATTTCAGAGGCTGACCGCAAGAAAATTTCAGATGGATTGTCTGCGCTGCTGGCTGACAGTTACACGCTGTACTTGATGACGCACAACTTCCATTGGAATGTGACTGGGCCGCAGTTCAACAGCCTACACATGATGTTTATGGATCAGTACACCGAACAATGGAATGCGTTGGACGTCATTGCTGAGCGTATCCGTGCCTTGGGTTTCCCAGCTCCGGGCACCTACAAGGAGTTCGTCAAGCTCGCCTCAATCCAGGAGGTCGAGGGTGTGCCCAAAGCCAACGAGATGATCGCCCATCTGGTCGCCGCGCAAGAAGCGACCGCCAGAACCGCCCGCAAGCTTTTCCCCGTGGTCGATGAAGCCAACGACCAACCTACGGCGGATGTGCTGACGCAGCGAATCGATGTCCATGAAAAAACGGCGTGGATGCTGCGCAGCTTGCTTGAAGACTGAAGCAAATCGCCAGTCAGCCTAGATTGGGCGGCCAACCATTTCTAATCACAACGCAACAAAGGAGTGAGACATGGAAAACAAAGACGCAAATTCTTCTGGAAAATGTCCGGTTATGCACGGGGGGGCTACCTCTGCAAATATGCAGATCATGGAATGGTGGCCCAAAGCACTGAATCTGGACATCTTGCATCAGCAAGATACTAAGACTAATCCGCTGGGTACCGGCTTCAACTATCGAGAAGAACTCAAGAAACTCGATGTTCAAGCGCTCAAAAATGACCTCAGGGCGCTGATGACCGACAGCCAGTCGTGGTGGCCAGCCGACTGGGGGCACTACGGCGGCCTGATGATCCGCATGGCCTGGCATTCGGCCGGTACCTACCGTATTGCCGATGGGCGCGGCGGTGGCGGTACTGGCAACCAGCGCTTCGCGCCGCTCAACTCTTGGCCCGATAACGTCAACCTCGATAAAGCACGCCGCCTGCTCTGGCCGATCAAGAAAAAATATGGCAACAAGATCAGTTGGGCCGACCTGATTATTCTCGCCGGTACGATGGCTTACGAATCAATGGGGCTGAAGACCTTCGGTTTCGCCTTTGGCCGTGAAGACATCTGGCACCCCGAGAAGGACACCTATTGGGGCTCGGAGAAGGAATGGCTTGCTCCCAGCGGCAGCGCAGGTAGCCGTTATTCAGGCGAACGCGATCTGGAAAACCCTCTGGCGGCCGTGATGATGGGTCTGATCTACGTGAATCCGGAAGGCGTTGACGGCAAACCTGATCCGCTCAAGACAGCCCATGATGTGCGCATCACCTTCGCCCGCATGGCGATGAACGACGAAGAAACCGTAGCCCTGACAGGTGGCGGTCACACCGTTGGCAAGACGCACGGCAACGGCAATCCGGCTAACCTTGGCCCAGCTCCAGAAGGCGCCGAACTGGAAGAACAAGGGCTCGGCTGGCAGAACCACACCACACGCGGCATTGGCCGCAATACCGTTACGAGCGGCATCGAAGGCGCTTGGACGACCCACCCGATGAAATGGAATACCGGCAAGGGCGGCTACTTTGACCTGCTGCTGCGCTACGACTGGGAACTCAGGAAGAGCCCGGCGGGTGCTCACCAGTGGGAGCCGGTCAGCATTGCGGAAGAGGATAAGCCGGTCGACGTGGAAGATCCGTCGATCCGCCACAACCCGATCATGACCGACGCCGACATGGCGATGAAGATGGATCCGGAGTATCGCAAGATCGCCGAGCGTTTCCGCGACGATCCGGCCTATTTTGAGCAAGTCTTCGCCCGCGCCTGGTTCAAGCTGACACATCGCGACATGGGGCCGAAAGCCCGCTACATCGGCCCGGACGTACCGGCCGAAGACCTCATCTGGCAAGACCCGGTACCGGCCGGCCGCAAGGACTACGACGTCGCCGCCGTCAAGGCGAAAATCGTCGCTGCTGGTCTCCCGATCAGCGAAATGGTATCGACGGCCTGGGATAGCGCGCGCACCTTCCGCGGTTCAGATAAACGCGGCGGCGCCAACGGAGCGCGTATCCGTCTCGCCCCGCAGAAGGACTGGGAGGGCAACGAACCGGCCCGGCTGGCCACGGTGCTCGCGGCCTATGAAAAGATCGCCGCCGACACCGGCGCCAGCATTGCCGACGTGATCGTGCTCGCCGGCAACGTCGGCGTCGAACAAGCAGCCAAAGCGGCAGGTGTTGAGGTTGCGGTGCCGTTCGCACCGGGACGCGGAGATGCCACGTCAGAGCAGACCGACGTTGAATCCTTCGAGGTGCTTGAGCCTTTGGCGGATGGCTTCCGCAACTGGCTGAAGAAGGACTACGTCGTCAGCGCCGAGGAACTGATGCTCGACCGTGCCCAACTGATGCGGCTCACCGCCTGCGAAATGACCGCGCTGGTCGGCGGCATGCGCGTGCTGGGCACCAATTACGGCGGAACCAAGCTCGGCGTCTTCACCGACCGCGTCGGCGCGCTGACGAATGATTTCTTCGTCAATCTGACCGACATGGCCTATAGCTGGAAACCGACCGGCCGCAACAGCTACGCCATTGTTGACCGCAAGACGGGGGCAACCAAATGGACGGCGACCCGCGTTGATCTTGTCTTTGGCTCGAACTCGGTGCTACGCGCCTACGCTGAGGTGTATGCGCAGGATGACAACAAGGCCAAGTTCGTGCAGGACTTCGTCGCCGCCTGGACGAAGGTGATGAACGCCGATCGCTTCGATCTGCGCTAATCTGGGCATAGAAACCTGCTAAGCTATTCTCGAATTGGCCGAAAAGCAATGGCTTTTCGGCCTTTCTTTTACGGCTGAGGCATTTGAAGCACCTTAGCGTGCTTTATTTTCCGTTTTCTGAATCGACCCCACTGAGCGTCAGACCCCATCAACGATATGTTGTTGGATATGCTGGCAGCAGTCGCGAGGCGTGACTATGAGCAGCGGCGAGTGCGTCAGCAACAGGGAATATCCAGAGCGAAAAGGGAAGGGAAGTACAAAGGCCGTCAGGTTAATCAATCCCGCTATGACGCAATAAACAGGCTGATAGCAAGCGGCAGCTCCTGGAGCCAGGTTCAGAAGCTGCTTGGTTGTAGCCGTGCCACTATCAGCAATGCAGTTAAACAGATGAAGTCGAGTAACCAGCCGCCAGTTCCTGACTCTGAAAAGCGCCTTGCGGCTATTCTGTGGGTTCCTGTAGCTAATGGTAGCAAGTTCACCAGAGGCAAGAAAAAGGTGAAGGAAGAAATAGCATGGTTGGTTGAGGCGGATTTTGAGGGGGAAGTCCTAGAAAATAATGAATACCGTCTGTCCCTAACGTATGAAAACGAGAAGGATTTAAAAGAACAAATAGATGATTTGTTTCGTGAAATCAATATGTTTGCTGAAATGAGAAACTGCGTCGTGGATGATATGACGTTGACAAACGAAAAGACAGGAAAGAACTGGAATGAGTATGACGGCGGATGGTATCTGTAGTTACAACATTCAACAGCGTTTCTAAACTAGAGCTGGAGCGCCCCTCACGCTGTAGAAAAAGGGTAGGAGCGATGATGCTTAAGTTTGGATGGGTTGAAACAGTAGTTGAATGTTGTAACTAAAGGTTGTTTTTATTAAAGGCCGGAGGTGGTTTGCCCCCGGCCTTAATTACGTTTCCGTAGTCATCAATCGATGAACTGGCGGATCAGTTCCAGAATAGCAATCAGCGCATTTGCTAGCGCCGCTACCGCTCTCAGAACGATGATTAACAGATTAACCATCCGGTTCTCCAGATAAGCTGGAGGAAATCACCGTTGCTTACTCATACACTGCCTGTCACAACGGTTCTCTCGCATTGTTAGATGTAGAGTGACTTCCTCCTGCCAGAGCACCAAACACAGCACCACCTGTTTGTTCAGCCAGGACTTTTGAAACTATTCATACCCGCCTGAACGGGGAAGGGCAGGGAGGCTACTCACAGAGCTAACCCCGCAATTATACCGATTTGCTGACGAAACTCATGCTGTAATTCAGTCACTTGACACAAGCAGTCAATTGCCACTAGACAGCTTGTGTCAAGTGCCATAATATTATGGGTGTTAGATGTAGAGTGACTTCCCCGGCCAGAGCACCAACTCAGTACCGGAAAGCAAAAAGCCCGATCTCACCAGTCGGGCTTTTTTGCGTCTGAACTAAATCAAAACCAGCGTGCGCTACGTGAAATCTGGAAACTTTCGGTGGAGTAACTCCCCAGTTTTTAAAGAGGATTGTTATCAGCCAGCGCAAACATTGAATTCATACTGGTACGAAACTTCTTTACTGATGCGGCCAGTTCCATATTTCTGGCCTGCTCCTGGGCTAACGCCTGCCGCAGCCGGGTGATCTCATCTTTATTATGCTGATGCTCCAGTATGGCCGTCATAAAAGCTTTGCTGACTGACGCTGCCCCGATGTGCTCCTGCGCCCCCCGGATAGCGTTATCCTCATCATCATTAGTTCTGATTGTGTAATTTCCCATAAACCCTCTTTTGCTGTCATTTTTACCGCGCCGGCTTTTGTCCGGGCACCTGATTTGCTGGCAAAATGAGAATGGCCAACCAAGGCAGGTACTATGTTTTGCTGGCAGTCAGATTTCACCGAACTCGCGATCACAATCGGCGCAACGAATGTTCAACCCCGCTTTCCCCCACACGGCGACACCACAGCCGGAACACTGATACTTGCATTTGTTATTTTTCGGCCTGTCCAAAAACGCCGCAACAGGCGCTGCATCCTCCCCGGCCATCACGTCTGTATCCACGTTCTGCGGCTCCACAGAGGGCAGCAGCGCCATCGAGAGTACTGCTTCAATATCGATGCCAGAACCGGAACTTAGTTGCGCCTGTGTCAGCGTTTCTCGCCATTGCTCGATAACGGAAGAAAGGTCTTTGGGCTGTTCGACTTTGACCGGATAACGGTCAAACCAGCTGAGTGCAAACTGTCCCTGGAACAGTTCGAGCGTGACAAGCTGGAAGCGGCCACCGGGGATCGGATAGTCGTTAATCTTCTGGCCGACTTTTGCACCGCCAGGATGTCCGGTAGAGGAGGGCATAAGCCCGATGCTTTCCATTTTGGCCGCCCATTGCGCATTGTGATACGTTTTGCGCGAAGGATTACCAAAGTGAAACTGCCACATATGACACTGCTCATGTACCAATGTCTGCATGACTTCAATCAACGGATAAGACGGGAAGTATTCCGGGTTCAGGGCAATTTCATCAATCATTGTGCCGCTGCCGTCAGCAGCGACAAACCGCCTGAAGCTGAAGTAACCCATCGTGTTTTTACCGCGTTGGAACGTGATCAGGCAGTCGGGGAGTTCGCCGTTAAAAAGACGCTGGTTATAAAAATCAAACGCCTGTTGTAGCTCGCTGTAGGCGCGTTCTGTGGCTCTGGTCATATTCAGGACTCCTGAAAAACAACCCAGCATTTAGCACCGTCATAATCACTCCCGCCTTCAGCGATAAATACATTACCTCCTGTATCAACGGCAATGGCTCCAGGGCGTTCCTGATGGGGATCACGGAGAAGGTTTTTCCAGCCATACACCCCACCTTCCCATATGAGAACAACGCCAGAATCAGCGTGCTCCTGATTCTGTTGACGCCATGCTTTAGCAATATCAACGTGGGTGATGCTGCCAACTTACTGATTTAGTGTATGATGGTGTTTTTGAGGTGCTCCAGTGGCTTCTGTTTCTATCAGCTGTCCCTCCTGTTCAGCTACTGACGGGGTGGTGCGTAACGGCAAAAGCACTGCCGGACATCAGCGCTATCTCTGCTCTCACTGCCGTAAAACATGGCAACTGCAGTTCACTTACACCGCTTCTCAACCCGGTACGCACCAGAAAATCATTGATATGGCCATGAATGGCGTTGGATGCCGGGCAACCGCCCGCATTATGGGCGTTGGCCTCAACACGATTTTCCGCCATTTAAAAAACTCAGGCCGCAGTCGGTAACCTCGCGCATACAGCCGGGCAGTGACGTCATCGTCTGCGCGGAAATGGACGAACAGTGGGGATACGTCGGGGCTAAATCGCGCCAGCGCTGGCTGTTTTACGCGTATGACAGGCTCCGGAAGACGGTTGTTGCGCACGTATTCGGTGAACGCACTATGGCGACGCTGGGGCGTCTTATGAGCCTGCTGTCACCCTTTGACGTGGTGATATGGATGACGGATGGCTGGCCGCTGTATGAATCCCGCCTGAAGGGAAAGCTGCACGTAATCAGCAAGCGATATACGCAGCGAATTGAGCGGCATAACCTGAATCTGAGGCAGCACCTGGCACGGCTGGGACGGAAGTCGCTGTCGTTCTCAAAATCGGTGGAGCTGCATGACAAAGTCATCGGGCATTATCTGAACATAAAACACTATCAATAAGTTGGAGTCATTACCGAGTAGCCCTTATCAACAATCAGCTGTGCACATTCCAGCCTGAACTCAGGGGTGAAAGTACGTTTGGTTTTCTTGTTCATTAAGTCACCTGTTTTGTGTTGAGGTGAGAATATTACCTTTAATCAGGTGGCCAAATTTACTGTGCCACTACAGACAAGAAAATCTCTTTTCTGGTCTGACGGCGCTTACTGCTGAATTCACTGTCGGCGAAGGTAAGTTGATGACTCATAATGAACCCTGTTCCATGGCTCCAGATGACAAACATGATCTCATATCAGGGACTTGTTCGCACCTTCCCTAAGCATAGTTAGGTAGCGCCATTACTTGCTTTTATCAACTGTAAGATTGGCATACATATCCTCCCAAACTTGGCACACTTTAGTAATATCGAAGGTTGAAATTATTCGTTGATATCCCAACTCAGTTATTTTCTTTCTGTCTATTTCATCTATGAGAACAGAGTCCCTCATTTTCAATGCAAGCTGCTTGCTATCCCTAATAGGAACTATAAATTCAGGATGTCCAATGACCTCACGGACACCACCCGCATCAGTTGCCACTACTATGCGTTTACAGCACATGGCTTCTGCAACGACCAAGCCGAATCCTTCCCAAGCGGATGATAAGACAAACGTGTCTGCAGCAGAAAGATATTTCTCCACATTACTCTTAGCACCGAGTAATAATGCTTTTCCCGTCAAATTTAATCTTTCGATTTCTTTTAAAAGAAAATCTTTTTCCTCTCCTTCACCAATTATTATCAATTTGCATCGTATTGATTTGGACACTTCTTCAAACGCATCCAGTAAATTCGAAAAATCTTTTGCCTTAACTAACCTCCCAACAGCAAGAAACAGATACTCATCATCCGCTACGTCATATTTAGCTCGAACTTGTTTTCTGTCGCTTTCTGAAAAGACATACCGTTCTGAGTTAATTCCATTGTAGACACATACAGATTTATCAAAAGGAAAGGTCTTCATATTAGTGAAGTTTTTTAAGGCTTCACTGCTTACATTAGTAAACACATTGACATTGAAATTAGTAAATTTATATATTTTATGCCTTGTACCACCACCGATATATTTGCTGTGTTCCGTATTAATCAATGGTTTTGATGGGAAAAACAATTTAAGAATTCTCGAATAAATGTTGCCATGAAATAAGTGCCCATGCAAAACATCAGGAGAAAAACGTCTAATAATATTTACACTAACAAATAAAGATCTTAACAGTGATACTGGATTTTTCCTCATATCAAGTGCATGTATCTTAATGTCATTGTTCTTTGGTCTTAGCTCAACATCACCCATCATAGATAAAATCTGAATGTCGTGCCCCATAAGTGCCAATTGCTCACACATATCTACTACTTGTTTTTCTGCACCACCAAGCTCCAACCCGCTGATGATATATAAAATCTTCATAATAGCCCTTAAATTTCAAAAGAGGATTTTTGTGGTAAGATATTATCAACGACGCTCATTATGGATTTAATTAATTGTGCATCACTTTCATGGCCTTTCAATTCATCATTAACACAAACAAATCGTTTTGTTTTTATTGCTTTTATACATATTTTAGCGCTATCCTCATCCGATACATTAACACAGGAATGATCGTTAAAATAACCTGGATAAAAGTTTCCTTGGGCTAAATGCGCGTACCTAAATATCGCTTGTGATAAATTTTTCTTACTTCTAAACCGAGAGCAAAAAGTATTATCAAATTCCTTTTTAAAAATTCGCTCAGTCTCTAATAAATTTTTTCTTAAATAAGGTTGAGGATGATGATAGTGCTTAAAGGCAAAATATTTCTGGCTCATATGCTGAAGTAAAAAATTAAAGATATTAGCCTTGATAGGATATGCTTTTGAATAGTATAAAGTTTTATTGTTTTTAAGAAGTGTTTGTTTTTTATAATGGATATTTACTAGATCGACGCAATTATTTATCATTGAACTCCAAGAGTCAGGTTTTCTAATTTTTTCATAAACAATACCTCTGCGTGGAATGGTCTGTAGAAGAAAATCGACAGGTAATCCATGCTTAAAGAAACGCTCCTGATTAGTAGGCTTTAAAACTAACATGTCATCATTAAAATAAATAAAGGTATCAGCAAGTTCTGGAATTCGGTGTATATTCAATTCTATAGCGCTCGAATTGAAAACAGGTAGACATTCAGTATTATCAAAAATATCGAAGTGGGAGACAAAATTCAGTTTCTCGTGTTTTTCAACCATCCACTTTGGCCTTTGGCCACAAGTAACAAAATGTATCTTTCGCACCCATGGCATGAAATATTCGATACCTCTTAAGACATATCGTATTGTATCCCAATCGCGATATCTATTCGACATTTTTTTCATATTTGCAGGGGCATATTTATTATATTGTTTTATCCATTCTTTATCAGAACCATCTACCCACAACATTACAACATCAATACTATTTTCTGACATTAGCCTATTCTCTCTTTTGAATTTTTCAAATATGTACAATACAATATAAACATGGAAAAATTAATAACCGGGATATTAAACAAATTTTCAGACAAACTTAATAATATGAAAGAAAGGCAAATGAATGCTGAAAAATTATTCATCAATCTAATCCCAGACAACAAAATAAAATAAAATAAAATGAATAACAATGAGAACAACCATCCACTTGAATATAAAAAATTCGTAAAGAAAAAGTCAATAGGGATATAATCTGTGATATCTTGACCTAAAAACAGATTAGGATATCCCAGACTATTATACATTTCGTTGGCTAAACGCACTCGATCAGAGAAGATTGAATTTAATAAAAACATCCAGCTATTTGCTGGGGAATAGTTAAAAGTTAAAAATAATTGTAATACACAGATTAGCAAAATAGACAATCTTGCATGCCATACCTTAACCCTTAAAAACCTCAATTTTCTTAAAGGAAAGTAAAAAGCTATTAATAATGAAGAGAATAAAAATGTTCTCGACATTGTTGAGTAAAGTACTGGGAGCAATAAAAGAGAGACAATGACATAAACGAATATCGAAACGCCAAATTTACTACACTTCAAATCAACATACATTAAACATAATGTATATGTTACAAATAGCAACGCTGCAAAAGTGTTGGGATTTGCAAAACCAAATGTAAGTCTTATGTAGCGATCATCTAAAAAAAACATTGATTCAGAGAAGAACGAAAGTACTGGAATAAATATAAGCCATGTAAGCACTATGCAGGCAAAGAAAACCGATACAACTTTGTCAAATTGAATTCTTGACATGTATACAAAAAAAGGAAATGCACTTATTGCCCAAAATAAGTTTTTATTATTGTTTAATACTAAATTAGCAATAAAAAAAAGTAGTAAAACAATAAATATCAATCTTTCTTTATTATTAGATATCAGTAATGAAATAAATCCAAACAATAAGCCTATCGCAATTATTACATTTGATATGTTTTGATTAAGATCTATACCGACTGCATCCCACCCTTGTAAGAAATATTTGAGGTAAAATATAAAAGTTAAAAATAGAGATATCACAAAAACTTGGTAGAAGGGCACGTTCTTTATCACTTCATTCCTCTTGGAAAATTAATTTTTGAGCGATATAAAGTATTGCTAAGTTTGACTAAAAAATCTCGATGCGTTTTATTGATTATAAAACACATCATTGTAATTACTGATATGATGAAAGCAATAAAAAGGGTCTTTAGCATCCACTCTGTCCAGCCATGAACTTCGTAATTAAGACTGAAAACATTTACAACTATGAATGATAGAGAAATAGACAAAACCGAAAATAATATAGGCCCAGAATATAGCATACTAAGTATTCTCAATGAGTTATTAGCTGCACCAAATAATTTTCCAAACAAATACAATGGCCTGAGTATCAGTATCACTATGATATTTGAAATAATCGTTCCAATTATTACACCTGCTAATCCAAAGAACTTAGCCAGTATTAGAGATGCTACTAAATTAATTACCCCTTCAATAATTGGAAGGTGTATATCGCCAAAAAACCCACTCGCATTTTTAATAATATCACAAGGGACTCTAAATATACTCACAAAAACATTAAACAACATTAAACATAAAACAGTTTCCGGAACTATATATTCACGACCAATCCAGTTAATTATAAAGTCGTCAATCAGAAAATAAAAACAAGGTATGACAATAGAAAGTAACATGCCAAACAACATATATAGTGAACGACATAGTTCGTAGAATTGTTCTGTTGATTTACTCTTTAAATAGTTCCCTACACCAGCTGTTAATGAGTTCGAAAGTACACTTACGCATAAAGTGACAACCTGGAACACCATCATATAACTAGCATAAATCGTAACACTAATCAAATTAAGATATTTAGATATAATTATGTAATCTGTACCAGTAACGAGTACTCCACCAATTTTATGAAATGAAATCTGCTTTATTTTTCTATACAACGTTTTTTTTATTTCTTTAGAATCGTTTAGACCGCTTGGATTATATTTATTAACATTAAGGTGAGCATAAACCTTTTTTACCTTTATATTAAAGAAAATTATTAGCAATATATTTAAAACAGAGTCAATCAACAAATAAAAGAAAAAATTTGACGTTGTAGATATACACACAATCTGCAACGTGATCGATAGTATTCGACCTCCCCCCTGTATTTTCCTTGCATCGGCATAATTTTGATCCGCGATTAAATATGTTGAATTAGCAGCATAACCATAAGTCAATGCAGTGTTTATAACAAACATTGCCCAATACCAGAACGCATGAGGAATAATCCTAACACTGTCAACATATAAGAATAGAAATATTGATACCATGCATCCAAGGACAATTACAATACCCGCAACGTAAATGTAAATACGCTTTAGAGCGTAATATATCCTTGCTGTTTTATATTCATCTCCTTCAGCAAGTGGAGTATAAAGAATACTTGCTGCAGCCACTCCTACTCCTAACTCAGCTAAATTCAAATATGAGATTAATTGAGTAAACAAGAGCATTAGCCCTGTCATATCTCCGCCCATATGCTGTATAAAAACAGTTCGAGTAATAAAACCCAAGATAAGGATCAATACAGTAATAGGTAAATCTGTTTTTATATTTTTTAATGCTTTTTTTGTTCTCATCTTATTTTCTTAAAATTTTATAGAGTTTTTTCAAAAGGAAAACTGGAAGTATTCTTGGTACTGTTCTCATAAAAAATACAGCTACATTTGAAGAAAGTGGTAATACATTAAGTTCTTTTTTGAGCATGAATAACTTCAGTTCACTTTTTATATATTCTATTCCTCGTCGTCTTTTTTCAAATTCGTTTCCAACCCTGGCCAACACTAAAACTTGATTAAGATTCTTAATTGGATAATTTTTTGAAATTAATCTTAGCCATAAATTATAATCCTCCATGAATAAATGGTGCTGATATGCCCCTACATCTAAAACTTCTTTTTTCCTGAAGGCTACACTCATATGATTTATGGGGTTTCGATATTTTGAAAATTTAATTATATCTGAAGATAAACATGGCATTTTTCTTATCTTTCTAAGATCATTTTTATCTCTACCAAATTCTTGAACATCTCCACCAAGTACAATTACTTCCGGATTATTTTTGAGGAACGTATATTGTACGTAGAATCTATCCTCAACACATATATCATCTGTATCCATTCTGAAGACTATGTCATATTTACAATATGATAAGCCATAATTCAAGGCTTTACCAAGCCCGACATTATCGATTAACTTCACAATATTTATTGGTAACTCCTCACACCATATTTTAATTGTGTTTAATAACTCCTCAGGCACAGGACCATCTATAACAATTACAATATCATCTGGTAATAAAGTTTGATTCTTGATGCTACTCAAACATTCTTCTAAATATTCTTTTTTCTCATTTTTGTATATTGACATCAAAACAGAAAATGACATTATAATCGTTCCTTAATATAAAGAGTCAAATATGCTACGAGTACAAATAATACAGAAATATCGAGTTCGCGTGCTATTACATTAACTGACTTATTATATTCCGCTGCAATTTTGATATACCGTATTAACCTCGACAATTTCCATCTGAGTGATAGCTCTCTATATTTAAGTTCAAGTTTGCATGCGTATAAAGAACCTTCTGGATTTTTTGTAAAGTGTTTAATACTAGATACAGTTAAACCATCAGGTAAATATTCAGTAATATATAAAACCTCATTAAACCAGCGAATTTTATAGCCATCACTTGCAATTTTAAACCACACTACACTTTCGGTAATAAAATTCTCTCCTTCAAATTCGGGGAATTTATATCTTTTTAATATATCTGTGTAAAAAGCCTCAGCTTTATCTCCCATAATATTGAACCTCTCTCTCTCTAAGGAAGGTGCGAACAAGTTCCTGATATGAGATCATCATATTCATCCGGAGCGCATCCCAGAGGGACATCATGAGCCATCAACTCACCTTCGCCGATAGTGAATTCAGCACTAAGCGCCGTCAGACCCGAAAAGAGATTTTCCTCTCCCACATGGAGCAGATTCTGCCATGGCAGAATATGACCGCTGTCATCGAGCCGTTTTATCCCAAGGCGGGCAATGGCCGACGGCCCTATCCGCTGGAGACCATGCTGCGTATTCACTGCATGCAGCATTGGTACAACCTGAGCGACGGTGCCATGGAAGATGCCCTGTACGAAATCGCCTCCATGCGCCTGTTTGCCCGATTATCCCTGGATAGCGCCCTGCCGTATCGCACCACCATCATGAATTTCCGCCACCTGCTCGAGCAGCATCAACTGGCCCGCCAATTGTTCAAGACCATCAATCGCTGGCTGGCCGAAGCAGGCGTCATGATGACCCAAGGCACTTTGGTGGATGCCACCATCATTGAGGCACCCAGCTCTACCAAGAACAAAGAGCAGCAACGCGATCCGGAGATGCATCAGACCAAGAAAGGCAATCAGTGGCACTTTGGCATGAAGGCCCACATTGGTGTCGATGCCAAGAGTGGCCTGACCCACAGCCTGGTCACCACCGCGGCCAACGAGCATGACCTCAATCAGCCGGGTAATCTGCTTCATGGAGAGGAGCAATTTGTCTCAGCCGATGCCGGCTACCAAGGAGCGCCACAGCGCGAGGAGCTGGCCGAGGTGGATGTGGACTGGCTGATCGCCGAGCGTCCCGGCAAGGTAAAAACCTTGAAGCAGCATCCGCGCAAGAACAAAACGGCCATCAACATCGAATACATGAAAGCCAGCATCCGTGCCAGGGTGGAGCACCCGTTTCGCATCATCAAGCGGCAGTTCGGCTTCGTGAAAGCCAGATACAAGGGGCTGCTGAAAAACGATAACCAACTGGCGATATTATTCACCCTGGCCAACCTGTTTCGGGTGGACCAAATGATACGTCAGTGGGAGAGATCTCAGTAAAAACCGGAAATAACGCCAGAAATGGTGGAAAAAATAGCCTAAATAGGCTGATTCGATGTGTTTGCGGGAAAAAAATCGGCCCAGATCCGCGAAATTTTAATCAGCGAGTCAGCTTGGGAAGAAATGACCTGCTTATTCGCACCTTCCCTAAGGGACTTTTAATGTTTGAATTTTTACATTTTTTGCAATAACGACCACGCTACCGCCTTGGCTTATAGTTACCAAATCTCATAATCATCTACCAAACTCAGATCTCAGAAGTCTTAACAAATTTATTAAAAATGTTGCCAGGAAAGCGTTTTCCTCTCCATTCCTGGCAAAATCATGAATGTATGTTGTAATATACTATGAGTGAAGGATTGATAAAATATGATCTCTAAACTTCGCCCCTTCCTTCAAATTTCTCAGCCCGTACTGTACAAACGCCTGCATATACCCCATTTTCTTACCGCAGTCGTAGCTCTCACCACTCATCAGCATCGCGTCAACGGACTGTTTCTTCGCCAGCTCGGCAATAGCATCCGTCAGTTGAATACGCCCCCAGGCTCCCGGCGCAGTTTTTTCCAGTTCGGCCCAGATATCAGCGGAAAGCACATAGCGCCCTACTGCCATCAGATCGGAATCAAGGGTTTGCGGTTGGTCTGGTTTTTCAATGAACTCGATGATGCGGCTCACTTTGCCTTCTATGGTCAGCGGCTCTTTGGTCTGAATAACAGAGTACTCAGAAAGATCACCAGGCATACGTTTCGCCAACACCTGGCTGCGGCCCGTTTCGTTGAAACGTGCCACCATCGCAGCAAGATTATAACGCAGCGGATCGGCGGATGCGCCATCAAGAATAATATCCGGAAGAACAACCACAAACGGGTTATCGCCAATGATCGGTCGCGCGCAAAGAATTGAGTGGCCCAAGCCCAGCGGCTGTGCCTGACGCACGTTCATGATGGTTACGCCCGGTGGGCAAATGGACTGAACTTCCGCCAGCAACTGACGCTTAACGCGTTGCTCCAGAAGAGCTTCCAGTTCATAGGAGGTGTCGAAGTGGTTTTCCACGGCATTCTTTGATGCATGTGTTACGAGAACAATCTCTTTGATACCCGCGGCGACGATTTCGTCGACGATATACTGAATCATCGGCTTGTCTACAATCGGTAGCATTTCTTTGGGAATCGCTTTCGTGGCTGGCAGCATGTGCATGCCCAATCCGGCTACCGGGATAACTGCTTTCAAGTTCATAATAATATCGTCCACACATAAGTAGTTGATGAAGTATAGACTTTCACAATGTGATAGTCAGCATTTGGCACTGTTGCAAAGTTAGGGAAGGTGCGAACAAGTTCCTGATATGAGATCATCATATTCATCCGGAGCGCATCCCAGAGGGACATCATGAGCCATCAACTCACCTTCGCCGATAGTGAATTCAGCACTAAGCGCCGTCAGACCCGAAAAGAGATTTTCCTCTCCCGCATGGAGCAGATTCTGCCATGGCAGAATATGACCGCTGTCATCGAGCCGTTTTATCCCAAGGCGGGCAATGGCCGACGGCCCTATCCGCTGGAGACCATGCTGCGTATTCACTGCATGCAGCATTGGTACAACCTGAGCGACGGTGCCATGGAAGATGCCCTGTACGAAATCGCCTCCATGCGCCTGTTTGCCCGATTATCCCTGGATAGCGCCCTGCCGGATCGCACCACCATCATGAATTTCCGCCACCTGCTCGAGCAGCATCAACTGGCCCGTCAATTGTTCAAGACCATCAATCGCTGGCTGGCCGAAGCAGGCGTCATGATGACCCAAGGCACTTTGGTGGATGCCACCATCATTGAGGCACCCAGCTCGACCAAGAACAATGAGCAGCAACGCGATCCGGAGATGCATCAGACCAAGAAAGGCAATCAGTGGCACTTTGGCATGAAGGCCCACATTGGTGTCGATGCCAAGAGTGGCCTGACCCACAGCCTGGTCACCACCGCGGCCAACGAGCATGACCTCAATCAGCCGGGTAATCTGCTTCATGGAGAGGAGCAATTTGTCTCAGCCGATGCCGGCTACCAAGGAGCGCCACAGCGCGAGGAGCTGGCCGAGGTGGATGTGGACTGGCTGATCGCCGAGCGTCCCGGCAGGGTAAAAACCTTGAAGCAGCATCCGCGCAAGAACAAAACGGCCATCAACATCGAATACATGAAAGCCAGCATCCGTGCCAGGGTGGAGCACCCGTTTCGCATCATCAAGCGGCAGTTCGGCTTCGTGAAAGCCAGATACAAGGGGCTGCTGAAAAACGATAACCAACTGGCGATGTTATTCACCCTGGCCAACCTGTTTCGGGTGGACCAAATGATACGTCAGTGGGAGAGATCTCAGTAAAAACCGGAAATAACGCCAGAAATGGTGGAAAAAATAGCCTAAATAGGCTGATTCGATGTGTTTGCGGGAAAAAAATCGGCCCAGATCCGCGAAATTTTAATCAGCGAGTCAGCTTGGGAAGAAATGACCTGCTTATTCGCACCTTCCCTAAATGTAAAATATTTTTATTTCTATTTATCGCCGTAGTGATAACGCGCTGCGTAGATGATAATTTCTCCGTTTTGGATTGAATAAACAAGCCTATGGCTCTGATCGATGCGCCGAGAATAGAGCGCAGGATCTTTGTGATGGCGTAATCGCTCAGGCTTCCCTATACCAGTTAACGGATCAGACTCGATGCTGTGAAGTAGCTGCCGGATACGTTCAAACTTCTTTTTGTCAGTACCACGCCAGTAATTGATATCATCAGCGCCATTCTTCGTGAACTTAATATTCCACTTCGACAAATTCGCCGCGCTCCGCCTGTTTCATTGACTCATTGATATGAGCAGCATTCGCAGGATTGCTGAACAGATACACTGTTTCTATGAGTGCCTCATACTCTCCAGCATCGATCATGACGATATCAGGTGCATCTCGCCGCATTACTCGTACCGGCTCAGCATCATCGGTAACACGCTTCATGGTATCGGCAAAATGTTTACGGGCATCCGTAAAAGTGATTGCATGCATCTTATTGGCTCCCTTCAGTTGTAGTACCAGTATAGAACATGTACGCAATTAAGTACATATAGAATTTACCATAATCCCTTCTTACGCGCACCGCTAAAACGGCCTCAGGGCGTTTCTGGTGGTTAACGGGCAAAAGGTGGTGGCAAGTACACCGAAAACCGCCAGAAACGCGCCTGATTTATTTTACGCATATGCATGGCTATTCACACCACTGCATAGTAGGTGATTTCGGCCGAGAAAAGGGTTCTGGACGTTAAAAGCATAAAAGAACGGGCCATCCAGGCCCGTCAAATGAGGACAACTCTGTAAAAGGACCGTCGCACCTGGTGCGGTGCCGGCGACAAGAAAAAGGTAGCTCATATCAGCCCCTCACCGGAGAAAAATATTTCCGGGCCAGTGCACAGACATCAGCCGTCCATAAATGCGATTTTAATCACAGGGAAGCGCCCCCCCCTTATTTATCGCGGCCAGAGACTGCTTTCTGGCCGCCTCAACCGCCACACGCTGTGTTCCCGTTAACTCGTGCAGATAACGCAGGAACATCCTGTTTCCCTCTGCATGCGCCTCCTCACTGCCCTGTGCGTAGTATTCCACTATCGCGTTCACCACGGACTCATCCACCGTAATCAGCTTCATTCTGTCTCTCCGCTTTCTCTGTGACACCATCCTGGCATCACGACGGTCATCCTGGAGTGAAAACAGTGACCGGGCAGGCAAATTTTTTGTCTGTCCGGTCACTGTTGGCGGGGTCCGGGGCGGTCAGTCCCGGCGTTCTTTATTCAGGCAATATGAGTACCTGCGACACCCGCTATTAAACTGAGTCAGGCGCAACATTTAAAAAACAACATTCACACGCATGCAAAACCTGGCTAGTATTTAGTCAAACCATGAGCCGTGCACTCTGACGCACCCTGTGCTCCGGCAACAGGTAAAACAGCCGGGTCCCTCCGGGGATACTGTACCGGGCAGCCCAATCCGAGAACACTGAGACAACAGCCCAAATCTGTCAGACCCACAACCGGGTCAAGTCATTCTCTGACTAAAGAGGCGTTGAGCCGCGAGCGGTCCGGGCTGGCACTGTTGCAAAGTTAGCGATGAGGCAGCCTTTTGTCTTATTCAAAGGCCTTACATTTCAAAAACTCTGCTTACCAGGCGCATTTCGCCCAGGGGATCACCATAATAAAATGCTGAGGCCTGGCCTTTGCGTAGTGCACGCATCACCTCAATACCTTTGATGGTGGCGTAAGCCGTCTTCATGGATTTAAATCCCAGCGTGGCGCCGATTATCCGTTTCAGTTTGCCATGATCGCATTCAATCACGTTGTTCCGGTACTTAATCTGTCGGTGTTCAACGTCAGACGGGCACCGGCCTTCGCGTTTGAGCAGAGCAAGCGCGCGACCATAGGCGGGCGCTTTATCCGTGTTGATGAATCGCGGGATCTGCCACTTCTTCACGTTGTTGAGGATTTTACCCAGAAACCGGTATGCAGCTTTGCTGTTACGACGGGAGGAGAGATAAAAATCGACAGTGCGGCCCCGGCTGTCGACGGCCCGGTACAGATACGCCCAGCGGCCATTGACCTTCACGTAGGTTTCATCCATGTGCCACGGGCAAAGATCGGAAGGGTTACGCCAGTACCAGCGCAGCCGTTTTTCCATTTCAGGCGCATAACGCTGAACCCAGCGGTAAATCGTGGAGTGATCGACATTCACTCCGCGTTCAGCCAGCATCTCCTGCAGCTCACGGTAACTGATGCCGTATTTGCAGTACCAGCGTACGGCCCACAGAATGATGTCACGCTGAAAATGCCGGCCTTTGAATGGGTTCATGTGCAGCTCCATCAGCAAAAGGGGATGATAAGTTTATCACCACCGACTATTTGCAACAGTGCCCATCTTGGTCATGCCGTCACGGAGCGGCGGAACGAAG
>AP022135.1 GCA_014169315.1 Enterobacter cloacae | reverse complement strand
CCGAAATGTCCAGGGAGAAAAGCATTTTTTGTGTATCTGTTGTTTATTGCAGATGAACCCGATGATGTCTTCTTTTACTGGACAGAATCACCTGATCGTCCAGGTGGGCGCGGGAATTAAACGAGGGGCATAAAAAATGCCGCTGGCACGGTCTGACTGATGAGTTTATGCCTTGCTACAAAGACTGAACGGCATGACCATACTCGTTTCTGGTCTTGCATATCTGCCACGCTTTTTATAGCGGAGATCCCTGTCAGCTATCTTGAATAACGTCCGGTCACGGGGTGATCGTCGCATTAATGGCTTTCGTTGATAACGTTCCGGCCACGGAAGAGAAGAAGCAGAAAGATAACGCTCCTTCCGAGAACAGTCTTCTTTCTGATAAGCAACCATCAACCTGAAAACTGTCGTCATAGGATATTCCTTTTCCTACCAATTCATTAATTTTACCAGGCCAGATCCCGCACAGCCAGCAGAACTGGACGGAATGACCTGAATGTCTAACTGCGCTGGGAATTAAATGAGGAGTAGTAGAAAGGCCACTGGCGCGACATTAGTTCTTTTTAATAAATAGAAAATAGGCAACTATGCCTACACCTATACAGATAGGTGCATAAAACAGAAAATCATTATTGAACATGATTCACCTGATTATGAATGGGGAATAGATATTGTGTGATTAGTATACCAAGCCAGATCCCGCGCTACCAGCAGAACTGGACGCAATCACCTGAATGTCTAACCGCGCGGGGAATTAAATGAGGGGCGTAAAAACAGGCCGCAGACCCGGCCTATTGCTCTGGAAATTCAGGTATGAGATCCATGAAACGTGTTCCGTCAGCATCTCTGTCAGGATTATCTGAATCTCTGGTGAGTTGATACTACAACCAAAATGCACCATTAAAAGCTGCCACCAACGCTTCAGATCTCTCAGGGCTAGCTTGTGCATCAGCTACATACTGATTGAGCAGGCGTTCAGTTGTATCGGTAATAACCTGGTACGAATATATTTCCCCTGGCATAAACAACCTCTCTTCTAAAAAATCAGGTCCATATTACCAGGCCAGATCCCGCGCAGCCAGCAGAACTGGACTGAAATATTTCCATGCCTGGCTATTTTATTCCTTTATGATTCCCAAAGAAGAATCTGATATCACTCTTCTTCCTCTTCCCATTTAGATGGTCAATATATTTTCGAAACTGATAAATTATATTTATGTCTTGACCACCTAAACTCCCATATGTCCTATGAGGTTCGTTTGGTGTTTCGCAGTACTTAGGGTTATCTACTGTGAAAAAGGTTCTACAATTGAAAGGTCGATATTCATATATGGAGCAGATTCCATCAATTAAAAATGGGCAATCTGTATTGGTTTTTAATTTTCTTTGCTTGTTAGATACAATTCTGTGGGATGTGTTTTTTTCTATAAAACTTGCTTCTAATGCCGTCATTTCGACACCTATTTTGCAACAGGCGCTGCAACCTTTCTGACATACTGTAAAGGTTGATGCAAACGGCACTGTTGCAAATAGTCGGTGGTGATAAACTTATCATCCCCTTTTGCTGATGGAGCTGCACATGAACCCATTCAAAGGCCGGCATTTTCAGCGTGACATCATTCTGTGGGCCGTACGCTGGTACTGCAAATACGGCATCAGTTACCGTGAGCTGCAGGAGATGCTGGCTGAACGCGGAGTGAATGTCGATCACTCCACGATTTACCGCTGGGTTCAGCGTTATGCGCCTGAAATGGAAAAACGGCTGCGCTGGTACTGGCGTAACCCTTCCGATCTTTGCCCGTGGCACATGGATGAAACCTACGTGAAGGTCAATGGCCGCTGGGCGTATCTGTACCGGGCCGTCGACAGCCGGGGCCGCACTGTCGATTTTTATCTCTCCTCCCGTCGTAACAGCAAAGCTGCATACCGGTTTCTGGGTAAAATCCTCAACAACGTGAAGAAGTGGCAGATCCCGCGATTCATCAACACGGATAAAGCGCCCGCCTATGGTCGCGCGCTTGCTCTGCTCAAACGCGAAGGCCGGTGCCCGTCTGACGTTGAACACCGACAGATTAAGTACCGGAACAACGTGATTGAATGCGATCATGGCAAACTGAAACGGATAATCGGCGCCACGCTGGGATTTAAATCCATGAAGACGGCTTACGCCACCATCAAAGGTATTGAGGTGATGCGTGCACTACGCAAAGGCCAGGCCTCAGCATTTTATTATGGTGATCCCCTGGGCGAAATGCGCCTGGTAAGCAGAGTTTTTGAAATGTAAGGCCTTTGAATAAGACAAAAGGCTGCCTCATCGCTAACTTTGCAACAGTGCCGTACTTTCTCTGACCGAGCTGATTTCCCGAATCAGCTTGAAAAAAGCCTTTCAGAAATAACACCGTCAAACTTCTTTCGCCTGGTTCTCGACCGGCTGATAAAGTTTGCGGTAGTGTTCTAATCGCTCCAGAAACATCGCCGCTTTCTCTTCCGGGATCTCTTCCGGTACGTGACTCAGGCGAGGTGATTTCTTCAGATACTCCATAAATGCCTGACTGGACGCCATAAAATCGACGGCTTTGTCGATGACTAGTGGTACGTTTTCGCCAAGTTTGCCCATAACGTCGTCCTCCTCATGATTCCTCTCTTCAGAATGGACAATTAAGGGCGATCCGTTTGAGGAAAATGTGCGGATTCTCGTGACGGCATGCTAAAAAAGAGATCTGCATAACCATTTCTCTTAAATTACAATAAATTCATGGGATTACTAAGGAAGGTGCGAACAAGTCCCTGATATGAGATCATGTTTGTCATCTGGAGCCATGGAACAGGGTTCATCATGAGTCATCAACTTACCTTCGCCGACAGTGAATTCAGCAGTAAGCGCCGTCAGACCAGAAAAGAGATTTTCTTGTCCCGCATGGAGCAGATTCTGCCATGGCAAAACATGGTGGAAGTCATCGAGCCGTTTTACCCCAAGGCTGGTAATGGCCGGCGACCTTATCCGCTGGAAACCATGCTACGCATTCACTGCATGCAGCATTGGTACAACCTGAGCGATGGCGCGATGGAAGATGCCCTGTACGAAATCGCCTCCATGCGTCTGTTTGCCCGGTTATCCCTGGATAGCGCCTTGCCGGACCGCACCACCATCATGAATTTCCGCCACCTGCTGGAGCAGCATCAACTGGCCCGCCAATTGTTCAAGACCATCAATCGCTGGCTGGCCGAAGCAGGCGTCATGATGACTCAAGGCACCTTGGTCGATGCCACCATCATTGAGGCACCCAGCTCGACCAAGAACAAAGAGCAGCAACGCGATCCGGAGATGCATCAGACCAAGAAAGGCAATCAGTGGCACTTTGGCATGAAGGCCCACATTGGTGTCGATGCCAAGAGTGGCCTGACCCACAGCCTGGTCACCACCGCGGCCAACGAGCATGACCTCAATCAGCTGGGTAATCTGCTGCATGGAGAGGAGCAATTTGTCTCAGCCGATGCCGGCTACCAAGGGGCGCCACAGCGCGAGGAGCTGGCCGAGGTGGATGTGGACTGGCTGATCGCCGAGCGCCCCGGCAAGGTAAGAACCTTGAAACAGCATCCACGCAAGAACAAAACGGCCATCAACATCGAATACATGAAAGCCAGCATCCGGGCCAAGGTGGAGCACCCATTTCGCATCATCAAGCGACAGTTCGGCTTCGTGAAAGCCAGATACAAGGGGTTGCTGAAAAACGATAACCAACTGGCGATGTTATTCACCCTGGCCAACCTGTTTCGGGTGGACCAAATGATACGTCAGTGGGAGAGATCTCAGTAAAAACCGGAAATAACGCCAGAAATGGTGGAAAAAATAGCCTAAATAGGCTGATTCAAGGCATTTACGGGAGAAAAAATCGGCTCAAACATGAAGAAATGAAATGACTGAGTCAGCCGAGAAGAATTTCCCCGCTTATTCGCACCTTCCATATGAAAAAGATACTTTTTTGTTCGCTGCTTCTTCTTTCTGCAAGTTCATTTGCACAACAATTCCATTATCAGTGTGAAGGACGAGATTTAAAGATAATGCTTTCACCTAATGCAGCTTTTCTTGATGGTAAATCATTCGAATATAAGAATGGAGAGACGGGTAATGACTCCAACTTATTGATAGTGTTTTATGTTCAGATAATGCCCGATGACTTTGTCATGCTGCTCCACCGATTTTGAGAACGACAGCGACTTCCGTCCCAGCCGTGCCAGGTGCTGCCTCAGATTCAGGTTATGCCGCTCAATTCGCTGCGTATATCGCTTGCTGATTACGTGCAGCTTTCCCTTCAGGCGGGATTCATACAGCGGCCAGCCATCCGTCATCCATATCACCACGTCAAAGGGTGACAGCAGGCTCATAAGACGCCCCAGCGTCGCCATAGTGCGTTCACCGAATACGTGCGCAACAACCGTCTTCCGGAGCCTGTCATACGCGTAAAACAGCCAGCGCTGGCGCGATTTAGCCCCGACGTATCCCCACTGTTCGTCCATTTCCGCGCAGACGATGACGTCACTGCCCGGCTGTATGCGCGAGGTTACCGACTGCGGCCTGAGTTTTTTAAATGGCGGAAAATCGTGTTGAGGCCAACGCCCATAATGCGGGCGGTTGCCCGGCATCCAACGCCATTCATGGCCATATCAATGATTTTCTGGTGCGTACCGGGTTGAGAAGCGGTGTAAGTGAACTGCAGTTGCCATGTTTTACGGCAGTGAGAGCAGAGATAGCGCTGATGTCCGGCAGTGCTTTTGCCGTTACGCACCACCCCGTCAGTAGCTGAACAGGAGGGACAGCTGATAGAAACAGAAGCCACTGGAGCACCTCAAAAACACCATCATACACTAAATCAGTAAGTTGGCAGCATCACCGAAATTTGCTGCGAAACATATGCATGCGGGTATCAGCAGAACAATGGTATTGCCCGCAATCACTGTATTACCAAGCAATAAAAATCCAATTTGTGCCTTTTACACCATTGCGCCAGGCTCACTGCGTCGTGAGTCTCTGCCAGAGTCATTAGCTAAAAAATTACCTCGCTATCCGGTTCCTGTATTTTTACTTGCGCAACTGGCCGTGCATAAAAATTATCAAGGTAGTGGCTTGGGAAAAGTCGCACTGATCAAGGCTCTGGAATATTTGTGGCAGGTGAATGGTTATTTGCGGGCCTATGCCGTGGTAGTCGATTGCCTGAATGAGCAAACCGAACAGTTTTACTGCAAATTCGGTTTTGAATTGCTTTGTGAAAATAACGGCAGAAAACGCATGTTTCTTCCAATGAAGACTATCGGCCAGCTATTCAGTTCATAACCGGTCATGCCCCCTAGCAACCCCCATACCCGATTACGTCAATTTCTGTAAAAGTGCTTTACTGAAATGCAGTTTTTTGAGCTAAGGAAGCTGCGATTAAGTGGTCCGCAGCTCCCGATATGACGCCCCAAACCGTCCTTTATCGACGTCCTGTGGCTCAATTTTCCAATTTTCAGCCCAAAATCGTCTCTTCGTGGCTGATTTTGGCCCTGTTTCAGGCCAATTTCCTCATTTCAGGTAGATCTCGCCTGTGCCCGTATCAATTGGTCAACTCGAACCAGGTTCGCCAGGGTGAATAACATCGCCAGTTGACTGTCATTTTTAGCCAGCCCCTTGTACCTGGCTTTGACGAAACCAAACTGACATTTTACTATCCGAAATGGATGCTCAACCTTCGCTCGGATACTCGCTTTCAGGTATTCGTAACGGATGGCCAGCTTGTTCTTGCGCGGGTGTTGCTTCAATGCATTCACTTTGCCGGGACGCTTGGCGATAAGCCAGTCTGCGCTGACATCGCTGAGCTCATCGCGCTTTTCGGCCCCCTGATAACCAGCATCGGCTGAGATAAATTCTTCATCGCCATGCAGTAACTTGCCAACCTGATTGAGGTCGTGCTCGTTAGCCGCCGTGGTCACCAGACTGTGGGTCAGGCCACTTTTGGCGTCCACGCCAATGTGCGCTTTCATGCCGAAGTACCACTGGTTACCTTTCTTGGTCTGGTGCATGTCTTCATCACGGCTGTTGTGTTTGTTTTTGGTAGAGCTGGGGGCTTGAATGATGGTGGCATCCACCAAGGTGCCCTGGGTCATTAGAACGCCACACTCTGCTAGCCAGTGATTAACGGTACTGAAGATTTTGCGGGCCAGTTCATGCTGCTCCAGCAAATGCCGGAAATTCATGATGGTAGTGCGGTCTGGAATGGCTTTATCCAGTGACAGGCGAGCAAATTGGCGCATGGAGGCGATTTCATAGAGGGCATCTTCCATGGCCTCATCGCTCAGGTTGTACCATTGCTGCATGCAGTGAATACGCAGCATGGTTTCCAGCGGATAGGGCCTG
This sequence comes from Enterobacter cloacae, assembly GCA_014169315.1. Lineage (NCBI taxonomy): Bacteria > Pseudomonadati > Pseudomonadota > Gammaproteobacteria > Enterobacterales > Enterobacteriaceae > Enterobacter > Enterobacter cloacae. The sequence continues at coordinate 67,839 of AP022135.1, read as the reverse complement.
CGACCATTACCGGCCTTGGGATACACAGGCTCGATAACGCCAAGTAATTTGTCCCAGGGAAGCAAGTCATCCATTCTGCCAAGGAAAACTTCTTTGCGGGTCTGGCGGCGTTTACTGGAAAACTCACTGTCGGCAAAAGTCAGTTGCTGGCTCATCCGGTTACTCATTCTGGGTTCAGGTTACAACACGATGATCTCACATCTCGGACTTATTCGCACCTTCCCTAACACACATCCTTGACGTGATCAGCATCATAGATTACCCTGTGTCTCAGCTGAATGTAGGGATCGCACGTCACATTTTTGGAAAGAACCATTCCTCTCCTGCTTCCCGCGTTTATTTTTCAGCGCTGCACTGCCAGTGTCTGAAAAACATGATTTAAATCAAATAATTGGAAAAAACATCAGAGCTGTGGCTGCTGTAAGCCACTGGCGGTAGCCATATCTGATGCCTGGTGAACCTGCCGGCAGCGCCGTGGGCCACCATAAACAGCCAATCCATCATCTGTACAAAAAACATTCACTTAAATCAAAAACAGCAAAAAATTTGCGCAGGATATATGAATAAAAAACTGCTTCTGTCCGTGCTGGCAACAACCCTGTTGCTGAGTGGCTGCACCATCGTTCCGGGTTCTCATCTCTCTGTCAGCGGAAAAAATCAGGTCACCGATGGCGATGAATCCGCTGAAAACATCGATCAGCTGGTCGATGTCTACCCGATGACCCCGCGTCTGGTGGAAAAACTGCGTCCCGCTGCGCCGCAGGCCCGTGTTAATCCGGTGCTGGAAACCGCGGTACAAAACTACGAATACCGCGTCGGTGTCGGTGATGTACTGAATATCACCGTGTGGGATCACCCTGAGTTAACCATTCCTGCCGGTTCCTACCGTAGTGCCAGCGATGCCGGTAACTGGGTCCACAGCGACGGCAAAATCTTCTATCCCTATATCGGCCGGGTGAAAGTCACCGGCAAAACCGTCACTGAAATCCGCGACGATATTTCCAACCGTCTGGCGGAATATGTGGAAAGTCCGCAGGTTGATGTCAGTGTCGCCGCTTTCCGTTCACAGAAAGTCTATGTCACCGGCGAGGTTGGCAAGCAGGGTGAACTGGCGATCACCAATGTACCGCTCACCTTACTGGATGCGATCAATCAGGCTGGTGGGTTCTCTGCCAATGCTGACTGGCGTAACGTGGTGCTGACCCGCAATGGTCAAGAGAAGTCATTATCGCTGCAGGATCTGATGCAATACGGCGATCTCAGCCAGAACAGTTTGCTGGTACCGGGCGACATTATCCATGTACCGCGTAATGATGCGCTGAAAGTGTTTGTCATGGGCGAAGTGGCAAAACAAAGCACCCTGAAGATGGATCGCACCGGCATGACCCTCACCGAAGCGCTGGGGCAGGCAGAAGGTATGAACCAGCTGACTTCTGATGCGACCGGCGTCTTTGTGATCCGCGCTAACCACGATAAGTCAGCTAAAAACAAAAAATTGGCCAGCATCTATCAGCTGAATGTGAAAGACGCCACCGCGCTGATCTTGGGCACCGAATTTCAACTGCAACCGTATGATGTGGTCTATGTCACTGCCGCACCGATCGCTCGCTGGAACCGTGTCATATCACAATTGGTGCCAACCATCACAGGTTTTAATGATTTAACCGATGGGGCTTTGCGGGTTCGGAACTGGCCATAATCATGATGCGTTTTGACTCCATACTGATTGTTTGTGTCGGCAATATCTGCCGTTCACCTACCGCCGAACGCCTGCTGCAGCAGGCGTTGCCGCATAAAACCATCTCCTCCGCCGGCATTGCCGCGCTGACCGGTCACAGTGCCGATGCTACCGCCGCCGAAGTGGCGCTGCAGCATGCTGTCTCGCTGGAAGGGCATATCGCCCAACAGCTGACCAGCAGGCTTTGCCAGCAATACGACCTGATCCTGGTGATGGAACAGAAGCATATCGATGCCGTCACCCGTCTGGCACCGGAAGTGCGTGGCAAAACCATGCGTTTTGGTCACTGGCTGCAGCGTGATATTCCCGATCCTTACCGGCAGAGCCGCGAGGCATTTGAATTTACCTTTGATCTGATCGCCGACGCCACTCAGGCCTGGGCGCAACGTCTGAACAAATAAACGTCTGAACGAATAAGAAGCACAGAGAAGAACATGGCAATCACTACCCCCCCGCAGCAGCCAAACCGTAACACCGCCGAAGTCATCGATCTTGGCCGTCTGCTCGGCCTGTTGCTTGATAACAAATGGCTGATTTCCGGCATTACCGCCTTTTTCGCGCTAGCCGGGGTAATTTACGCCCTCTGTGCCACACCGGTTTATCAGGCTGATGCGCTGGTACAGGTAGAACAGAAGAACAGCGGCGTTCCTGGTCTGTCTGATGTCACCGAAATGCTCGGCAGCGGCGATTCCGAAGCTGCCACCGAAATTGAATTGATCAAATCCCGTATGATCATCGGCCAGACGGTCGATGAGCTGAATCTGGATGTGCAGATCGAACCTGATTTTCCGTATGGCGTCGGTAAAGGGCTGGCAGCACGTTTAGGCTGGCAGTCTGGCACGTTACTGATCAGCCGTTTTCAGATGCCGGATGCCTATAAAGGCCAGCCATTTGAGCTGGAATTGCTGGCAAACGGCACTTACCGTTTAAGCCAGGATGGCAGCGAACTGTTGCAGGGCAAAGCCGGTGAGCTGGCGCAGAATAAGGACGGCATTTCGCTGCTGGTCACTGATCTGAAAGGCGAACCCGGCCAGCGCTTTACCCTGACCAAACTGCCAACCCTGCAGGTGATCAACGATCTGCAGCAGGATCTGATGGTCAGTGAGAAGGGCAAAAAAACTGGCATGCTGGCAATGAGCCTGAATGGTGATGATCGTGATGCGATCCGCGCCGTGCTGGAAAGTGTCGCCCGTAACTATGTAATGAAAAACATCGAGCGTAATGCCGCCGAAGCCGAGAAAAGTCTGCAGTTCCTGCAATCGCACCTGCCGGATGTGCGCAGTTCACTGGAAGCGTCGGAGCAAAAGCTGAACAGCTACCGCCAGAAGAATGAATCGGTCGATCTGAACCTCGAAGCGAAAGCTGCACTGGATACCATGGTGTCGTTGGAAACACAGCTTAACGAACTGACCTTTAAAGAATCTGACATCGCTCAACAGTTTACCAAAGCGCACCCGGCTTATATCTCGTTGCTGGAAAAACGCCGTACGCTGATGAAAGAAAAAGAGCGCATCAATCAGCAGGTACAAAAACTGCCGAAAGTGCAGCAGGACGTATTAAGTTTGACTCGTGATGTGCAGGTCGGTCAGGAGATCTATCTGCAACTGCTGAACAAGGTGCAGGAGCTGAACATTCTCAAGGCCGGCACCGTTGGCAATGTGCGTATCATCGACCATGCCGCAGTACAGATTAAACCTGTGAAACCGAAAAAAGCCCTAGTGGTGGTGATCGCCACGCTGCTGGGTGGCATGTTATCGGTTGCGTTGGTGCTGATCCGTGCGGCGTTTAACCGAGGTGTTGAAGGGCCGGATGAGCTGGAAAAACTGGGTATCAACGTCTATGCCTCCGTGCCGTTATCTGACTGGCAGACAGCGCAGACCAAAAAGCAGCAGAAAGGTAAAAAGCTGACCCTGTTGTCACAGCATAATCCGGCTGATCTGTCGATTGAAGCTCTGCGTAACCTGCGCACCAGCCTGCATTTCGCCATGATGGAAGCACGGAATCATGTGTTGATGATCACCGGCCCGAGCCCGTCGATCGGTAAATCATTTATCACCGGTAATCTGGCTTCTGTCATCGCACAGGGCGGTCAGAAAATGTTGTTGATCGATGCAGATCTGCGCAAAGGTCATCAGCATCATTACTTTGCTGCAGATAAAACCGGGCTTTCAGATTATCTCTCCGGCCAGAAAGAGCTGCAACAAATCATCGTGTCTGGAGAACAGCAGGGATTGGATTTTATCGCCCGTGGTCAGGTGCCGCCGAACCCGAGCGAGCTGCTGATGCATCCGCGTTTTGCCGCGCTGCTGGAATGGGCGAACGAGCATTACGATCTGGTGCTGGTAGATACCCCGCCGCTGCTGGCGGTGACCGATGCTGCGATCGTCGGCCGTCTGGCCGGCACCGTGTTTCTGGTGGCCCGTTTTGCCGTCACCGCCGCCAAAGAGGTGGAAATCACTCAGCGCCGTCTGGAGCAGAACGGTATCGAAGTCAAAGGCGTGATCCTCAATGCGATGGAGAAACGCGCCGCCGGTTATTACGGTGGCAGCTACGGCTACTACCAGTACAGCTATCAGAGTTCTGGAAGTTGATTCTGCCATTATACTTGAGTTTTTAATTCTTGGACGGGGTTATTGCTAGGGAAGGTGCGAACAAGTTCCTGATATGAGATCATCATGTTCATCCGGAGCGCATCCCAGAGGGACATCATGAGCCATCAACTCACCTTCGCCGATAGTGAATTCAGCACTAAGCGCCGTCAGACCCGAAAAGAGATTTTCCTCTCCCGCATGGAGCATATTCTGCCATGGCAGAATATGACCGCTGTCATCGAGCCGTTTTATCCCAAGGCGGGCAATGGCCGACGGCCCTATCCGCTGGAGACCATGCTGCGTATTCACTGCATGCAGCATTGGTACAACCTGAGCGACGGTGCCATGGAAGATGCCCTGTACGAAATCGCCTCCATGCGCCTGTTTGCCCGATTATCCCTGGATAGCGCCCTGCCGGATCGCACCACCATCATGAATTTCCGCCACCTGCTCGAGCAGCATCAACTGGCCCGTCAATTGTTCAAGACCATCAATCGCTGGCTGGCCGAAGCAGGCGTCATGATGACCCAAGGCACTTTGGTGGATGCCACCATCATTGAGGCACCCAGCTCTACCAAGAACAAAGAGCAGCAACGCGATCCGGAGATGCATCAGACCAAGAAAGGCAATCAGTGGCACTTTGGCATGAAGGCCCACATTGGTGTCGATGCCAAGAGTGGCCTGACCCACAGCCTAGTCACCACCGCGGCCAACGAGCATGACCTCAATCAGCTGAGTAATCTGCTTCATGGAGAGGAGCAATTTGTCTCAGCCGATGCCGGCTACCAAGGAGCGCCACAGCGCGAGGAGCTGGCCGAGGTGGATGTGGACTGGCTGATCGCCGAGCGTCCCGGCAAGGTAAAAACCTTGAAGCAGCATCCGCGCAAGAACAAAACGGCCATCAACATCGAATACATGAAAGCCAGCATCCGTGCCAGGGTGGAGCACCCGTTTCGCATCATCAAGCGGCAGTTCGGCTTCGTGAAAGCCAGATACAAGGGGCTGCTGAAAAATGATAACCAACTGGCGATGTTATTCACCCTGGCCAACCTGTTTCGGGTGGACCAAATGATACGTCAGTGGGAGAGATCTCACTAAAAACCGGAAATAACGCCAGAAATGGCGGAAAAAATAGCCTAAATAGGCTGATTCGATGTGTTTGCGGGAAAAAAATCGGCCCAGATCCGCGAAATTTTAATCAGCGAGTCAGCTTTGGAAGAAATGACCTGCTTATTCGCACCTTCCCTAGCATTTTAACATGCTACTTTCATATTCTGTTTGTGATTTTTTATTAAAATATTCATATAAAACACTTTATTATTGAATTTATTGATGAAGTTTTATTCATTCAAATAAAGCTCAGCCATTCCATCTAAACGATTTTTCGCTTCTTTCCAGTTCGGCATCACACTACTGAGTAAGCGCCAGAATTTGTCGCTGTGGTTGTGTTCAGCGATATGGCAAAGCTCGTGCAAAATTACATAGTCGATACACTCTTTCGGGGCTTTGACTAAATGAGGGTTGAGCATCAGGTTGCCTTTGGTGGAACAGCTTCCCCATTGTTTGGTCATCGGCAGAATCCGAAAGCTGGGAATGCCTTCAACCCAGGTTGTGTGAGGCAGTAACTCAGCCAAACGTTGGTGAAAGATTTGTTCAGCTTTCATGTGATACCAGCTAGAGACAAGTGTTTTGGTCAATTCGTATTTGTTTTCATGAAAGCGCTGAAGTGTGACGAGCAGTTTGCCTCGTTCCATTTTGACATTCGAAATCGCATGATGGTCTTCGACAACTTTCAGCACATAACGTCGTCCGAGGTAGAACTGCATCTCACCGCTGACATATGCTTTAGGCTGTACGTACTCTAGATGCCCTTGGAACTCTTTGAGTGCTTCATAAATCCACTTGGCTCGCTTCATCACGGCTTCATGAATATCACTGCGTTCAGCGTCATCAGGAGCATTCACGACAACTTCACAGTTCGGGTGAACCTTGATAGTTATTTTGCGCTTTTTCCCTTCTGGGAGCGGTTTACGAACAACTTCGTAGGTAACAGCTTCATCACCATAAATGAAGCTGTATTCCTCTAGTTTCCCTTCGTTGGAACTAACCGATGTCATGAATGATGACCTGCTACGCCTAAACGGGTTCGCTGAATAACATCCGACAATAAGAGCCTTGCTACATCCAAACCTAAGCCAGCATCGCGCATGAATAGCGGTAAGAGCTTGAGGCGAATTTGATTCTCGATTTCGGACGGATTGATCGAATATTCAGCGACCGCCGAAGTCACGATCTCATCGATCTGCATCGCGTAGTCGAAATATTCCTGTTCAGAGAGTGGATTGGTCGGGAGATGTTTCAGAAATAACCCGTAATATGATTGCACATGGCGTTTGATTTTTGGTGGCAGTTCAGCAAAACGGTCGGTTGGAATGCCTTCAACTTTTCGCTCTTTTACCTGTTCTTCAAAATCAGCAAATAACAGGTACTGTTTTACGGGCGCATCAAACATCTCTTTGGCTTGTTCGATGGCTTTTTTCAGCAAGTTTGAGAAGTATTCTTGTGCATACGGATCATCCGCCAGATCTTGCTCAATCATCTTGGTGACACGGCCAGTGATGACATCTTTTTTGTTGCGGGCTTCATCATCACTCATTTCTTCTGGCTGGGCGGCTTTCCCCATATTTCCAACCAGATAAGCACCTTCAGGTTCTTTAATTTCAACACCCGCAATATGTTTATCAAGCAGGGCGCGGATATCTTCAGCGTATTGATCATAATCGACGGTTTCTTCCGCATCTTCACGGACTTGTAGACGTAGCTCAGACATCGATTTCAGCGTCTTTTTGTATAAGTCTCGTTTGTCGTCGAAGCTCTTATCATCAAAGTAGGTTGCTGACTGCAAAGCCACTTTTAAACAATTGGCAAACAGCGTTAATGCGGAGTAGAAATCTTCACGTTTTTTCAGATTTGTATCGGTGAGTTGACCATCTATGGTTTCGATTTTCGGCGTGAGCGCCTGACGCAGTGCCTGACCATCTTGTTTGTTTTTGACATCCGCAAAAATCGCCCATAGGTCGTTATACAAACTTGGCAGTTTTTTGTATTCGGTATCCATGCGGCTGTAGAGACCTTTCAGATCGTCAATATCAAAACCGCCCTGCGTGCGCTCGGCCAGCTCTTGGTAATGGGGTTTGAGAGCCAATGGAACGAAAACGTACGCTAAGAAGTTAATTCATTGTTTAAATTGAAATTTAGTTCTCTCAGTTCCCCCTTCAAAATATCCTCCGGTAGCGTAAACGTATAATGCCCCAGCATATTGATATGCCCGTGCATCAGTGGGGACAACCGGGCGATATCTTCAACCCCGATTTCTTCTCCATTACTGCGTATCCAGCTCAGGGCTTCCTGCATATAAAGTGTGTTCCACAGTACCACTGCGTTAGTGACCAGGCCCAGTGCCCCCAGCTGATCTTCCTGACCTTCACGATAGCGCTTTCTGATCTCACCGCGCTGCCCGTAGCAGATCGCCCTCGCCACAGCATGGCGGCCTTCCCCCCGGTTTAGCTGCGTCAGGATCCGCCGACGATAATCCTCATCATCAATATAATTAAGAAGGTACAGCGTCTTGTTGACGCGCCCCACTTCCATGATCGCCTGTGCCAGCCCTGATGGGCGCGAGCTTTTCAGCAAAGAGCGAATGAGTTCTGAAGCATGAATGGTGCCCAGTTTCAGCGAACCGGCGGTTCGCATCATCTCATCCCACTGATCCTCGGCTTTCGACAGATCGGCACAACCACGTGCCAGTTCGTCCAGTGCACCGTAATTTGCCGATTTATCCACTCGCCAGAATACCGCTTCACCGGCATCGGCAAGCCGGGGGGAAAACTGGTATCCCAGCAGCCAGAAGAGGCCAAAAATAATGTCGCTGGTACCGGCTGTGTCTGTCATGATCTCAACCGGATTCAGCCCTGTCTGCTGCTCCAGAAGGCCTTCCAGCACAAAAATGGAATCTCGTAATGTGCCGGGGACAACGATGCCGTGGAATCCAGAGTACTGATCAGAGACGAAGTTGTACCAGGTGATGCCACGTCCGGAACCAAAATATTTTCTGTTAGGTCCTGAATTGACGGTTTTCACCGGCGTGACAAAGCGCATGCCATCAGCTGAAGCCACTTCGCCACCACCCCAGCGGCCAGCAAGCTCCAGTGTGGACTGAAAATCAACCAGGCGGGCATTGGCGCTGACCAGCGTTTCTGCCCGGAGGTAATTCTGTTTTACCCAGCTAAGCCGGTGGCGCGTCAGCGCCGGTATATTGTGCTTTATCAGCGGTTCCAGCCCGATATTGCAGGCCTCTGCCATCAGGACCGCGCACAGGCTGATGTGCAGATCCTGTGCCCGGGCCCCGGATTCACTGACATGCGTAAACTCACGTGTAAATCCCGTTCTGGCATCTATTTCAAGCAACAGTTCCGTCAAATCTACTGGCGGGAGTAGCAGCCTTACCCGACTGTTGAGACGATGCAACGATGTTGGCTCCTCCAGTTTCTCCAGGCTGCTGATAGTCAGGGAAGGATGTTTACCGTCATGGCAAATATGAACCTCCGCATTTCCTTCAAAGCGGGATGCGACGGTTTTCCAGGTTTCATCTAGCTGGACCGCCAACTGTTGCACGCCTTTATGTCCATCAGTGGGATGTCCCAGCGCCCGGCAAACGGGGACCCGCTGAGCCTGCCATTCTTCCCCCTGCAACAGCTTCTCGCGGGGATTTCCCCAGCGATCGCTGTTTTCGAGCCAGATGTCCCTTCGACGTAGTGCATCCTGAAGGCGCTCCAGCAGACAAAGCGAGTAACCGGCACGCTGTATCCGGCCCTCCGCATCGTATACCAGGCGTTTCCAGGGGCCGGTAATAATATGTTCAGGCGCATTGTCCAGGATGCGCTTTTTCGAGCAGTTCAGTTCGGTCAGATAATGAAGGGGTCCGCTTGGAAAAAGGAAATTATCCTACGCTAAGCGCATTTTTTGCACAGATGGCTACCGACTGAACGTAACGTGTGAGTCATGATCAGAAATGTGTTAACTCTAGGAATTGACACGACTTACTGTTTGATGGGGAAATCATGTTTAGCTATCTCAAGGCTATGTATCATCAATCAAAAATTCAGGCTGAACTCAAGGCACAGATACATGAAAAAACTACGGTTAATGCTATCTGTCATCACCCTGAATCAATCGAGATCATTGCGGTTTGTTCGACTGATGCGTATTACCGAAAACGTAAGGACGCTGCTTTTCTGACAACCTGTTCTGTGCTCATGCGTACTTTAAAAGATGAATCCGTACCGATGGTACTACGGAAAACAGCATGGCGATTATTGAACGAAAGATACCAACGAATTAAGTTAAATCAGGCTTATAGGATAGAAAATTTCTTGCTTGTTGCCGATTTTGAATATGCTCTCGAAGAACATGATGAACTAGCAGAGTAGTACTAGTGAGGCGATGAATACCGACAGTTAACGTGCATGTGACTTAAACGTCCGAAACCGAACGATTGCGTACACCATGCCAATAACATGTACGAAAGTAAGCAAAACTGTTAACGGACAGTCAGATCGTTCCGTACATCCCTTACGGTCAGGGGTTCGCGCTCAATGGAACGAAATCACTCGTTAAGCTCAAAACGCTTAACGTAGGAAAATTTCCGTTTTCCAAGCGGACCCCTTCAAGGTGCAGCGCTTTCAGCATGGCGATCACGTCTTCATCTGAGCGACCGCCATAGTTAAGTCGGGTCTGCTGCCCTTCAAAATCCACCACAATAATGGTGTCCAGCGTCACCGACAGCAGCTCGCGGAGTTCACGTAGCGTCTGCCCTGTACTGCGTGAATGCATGCACTGGGTGATCCGGTTGGCCGCCTCCTGGCACAATCCCTCTACGGCCTCGCGGTATGCCAGACGCTGGTCGAGGTTGCCCTCGATGTCGCTGATCAGTTTAACCACCGCCGTTTTGACGGTTTTGATTTCATGAAATTTCGTTTTTGGGGAGCCTGACTGCTCCAGCGGGGATACGCTGGTCGCCGGTGCAGCTTTAGGGGCGGTTGTCGGGGTGTGCAGTTTCATCGTCATGGTCGTTTCTCCGTCAGTGTGAATTTCGTCTTCGTATCGCCTGACGGTTCGGCCTGCCCGGAGTCGTTCTGGTCAGCAAGGGCGCGCAGCGTGCCATTTACCCTTGCTGACCAGGTTGTGACGGGGGACGATTACCGGAAGCTGATACGCAGGAGAAAGGAATCACAGGAGAAAATGACGATGTGCACACCCGGACTTACCGCCCCTTTAGCTGCGGCGGCGAAAGCCGTTACGTCATTTTTTACGTAAGACATCGCGCCGTTACGTATCCCGGATACGTAGCGGCTGCCGCCTGAAAAAGGGTTCATTTTTTTTGAATCTGTCCGGTTTATTTTCCCGTGCCGGCATCAGCTGCAGGACGTCCTGCAGCTGATGCCGGCCGCGTTGCAGAATTTTAAAAAACAGTGACTTATACAATTCCCTCCCTGATTCTCTCTCTTTCAAAAATTCTGAAGCCCTGCACCGCAGGGCTCCAGCTGTCAGCAGTCCATCAGCCAGCGGTGCGCTTTTGAGGCCGCAGCCGCCGCTTTAAAGATGTAGCGCTTGTCTCCCTTCAGGGCTTTCAGCCAGGACGCGATATAGCTTTCATGCTGCACCTCTCCCGTAATCCCCAAATCCGCCATCAGAAACGCGCTGCCCAGCTCGGCGATCAGTTCCTCAAACGCATACGCCTCAGAGCCAAACTTATTGCCTTTTTCACGATTGAGGCGGGACGCTGCACCCGTCCAGTGAACCAGCTCATGCAGGCCGGTGGCGTAGAAGTTCGCCGCGTCCGCGAAGCGGAACCGCTCCGGCAGGACGATTTCATCGGTGGCCGGACGATAGAACGCCTTTACGCCCTGCTCGGTGATTTTTGCCCCGCTCCGGGTCATGAGTGCTTCCGCCTGCGGCAGCGGATCGAAACCGGCAACCGGCTGCGGCACGCTCTCGATGCTCAGACCGTCGATTTGCTCCACGTTAAACACGGTAAAGGCTTTCAGCATCGGGATTTTTTCGATTTCCCCGTCCTCGTCCTCTTTCTCCAGCGTTTTGTAAAAGATGGCCGTCGTGCCGTGTTCACCTTTACGAACCTGGCCGCCCAACTCCTGCGCCTGTTTGTAGGTCAGCCAGCGCTCGTCCTGAAAACCCTGTTTTGCCGCACTACACCACAGCAGCATGATATTAATTCCGCTGTAGGCCGTGCCGGTGCTGAAGTTGGCCGGTAATCCCGCCGCTGCGCCGTTGCGAACCCACGGACACACCCACGGCTTAACGCCGCTTTCCAGGGCTGCAATGATGCTGTCCGTTACTGTCTGGTAAAGGTCTGTTTTGACTGCGCCAGCACGGGCTTTGCTTTTGCCCCTGGAAAATTTCGTTTTTGAGGAGCCTGACTGCTCCAGCGGGGATACGCTGGTCGCCTGTGAAGCTTTAGGGGCGGTTGTCTGAGTGTGCAGGTTCATCGTCATGGCTGTTTCTCCGTCAGTGTGAATTTCGTCTTCGTATCGCCTGACGGTTCGGCCTGCCCGGAGTCGTTCTGGTCAGCAAGGGCGCGCAGCGTGCCATTTACCCTTGCTGACCAGGTTGTGACGGGGGACGATTACCGGAAGCTGATACGCAGGAGAAAGGAATCACAGGAGAAAATGACGATGTGCACACCCGGACTTACCGCCCCTTTAGCTGCACGGGTGAAACCGCCCTTCAGCGTCCGGAGGACAGGTAAAAAAAAAGCACTGACGACGTCAGTGCTGCCTTTGTGGCGTGCGGTGTTACACTGCCGCAGCCGGTCAGTTCGCCCTTCCTGAATCCGGGGGCGGTTTGTTTTCGGGGATGTTCTGACCGGCACTTCCCCATCACTTGCAGAAATTTCACCGCCCTTTATACTGTATGCATATGGGTCTTCCCCGATCATGGTGGGAAGGCTCAGAACGCCATATTCAGCTTTCCGTAGTGGAACATCACCCCCAGTTTAAAGCGCTCCCGGTTTCGGTATCCCCTGGCTTTTATCCTCAGCAGCCTGATCTTGCTGTTAAGTGCCTCCGCATTTCCGTTTGAGACACTGTGTCGCATCGCATTCAGGATCCCGTACAGCCTTTTTCCTATCGTTTTCGCGGCATTTTTCATCATGGGAACGTCACTGTTAGCCGCCAGCGCCAACCATCTCTGCCAGTCACTCCGTCTTTCCTCGCTCCATGGCCTGTTCCAGATATCCTTTGCCAGCTCTTTCAGCGCCCAGCACTGGCTCGTCAGCTTCATCTGTGCACGCAGCCACATCAGCTTTTCCTGCCGGGATTCGGTCATCCACTTATCGCTGTACTGCCACAGGAAGCGGGTTCCTTTTGCCTGGTGTCGGCTTTCAACAGGGAGGTGCGGATGTTCATTCTGACGGGTTTTATCAACTACCTCGCCCAGTTGCTTCGCCACATGGAAGCGGTCAAAGGCGATTTTCTCAACCGCACTGGGTAAGTGGATACGCGCTGCTCTTATATAGCCCGCGTTCATGTCCATTGAGAGCGTTTTGATAGCCAGCAACTGCCCATCAGTGAGCGTGCGAAGATAGCCGGCAAGACTCTCTGTGCCGCGATCATCCGTTAAGGCCAGCGCCCGACCATCGCGATCGGAGATCACCGTTATGTAACGATGTCCTTTTTTAAAGGCGACCTCATCCACATTCATATGACGGGCGGATAATGGCTTTTTTATCCGGGCAAGACCTCGCTTAACTGCCCGGGTCATAATGCCGTCAACCGCATTCCAACTGAGCTTAAGTTGCTTCCTGACAGCATCAACGGTGCTGATTTTCAGCCATGAGAGAACGAACGATTCGAATAGCAACGTATACCGGCTTCCGGGGCCAGCCCACGGAACAGGCAACGTCAGGCAGCCATGCTCCGGACACATAATTCGTGGAACATCGGCTTCAACAATAGTGGTGAACTGGCAGGTATCAAGATGGCGCCATTTACGATGACGGTGATCGTGAACAGAACAGGATTTACCGCAGGTCGGACAGGCTAGCCGGGTGTTTTCAGCGATCTCAATAGTGACAGTAACAGAACCGGCATTTTCATCGAGAGAAAGGGACTTTACCTGCCACGGATCGGACAGGTTGAGAATATGAGCGTAGAGGGACTTTTCGTCCATGGCGGTGACCTCTGGCGATTAAATACACCATTATCATGCCTTCAGCCACCACAACAAGGGAAGACCCATGCATATACAGTATAAAGAGGTTAATCTGATGCCACGACGCTATGAAATTGACGCTGCCTGGCGTGCGGCCATCACCCGCGAACAGGATGGCCGTCAGACCGTAACGACCGCTGCCTTTGTCCGGGAGCTGCACAAGTTCAACTGGCACTGGACGCCCCGCCAGGCTAACCAGTGGATAGAAACGTATGTAACGGTGTTCCGGGACGTCTCCCCTAATGAGGGAGAAAACCGGACGTTCCAGCTGTTTAACCCGAACGGAGGGCGCTGATATGGGGTTTCCGTCACCGGCAATGGATTACCAGGAAAGCCGCCTCTCGCTGGACAGCTACTGTAAAACCGGGCGTCCGGGCGTGTTCCTTTTCCGCAGCGACTGTATCTCGTTCCGGGAGGGCATCAGGCAGGGCTCGCTGCTGATTGTAGATTTTGGCGGTACGCCGATTGATGGTTCTCTGGTGCTATGTGTCTTGGAAGAACAATTCAGGCTTATGCGGTTACGGTTGTACCCTCAACGGTGTCTCCAGGAACTGGATAAGCTGGATCAAATCCGGACGTTGCCAGAAGACAACGAGGAAGGGCTGGAGATCAGGGGAGTAATTACGCACATTGTTACAGACGCGAGAACAGGGGAATTTCTGGATATACCGGTGATCTAGAAGCGCAAAAACATACAAAAAAAGTACATAAATAATATTGTTTATGTACTTTTTTTATATTTAAATAACATCAAAACTTGGAAGCTCTATACCCGCCTGATTAAGCAACTCCCTTGCAGCTCGATACCAGTTTTCTAAAAACTCCGTGGCCACAATCTGAATATCCAGCAACGCCGTATCAAAATATGCTTTCGCTCGGACCGCAAACACGTATTTGCTTACTGGCTAGGTTGTGGCGGGAATGATTACCGGAAGCTGATACGGAAAAAGAACTTATCCCAATCCCCAAATGCCCCCCTATAACCCCCAAGGAGCACAGGGAGCACTGTGAGCACAGAGAGAACAGGGAGCACAGGGAGCACAGGGAGCACCGGAAATTATAAATAAAGTAATAAATATCATTCACATAGACCAATCACATGTAATATATGTTACATGTGCATACTAATAATGTCATATTCATTACCAATATAACGTTAATCTATCGGCTAACCACAATCAAAGCAGCAGACAGAAAACTGAATAACTCTTTGATTTAATTGTATTTTTTTATTAAATTAGCTTTATCGAATGGAAGGAGAAAAACATGTCAGAAAGAAGTAAAAGAGCAGGAAAGCGAAATCAGTCAGAAAGACGTTCAGAACTCATAAAGGCATTGTGGGGAAGCGAGGAAGTACCAACCTGGCATAGGCTAGAAAACGATGGGTTTTCTACAGTACCGCGTTACTTACCTTTGATTGGTGTTCTTATGGACAGCTTATCAAAAGGAGCACCACTATCGACAACGTATTTAGCCTTGTGGTTCAGGGTTTCAGATGAAGGACTAATCGAAATAAGAGATAAAACAGTGTTGGCCTATGAGTCAGGGTTTGCCAGTGATCGAGGAGTCACAACATGGACAGGAAGAATGAAGAAGTTAAAGGAATTGGGTTTCATTTCCACAAGAGAAGGTAGCACTGGTGAATTTCATAACGTACTGATTATTCACCCATTATATGTAGTTAAAAAGCTTCTGGAGGATGGGGTTATTACAAAGGGAAGAACTTATAACATCCTAGCGGAACGAGTTGTTGAGATTAAGGCCTCATGGGGGGAATAAATGAATGGCTAGAGCTGTCGATGGGTTACAAACGTTTAAAGATCTCGGTCTAAAAGATTTGAGGAATATAGACATCGATGAACGCAATGAGCTAGTTGATGAGATTGACGCTGGAAGTAGTCTTGATGAAGCCCTTGCATTGCTTGAGGTGCATATGGGGTTTAACACAGCAGAGATGTCAGAGATCGTTAAAACTACTCATATCGGTGACATCCACATCTTGCGAGATAAGCTTTCACACATTGTCGAAAAGCGAGTAGATGCGCGCGAACGTTACGTAAAATTTGCGCTTGATACGCTCGTTAACCCCTATGAGATATGGGAGACCATGTATGATGACGGTATGGTGCGGTATATATTCATCGGCACATATAAGCAAAAGCAACAAATGCTGGTTGTTGTCGCTCCGTGGGATGGAAAAGTTCTATGGAACTTCATGCACACAGAAGCGAAGGGGCTTAACAAGCATAGAAGAGGGAGTTTGCTATACAGCAGATAACAAAAAGCCGCAATGGTAGGCATCGCGGCTAAATAATGTTGTCTTTTTATATTTAACACCTTCAGACGAAAGGTGCTGAGGTCTCACCCTAGCACAGAACTTAGGGATTCTATGGGGTTCCTACGCCAGTTATAGCACCCTAATGCAACTGGTTTCGCGCTCACATTCAATGTACATCACGAGAGAATGATTTGCAACTTTTAGGTTTCCTCACCAAACGCTCTGTCGTGAGTCTTGCTAAATTTTGCTAAAAACAGCTCTATTTAACATATTGTACCTTTTGCGCACCACGCGATCAGGGTTCGTCCTGAAATGCCCTTCAACCTCCTAAAAGATCACCTTTTTAGAGTCATTTACGGCTATTTTTTTTGTTGCCAATTTGTTAACAAAATCGGGATTCCGGTTTCGCTTCGATTTTACGTCAAAAGCCTCCTTTTTAGTGATTACGGTGTGTTACGGTGTCACGTCATTTATAGCAAAGGTCTTCTGATCAAAACCTGCGTTCCTGATGGCAACACAGTATCGAGTGTAAATCCTCGCCTCTTGAGCATGTCGGCCATTTGTGACGAAGATGAGAAACATCTGGCTTCAAGTGGATGTTTGGCAAAAAGGTGGAGAAAGTCAGACAGGAATTGTGAAGCGATACCATCCCCTCGAAACTTTGCTCCTACTCCAAAAGC
Source organism: Enterobacter cloacae (assembly GCA_014169315.1). Classification (NCBI taxonomy): domain Bacteria; kingdom Pseudomonadati; phylum Pseudomonadota; class Gammaproteobacteria; order Enterobacterales; family Enterobacteriaceae; genus Enterobacter; species Enterobacter cloacae. The sequence continues at coordinate 51,264 of AP022135.1, read as the reverse complement.
CTTTATCTCTAGAAATAAAAATCCATTCGGGGCAGCCTGTGTCTGGAACCAGATATAACCAACAGGCTTATCTGTATGAAGTGATCCTACCCACGTAATATGGACACAGGCCTAAGCGAGGTTCTTGTTTTCAAATTGTTCCGGACTGAGGCCGCCACACCAACTGTGCCGCCGCCACCGATTGTAATCACATTCGATATAATTAAACACCGTTGCCCGCATTATTTCCCGGCTGATAAAGTGTTCTCCATGGATACATTCCACTTTCAGCGAATGAAAGAAGCTTTCCACGCAGGCATTATCGTAGCAGCAACCTTTTGCGCTCATACTTCCACGCAGATTATGCCGTTTCAGTTGCGCCTGATAATCTGCTGAACAGTACTGGCCTCCACGGTCCGTGTGAACGATAACGTTCCGGGGCCTCTTACGCCGCCACAGCGCCATCTGCAGGGCATCGCAGGCCAGTTGCGCCGTCATGCGTGGCGACATTGACCAGCCAATAACGGCACGTGACCACAGGTCAATGACCACTGCCAGATACAGCCAGCCTTCATCTGTACGTAAGTACGTGATGTCTCCTGCCCACTTCTGGTTCGGGCCACTGGCGTAAAAATCCTGCTCCAACAGATTTTCTGACACAGGCAGGCCGTGTGCGCGGTAGCTGACCGGGCTGAACTTCCGGGAGGCCTTTGCCCTCAGTCCCTGACGGCGCAGGCTTGCCGCCACGGTTTTTACGTTAAAGGGGTAACCCTGAGCACGCAGTTCATCCGTCAGGCGTGGGGCACCGTAACGCTGTTTTGACCGGGTAAAAGCCGCGAGGACAACGCTGTCGCAGTGTTGGCGGAACTGCTGACGCGTGCTTATCCTTGTCCGCCGCTGACACCACGTATACCAGCCGCTGCGGGCCACCCGGAGCACGCGGCACATTGCTTTGATGCTGAACTCAGCCTGATGTTTTTCAATAAAGACATACTTCATTTCAGGCGCTTCGCGAAGTATGTCGCGGCCTTTTGGAGGATAGCCAGCTCTTCATCCCGTTCTGCCAGCTGGCGTTTGAGACGTGCAATCTCGGTAGACATCTCCAGTTCACGTTCAGAAGACGTCTGCTGATTTTGCTGTTTACTGCGCCAGTTGTAGAGCTGTGATTCATACAGGCTGAGTTCACGGGCTGCGGCAGTAACACCGATGCGTTCAGCAAGCTTCAGGGCTTCACTGCGAAATTCAGGCGAATGCTGTTTACGGGGTTTTTTACTGGTTGATACTGTTTTTGTCATGTGAGTCACCTCTGACTGAGAGTTTACTCACTTAGCCGCGTGTCCACTATTGCTGGGTAAGATCAAAGCTCGGCTAGAATGTAAATGTAGTCGGCCATTTCCGTACCTGACTCAATCATCGAAATAGTTTTTCTAAGGCTCTCTACAAGCCCGTTAAATGATACCGGGTCTAGTAATTCCTTCGCATAATGTCCTGCCCGCGCTCCTTCCTTAAGTTCATCTGTTATAAATTGAAGGTCATCCAGTTTTATACCTCTTGAATACAACTCAATCATTGGTAACAACTCCTAGTAATCTGAAAATGACGTAATCCGATACCTAACATAACTCTACTTGAAGACAACAACCAGAAAAAAAAGGGATAAATATACTAAAAATGTACATTTTTAGTATTTTTTTCACATTAATATTGTACATAATCTTAACGAGTGTATGATGTACACATTGCATACCTAAAATGCACATTAAAAGGATGGTTAAGATATGAATAAAGAACATAACCCGTATGCTGGTAAAATCATCGTGGTCTCTATCCCAAAAGGCGGGGTGGGTAAATCAGCGCTAAGTATGAATATTGCGCCAGATGTCGATCCAGATGTGTTTTATGACGCTGACCTGATACCAGCAATTACCACGTTCAATAACTTCAGGGAGGATGATAAAAAATGGAACGTAATAAGGCTGAAGAACGGTGTTGATAGCGCTGAAAAATTTGCAGCGGACTTGATGGATGCTAAAGAGAAAGGTTTAACGGTGCTGGTCGATTGTGGTGGTTTTGACTCTGCAATCACACGAACAGCAGTTGCCGCCGCTGATTTAATACTTTCTCCTTTCCATGATGATCCTTCGGATATTCTAGGCCTGATTGAATTTAGCCAGGTATTGGAAGAAATCTCAATCAAGATGGGCAAAACACTTAAGGCTCATATCGTGATGAATAAAGTGCATCCGTCGCGAAGCAACTTCCGCGACCTGGACGATTATTTGAAGCAGTTCAGTAACCTTGAACGCCTCGATACTGCAATCCCACTTGATAAGAGTATTCCAGCAAAATTTGGTGAAGGTCTTGGTATTGTTGAGCACCTCACTACACGCCACGGACGAGCTGGAAATGCCATGCGCTCATTGTTTCTTGATATGAGAAAAGCATTGGACGAAGTACAGTAAAAACATATAATAAGTACATATTATGTACATAATAAATACCAAATAGGTGCAAAATGAGTACAAAAAAAGATATGTTAAATCGACTTTCCGGTGTTGCTAAAAGTGCACCGCTTCAGGAAAGTTCTTCAGAGTATGAGTCCACCGGCCAGCTCGACAAAACCGAAGCGAAAGGTAAAAAGTCTAAGCCGGTTCGCAAGGCTAAGAACCTCCAGATACCGGCGGATTTGTGGGAGGCATACGAAACCATCAAGAGCAACAACACAACCTCACTTCTAATGACGGGTTACATTCTGGAAGCATTCAGGGAAAAACTGGCGAGAGACGGGGCGTTTGATAAAAATTAACCGATTAAATATACATTTAATGTACATTAATAACACCTAAAGAGCACATAAAACGTACTCTTTAGGTGTTTCATACAATATGTTAATCAGTTCTGAGGGGGGAAGAATGACAGTGAAAAACCAGGAACTTATAGCGGCGGGTTTTAGCAGCAAAGACATAGAGAGAATCAAACGTTACCAGTCTACCGGAGATTCACAGGATAAGATTTTGAAGGAGCTATCCAATCATTTCCTAGCTGTAGCATGGATAGCCGCAGGATTGGCAATCATTACACTGGTGATGCTGCCAACTTACTGATTTAGTGTATGATGGTGTTTTTGAGGTGCTCCAGTGGCTTCTGTTTCTATCAGCTGTCCCTCCTGTTCAGCTACTGACGGGGTGGTGCGTAACGGCAAAAGCACTGCCGGACATCAGCGCTATCTCTGCTCTCACTGCCGTAAAACATGGCAACTGCAGTTCACTTACACCGCTTCTCAACCCGGTACGCACCAGAAAATCATTGATATGGCCATGAATGGCGTTGGATGCCGGGCAACCGCCCGCATTATGGGCGTTGGCCTCAACACGATTTTCCGCCATTTAAAAAACTCAGGCCGCAGTCGGTAACCTCGCGCATACAGCCGGGCAGTGACGTCATCGTCTGCGCGGAAATGGACGAACAGTGGGGATACGTCGGGGCTAAATCGCGCCAGCGCTGGCTGTTTTACGCGTATGACAGGCTCCGGAAGACGGTTGTTGCGCACGTATTCGGTGAACGCACGATGGCGACGCTGGGGCGTCTTATGAGCCTGCTGTCACCCTTTGACGTGGTGATATGGATGACGGATGGCTGGCCGCTGTATGAATCCCGCCTGAAGGGAAAGCTGCACGTAATCAGCAAGCGATATACGCAGCGAATTGAGCGGCATAACCTGAATCTGAGGCAGCACCTGGCACGGCTGGGACGGAAGTCGCTGTCGTTCTCAAAATCGGTGGAGCTGCATGACAAAGTCATCGGGCATTATCTGAACATAAAACACTATCAATAAGTTGGAGTCATTACCAACGCGCCTGAGTTTAAATATTGATGCAGGGGACACAGTGAAGATCACTGTGACCGTTTCTGACGGGAAATCGCTCCATTTATCCCAGCAGTGGTCGCCGCCGGGCAGTGTGCTCTAATCATTCAATAAATCAATGAATTGAAATGGCTGGCGGCAACGGATTCTTGTCACTATGCTGTTATAAAATGTGAGTCAATGTTGCAAATATGTTTCATTGCGCATTGTTAGCCATCATGGAGTGCTTTTACCCCTCAAGGACGACTTTCATTGAGGAGTATTATCGTGACCAGATTTACATTTCAATTCATCACAGGGCTTGGCCTGGCGATGTCTGCCACGCTGAACCCTGCATTTTCAGAAACTCTCGTTAACGGTGGAGTCATCCATTTTCACGGCGCAATTGTTTCCAACCCCTGCGAAATCACTGCCAGACCTCAACAACTTTCCATGTCATGCCCGGAGAATAACCGGATGCAGACGCGTGTGCTGAGCTATGCTGATGCCCTGAATGGCCAGAGTGCTTACCCTGATCTGGCTTCTGTCAGCATGAAGTACATTAATCCTGAAAAATCGCTGGCAATTGTGCAGGTTGATTACCGCTGATTTCTCGCTCTCCTGCCATCTGGCGGGAGAGGTTTTCCCGCAATAGTTTTTTCTCCCCAACCTCTGTGCGGTACACTTAATAAAAAGGCGGGTCGCAGAGGGTGTTTATGAAACCGCAAATAGAGGTTATCCACGGTGATATCACGACATTGGGCACTGTTGCAAATAGTCGGTGGTGATAAACTTATCATCCCCTTTTGCTGATGGAGCTGCACATGAACCCATTCAAAGGCCGGCATTTTCAGCGTGACATCATTCTGTGGGCCGTACGCTGGTACTGCAAATACGGCATCAGTTACCGTGAGCTGCAGGAGATGCTGGCTGAACGCGGAGTGAATGTCGATCACTCCACGATTTACCGCTGGGTTCAGCGTTATGCGCCTGAAATGGAAAAACGGCTGCGCTGGTACTGGCGTAACCCTTCCGATCTTTGCCCGTGGCACATGGATGAAACCTACGTGAAGGTCAATGGCCGCTGGGCGTATCTGTACCGGGCCGTCGACAGCCGGGGCCGCACTGTCGATTTTTATCTCTCCTCCCGTCGTAACAGCAAAGCTGCATACCGGTTTCTGGGTAAAATCCTCAACAACGTGAAGAAGTGGCAGATCCCGCGATTCATCAACACGGATAAAGCGCCCGCCTATGGTCGCGCGCTTGCTCTGCTCAAACGCGAAGGCCGGTGCCCGTCTGACGTTGAACACCGACAGATTAAGTACCGGAACAACGTGATTGAATGCGATCATGGCAAACTGAAACGGATAATCGACGCCACGCTGGGATTTAAATCCATGAAGACGGCTTACGCCACCATCAAAGGTATTGAGGTGATGCGTGCACTACGCAAAGGCCAGGCCTCAGCATTTTATTATGGTGATCCCCTGGGCGAAATGCGCCTGGTAAGCAGAGTTTTTGAAATGTAAGGCCTTTGAATAAGACAAAAGGCTGCCTCATCGCTAACTTTGCAACAGTGCCTTAAATACTGCAGCCATCCGTTCCGCAGGTCTGACCCGCAGTGGCTGAAAATTCGGTTTGCTGTTCATCCCAGACCTGACGCAGGGCATTCAAAAAGTTATCTGCTGCCTGAGCCCCGCTGATGGCATATTTTTCGTTCATCACAAAAACCGGAACGCCGCTGAGGCCAATAGACTGTGCGTGGGCTTCATCGTCGGAAACGGTGGCGCGAAAATCGTCATTTTCCAGGGCGGCTTCAGCGTCAGCTTTCGGCATACCGGCTTCTACGGCCATGGCAACGAGCTGCTGACGGTCAAAGAGAGAGCGACCTTCGGTGATACTGCCATGATAAAAACGTTCTTCCACCGCGTCCGCAATTCCGGCCTTACGCGCGGCAACCAGCAGGGTGTGTGCATCTTCTGTATCACCAAACATCATGCCGTCGAAGTTGTAGATCAGACCTTCAGATTTACCGGCGGTGCCCACCTGATTCATCATCAGCTCCGCTGAATGCTGACTGCCCAGCTTTTTAACGATGGCATCCTTAAAAGGCATCGCGGGAGTACCACCGGCCAGACGGTAGCTGTGATGGCGGATCACCACCTGGTCGCGAAATTCAAAGCGATTCAGACCCTGTTCAAATCTTTTTTTAGCAATCCAGCACCACGGGCAGACCAAATCTGACCAGATATCGATGGTAAGGGTGGGTTTCAGCGTTTGCATAATGATTCCTCAAAGACGTTGGGCGGTCGGATCTCACTTATCAGAGAACCGCGACCGTATGGGATTTATTGCGCCTGCCAGACCGGGTAATCGGTATAGCCTTTTTCCGGGGAACCACTGACGCCGTAGTAGGTGGCGCGGTCACTTTCTGCCAGTGGCCAGCCGTTTTGCATTCTTTCAACCAGATCCGGGTTAGCGATGTAGGGCACACCAAATGCCACCAGATCCAGCTCATCATCTTCCAGAGCCTGCTCTGCGATATCACGGGTAAAACCGCCGGCAGCGATGATGGTGCCTTTAAACGTGTTGCGAAAACGGCGGCGGAAGCCTTCCGGAAGTGGCGCTTTGATGTACACCGGCTGATAGTAAAGGTGTACGTAGGCCAGTTCCCGCTGACCGAGCGCGTCGGTGATGGCTGACCAGGTTTGCTCTTCACCTTCATACGGCGCGAGGTCATAAATGCGGCCGAACGGTGACAGGCGCACGGCAACGTGGCTGTTACCCACGGCTTCCGCCACGGCGTCAATGGTCTCCAGCAGGAAACGCTGACGATTTTCCACCGAGCCGCCGTATTCGTCGGTGCGGGTGTTCAGTTCGCTACTGAGGAACTGGTCAAAGATGAATCCGTTTGCCGCCATGATTTCCACGCCGTCAAAGCCGGCTTCCATCGCCAGGCGTGCGGAGTGCACGAAGTCTGCAGTGATGCGTTTAACTTCATGCGTTTCCAGCGCGCGTGGCTGGCTTGGTACAACCGGGCCCGGTTCTCCGGATTCGGTCAGCGCAAAAACGGTGGTATTGACCGCCTGAACGGTGCCCGCTGAAACCGGCGCTATGTGGCCTGGCTGAAGAGAGACGTGAGACATACGGCCGACGTGCCAGAGCTGCGCGAAAATACGGCCACCTTTGGCGTGAACCGCTTGTGTCACCTTACGCCAGCCCTGGACGTGTTCGTCGTTGTAGATACCAGGGGTATAAAGGTAACCCCGGCCTTCTTCTGAAACCGGCATCCCTTCGGTGATGAGCAGGCCAGCAGAAGCACGCTGTGCATAGTACAAAGCCACGACCTCATCCGGCACGTCATTCATGGTGCGGGTGCGGGTCATCGGTGCCATGACTACACGGTTTTTTAACGCCAGGCCAGACAGATTGTAGGGGGTGAAAAGCTTACTCATCGTATACCTCACAAAAAACAAAAAGGAGTATCCCGGCAGGGATTTGCACAGCCCGGCAGTATCATCGACTGGACGTCGCGCACTGGAGTTGCATAAACATCTGATGGGTGGCAATATACCAACCATCTAGTAGGTAGGTCAATGGCTGTGTCGTATTTTTTTGTCATAACGCAGCCATTTCTGAATTGTCACTCATTTTGCGAGGTCATCACCATGCGTACATTAACAGCTTATAACGAAGATAATTTCCGCCAGATAGAGCAGTACAACGGAATATCGGTGGTACGTTTCTCTGCACCCTGGTGTCCGCCCTGTCAGGCCAGCGAAGAAATGTTCAGTCAGTTTGCAGACCGGCTCGATAGAGATATTCAGGTGGGGAAAGTCAATGTAGATCAGGCGCCGGTGCTGACAACCAAATACGAGATCTGGGGGCTGCCGTCTGTGCTGATATTTCATGAAGGGCAATTAGTTAAACGCATACCGGGTGTGAAACCTGCATCGGTATATGCTCAGGCTATTGCGGACATAAAAAAAGGGCAGTAATGCCCTTTTAACGTGGAATTTATTAATGCTTAACCGCGTGCCTGACCGACGGCATCCAGAGTGCGGGCTGAATAAATGACCGCCGCGCCAGCGTTGAGGTTAATCGCCACGCCCAGCGCTTCAGCAATTTCAGCGTCGGTTGCACCGGCTTTCACAGCGGCGTCGGCGTGAAAAGCAATACAGCCGTCGCAGTGGGTTGTGACTGCGCACGCCAGGGCAATGAGTTCACGCACTTTTGCGCCCAAAAGGTCAGTTTTGTTACCTGCGTTGCCCAGGGCAACCACGCCTTTCATGGTCTCGGGGGTCAGTTTGCCCAACTCGCCTAAACGTTGCATTAACTCTGAGCGATAGTTGTTCCAGTCCAGCATAGTGTCATTCTCCTGAATGAGGGGTATTAAGAAGCAGTTTTATATACTTAAGGCTGTTGGCGAAGACTTCGGGTCTGGCCGTTGCATGCGCCACTACGCTTGAGCCTTCACAGACATTAATGATCATCAAAGCAATATCTGATGGTTCGGCATGGGATGAAAACTCACCTGACTCCATGCCCGCCCTGACGACTTTTGTGAGCCACTCGATTTGCATATCGAAATAAAGTGATGTCTGTACAGTAATTGCCTGAGGCAGATTGGCGGTCTCTGCTGACAACGCACAACACAGTGGCAGTAGCGAAGCTTTATGGCTTTGCGCGAAGATATCGATGTAAGCCGCAATTCTTCTCTCCGCGCTTTTCTCAGTCGCCTCTATCTGCTCAAATACGCGTTGTGTATCAGAGAACGCCTGTATTACCACCTGCTCACCCAGAATATCTTTGGTCGGGAAATGGTGATGAATACTGGCCTTGGTGATACCCACTATTTTTGATAAATCAGCATAGCTGAATACTGAATACCCTTTTTCGCGCATCAGGTGTTCTGCTTCGCTGAGCAGCCGTTCCCGTGTCATGGTTGTCATAATTACTCCATATAATCTACTAGTTGATAGATTATATTGTTGCTATTTTTCCGTAGCAAGTTGTATCACTGACTCAGTATCGTGCAGAGCTGAACGTCACTGCCATCCTGCATTCTGAATGGCAGCATTACATCTCTGACATCACGCCAGGCGTGTAATCATTTCAACCGGATTAGCCAGAGTATCGTGGATTGGCGAATTCTTTTGCATTTCGCTGACCAGCGCTTCTAACTCCTCGCGACTGGCGGTCTTGCTCGTAAGGTGAACATCGACGCGAATAGATTTCGCACCTTTACGCACGTTGCTGTCCAGCCCAAGGAAGCCGTTGAGGTTGATATCGAAATTAAGATCCAGCTCGATACCGTCCAGGTCGATCCCTTTTTCAGCAGCCATCATGGTAAGGGTGGCGGTATAACAGCCAGCCAGCGCCTGCATGATGTATTCAGTCGGGCTCATGCCGGTATCGGTGCCGAGTAAACCTGCGGGTTCATCACCGATATTAGAAAATTTCCCCACACGGCTGGTATCGATAACGCCGTTCTGGATTGTGGCGCCGGTCTCTGTGCGAACGGTTAATCCGCCGCTGGAACGGGCTTTCATCTGGAAAGTCAGGTTACCCAGGCCAGGCTGGCTGCGAACTGCTTCACGGGTATTGTGGATCGCAGCTGCGTCTGCAGAAGGTTTAACGGTAGTAGACATAATGGCTCCTGTAATTTCTTGATAAAAGGTATAGCTGGTGTAACCAGCACCAATCATCTAGTTGGTAGATTAGTGTCGCGAACCTCTTTTGTCTACTCTTTTATAAAAAATAGGGGGAAAAGAACCCAGCAGGCTGTTTTATTTCATAATAACCATTTGATTTTTTTATAATCTTCCCAGCCGCTCACTCTTGCAGCAATCCAGCCTTTACCCGAAGGATAGTCTGGCGGGTGGTATTAAATTCCCGGGCAATAGCACTGATACTGATGCCAGCATTTAGGCGCTCTGTCACTGTTTGCTTTTGTTCCTCGCTCAGGATGGGGGGGCGACCGAAGCGTTTTCCAGCCGCTTTTGCCCTCGCAATACCTGAATACGTTCGCTCAAGCAGCAAATCCCGCTCAAACTCCGCTACAGCAGAAATTACCTGCATAGTCATTTTTCCGGCCGGACTGGTCAAGTCAACGCCTCCGAGTGCGAGACAATGAACGCGAATATCTAAAGCCGCCAGTTGCTCTACTGTTTTTCGGATATCCATCGCATTACGACCCAGACGGTCAAGTTTGGTGACAATCAGTACATCCCCATTTTCCATGCGATCTAGCAACCGGATAAATCCGGGGCGTTCGCTGGCAGCAACCGAGCCACTGATATGCTCCTCAATAAGTCGTTGGGATCTGATGGCAAAACCCGCCGCTTCAATTTCACGACGCTGGTTTTCTGTGGTCTGTTCCAGAGTTGAGACCCTGCAGTAGGCAAAAACACGTGACATGGGAAACTTTCCGTACGAAATGGATGTCCGAATTATAACGTGTGTCCGAAATTAATTTCACTAAGTTTCGGACATGTGCTGTAAGTGGTGTACGAAACCGACCGGTTTCGGTCACAGCGAACAAATAACAGATGAAAACTATACGCGAGGGAGGCATTTATGCCACGGCGACAGATACTGAGCAGCGAAGAGCAGGAACGCTTACTGGTTATACCAGATGATGAAATTATTCTGACCCGAATGTGTTTTCTGAACGAACCGGATATTGCGCTCATTAATAAGCACCGAAGGCCAGCGAATCGCCTGGGCTTTGCTGTATTACTCTGTTATCTGCGTGGACCTGGATTTATTCCGGACAAAAGCAGTGCTCCTCACAATGGCGTTGTATCCAGGGTTGCTTCCCGACTGAAACTTCAGCCTGATTTATGGCCGGAATATGCATCCAGAGAGCAAACCCGCTGGGAACATCTGACCGAACTTTATCGCTACCTGGAACTATCCCCGTTCAGCCGGTCAATGCAAAAAGACTGTATCCGTCATCTGCACCCCTATGCCATGCGAACTGACAAAGGATTTATGCTGGCGGAAGAAATGCTCAGCTGGCTACATAACAATAATGTTATTTTCCCTTCTGTTGAAGTGATCGAACGGACGCTTGCCGAAGTCGTCACGCTCGCTAACAGATCGGTATTTTCGACACTTACCGCGCAACTGGAAAAGCAGCATAAATCAGCACTCGACAGCCTGCTCATATCAGAGGGTGAACAACCTTCCCGTCTGGCATGGCTGCTACAGCCTCCGGGTAAAATAAACGGTAAAAATGTGCTGCAACATATCGACCGGCTTAATTCCATCGCTGCGCTGGGGTTGCCTGATGGTATTGCACTTTCCGTTCACCAGAACAGGTTGCTTAAACTGGCGCGTGAGGGCCGGAAAATGAGCAGCAGGGACCTGGCAAAATTCACCGATGTCAGACGTTACGCTACGCTGGTTTGTATAATAACAGAGGCCAGGGCCACCCTGACTGACGAAGTGATTGATCTGCACGAGCGTATCCTGGGTAGTCTGTTCAGCAGGGCAAAACGCACGCAGGCCGAACGGCTCCAGCAAACGGGAAAGCTTATTCAGAGCAAGCTGAAGCAGTACGTTACCGTCGGGCAGGCGTTACTTAACGCCAGAGAATCCGGGGAAGATCCCTGGACTGCAATAGAAGATGTCCTTCCCTGGCAGGAATTCATCAACAGCGTGGAAGAAACGCGGTTTCTTTCCCGTAAGGGCAATTTCGACGCGCTTCATCTGATCACCGAAAAATACAGTACGTTGCGTAAATATGCCCCGCGTATGCTGTCAGCATTGCAGTTCATGGCGACACCTGCGGCGCAGGCGCTCAGCGATGCGCTGGACACCATAACGGAAATGTACCGTAAACAACTTCGTAAAGTGCCGCCATCAGCGCCAACAGGGTTTATCCCTGAAAGCTGGCGAAAACTGGTGCTCACGCCTTCAGGCATCGACCGCAAGTACTACGAGTTTTGCGTACTGAATGAACTCAAGGGTGCATTACGTTCCGGTGATATCTGGGTAAAAGGATCGCGCCGCTACAAAAATTTTGATGATTATCTCATCCCGACTGCTGAGTTTGAGAAATCCCGACATAATGACCAGTTACAGTTGGCCGTTCAGACCGATAGCCAGGCATACCTTCAGGCCCGTATGACTCTTCTTGCATCTCGGCTGGAAGAAGTTAACGCGATGGCGCTTGCCGGTGATTTGCCCGATGTAGATATCTCAGATAAAGGCGTAAAAATCACTCCACTGGAGAACAGCGTTCCTTCAGGTGTTTCGCCCTTTGCAGATTTGGTCTATGGCATGCTTCCCCATCCGAAAATTACGGAGATACTGGAAGAAGTTGATAGCTGGACGGGATTTACGCGTCACTTCGCGCACCTCAAAAATAATAACGTCAGACCAAAAGACGGAAGACTGTTGCTGACCACCATTCTGGCTGACGGCATCAACCTTGGGCTGACAAAAATGGCGGAATCCTGCCCTGGGGCCACAAGATCGTCACTCGAAGGTATTCAGGCATGGTACATCAGGGATGAAACTTATTCAGCGGCACTGGCCGAGCTGGTCAACGCACAGAAAGAGCGGCCTCTGGCCGCATTCTGGGGCGACGGGACAACATCGTCGTCAGACGGGCAGAACTTTCGGGTAGGCAGTCACGGACGTTATGCCGGTCAGGTCAATCTTAAATATGGTCAGGAGCCGGGCGTGCAGATTTATACGCATATCTCAGACCAATACAGCCCGTTCTACGCCAAAGTGATCAGCCGGGTGCGCGACTCAACCCACGTGCTTGATGGCCTGCTGTACCATGAAAGCGATCTGGAAATTACCGAGCATTACACCGATACCGCAGGCTTCACTGAACATGTTTTCGCCCTGATGCACCTGCTGGGATTCGCTTTTGCGCCAAGGATCCGTGATCTTCATGACAAGCGGCTGTTTATTCATGGAAAGGCCGAGCGCTATCCGGGGCTTCAGTCTGTCATATCAACAACCTGCCTAAATATCAAAGACATTGAGTCGCACTGGGATGAGGTATTGCGCCTGGCAACCTCGATTAAGCAGGGGACAGTCACCGCATCACTGATGATGAAAAAGTTAGCCAGTTACCCAAAACAGAATGGACTTGCCAAAGCGCTGAGAGAGATTGGCCGCATCGAACGGACACTATTTATGCTGGACTGGTTCCGTGATCCCGGTCTGCGCCGACGCGTGCAGGCGGGGCTGAATAAGGGTGAGGCCCGTAATGCCCTTGCGCGAGCGGTCTTTTTGCACCGTCTGGGTGAAATAAGGGATCGTGGGCTGGAGAATCAGAGTTATCGCGCCAGCGGGCTGACATTACTGACAGCAGCGATCACGTTGTGGAACACGGTATATATAGAAAGAGCTATTGAGTCACTAAAACGAAAGGGTATCCCGATAAATGAGCAACTGGTCTCTCATCTTTCTCCCCTGGGCTGGGAACATATCAATCTGAGTGGAGATTACGTCTGGCGTAATAATCTTAAGCTGGGATCCGGAAAATACCGCTCATTACGTACAGTCGATACCGCTTTGTACAAAAAACAGTCTTAGCGTGGGATAATTAATGAGATGGTCACTCCCTCCTTCCCAGTACTATGCTGAGGACAGGCTTTCATTCGGAGAACCATCATGGAAAACATTGCGCTTATTGGTATCGATCTGGGTAAGAACTCTTTCCATATTCATTGTCAGGATCATCGTGGGAAGGCCGTTTACCGTAAAAAATTCACCCGACCAAAGCTAATCGAATTTCTGGCGACATGCCCAGCAACAACCATCGCGATGGAAGCCTGTGGCGGTTCTCACTTTATGGCACGCAAGCTGGCAGAGTTAGGGCATTTTCCAAAGCTGATATCACCGCAATTTGTCCGCCCATTCGTTAAAAGCAACAAAAATGACTTCGTTGATGCTGAAGCTATCTGTGAAGCAGCATCACGTCCATCTATGCGTTTCGTGCAGCCCAGAACCGAATCTCAGCAGGCAATGCGAGCTCTGCATCGTGTCCGTGAATCCCTGGTTCAGGATAAGGTGAAAACAACTAATCAGATGCATGCTTTTCTGCTGGAATTTGGTATCAGCGTTCCGCGAGGTGCTGCCGTTATTAGTCGACTGAGTACCCTTCTTGAGGACAGTAGTTTGCCTCTTTATCTCAGCCAGTTACTGCTGAAATTACAACAGCATTATCACTATCTTGTTGAGCAGATTAAAGATCTGGAATCTCAGTTGAAACGAAAGTTGGACGAAGATGAGGTTGGACAGCGCTTGCTGAGTATTCCCTGCGTTGGAACGCTGACTGCCAGTACTATTTCAACTGAGATTGGCGACGGGAAGCAGTACGCCAGCAGCCGTGACTTTGCGGCGGCAACAGGGCTGGTACCCCGACAGTACAGCACGGGAGGTCGGACGACATTGTTAGGGATTAGCAAGCGGGGCAACAAAAAGATCCGAACTTTGTTGGTTCAGTGTGCCAGGGTATTCATACAAAAACTGGAACACCAGTCTGGCAAGTTGGCCGACTGGATCAGGGAGTTGTTGTGTCGGAAAAGCAACTTTGTCGTCACCTGTGCTCTGGCAAACAAGCTGGCCAGAATAGCCTGGGCACTGACGGCGCGACAGCAAACTTACGAAGCATAAAGGCAGAAATACACCAGTTTAAACAATCATTCATCTGGTTTTGCGAATACTGATATTGATGATACAAACGGCCCACCGGCCTGTTGAGGAACCTGTAAAACGGAAAGGCTCGCTGAAGCCGTATATTTTCTGGAGGTTCATCAGGCGCGGAACTCATCGAGGCGCGGGAATAAAATCCCATTCAGACGCCGGATAGATTCAAGCAAGCCAACTTATCGTCAAAATCGGTGTTGCAAAAACGGGAGTGACCATAGATTCCGTTTTCCAAGCGGACCCCAATTAACACTTGCCAACCTATCTACTGGTTGGTAGATTTGATTTTAACAACACGACACACAAACAAAAACACACAACAGAACATCAGGAGCGTCATCATGAAAAACATCATCAAAACCACCCTTGCCATCATCGCCCTGTCCGCCAGCGCACTGAGCTATGCCGCCAGCCCGCAAATGGTTTCCCGCAGCGAAGCAGCATCGCTGCAAAAAATTGGGGTGGTCTCTTCCGGTGGCTTCACCACCCTGGATGACCTGGTGGCCTCACTGGATATGAAAGCCGCTGATGCCGGGGCCACACACTACCGCATCACCAGTGCCACCGGTATGAATAAACTTTCCGGTACCGCTGTCCTGTATCGTTGAATACCCGTTACCCTCGCAACTGCGCCCGGAACCCTTCTGGTTTCCGGGCGCAGTTGTGTCTGAATAACAGGCACCCGCAGGTGCCAGGAGAACATTATGTCCACCCATGACAGTCTGATTGAACTGACTGATACCCTTATCCAGCAGAACGGCTACCAGGGCTTCAGCTATGCTGATCTCGCTGACGGTCTGGGAATACGGAAGGCCAGTATCCATTACCATTTTCAGACCAAAACCGACCTCGGGCTTGCCTATTGTGAATACAAGGAGGCCAGCCTGCTGAAACTGGAAGCTGCCCTGTTACAGCTGCCACCGGGTAAAGCCCGTCTGCAGGGTTATATGGACGCATTTCTCAAATGCGCCGACAGCGGCCAGATGTGTGGCATTCACGCCATGCTGTCCGACAGCGCCCTGTTTGAAGAACCTCTTCAGAAAGCCACCTCACGACTGGCACAAACCGACCTGCGCATCCTGACCAGTGTGCTGGTTTCGGGTCGTGAAAGCGGTGAACTGGCTTTTACTGCTGAGCCGGCTGACGTGGCCATTATCATCGGCAGCGCCATTAAAGGGGCCCTGATGCTCAATCGGATCCCTCCTCATGATGCCTGTTCCCGCACCATGAGCGCGCTTATTCAGCTACTCTCCCGCCCGTAAAGCCACGCCTGTGGCTGCCCCGGTTTAACCGGGGCAGCCAGCACTCAAAAAAATCACCGCTGACAACGCCTGTATTCCGGGGGCCTCAGAAGACATTAAGACTTTCCTTGCGTTTAATTTCCAGTTACCCCTTGCCAATCTATCTACTGGTAGGTAGAATAAATATTAACAACACGACAACACAATAAAACAGACATGCAGGGGGCATCATCATGAAAGCACTTATCAACGACGTTATCGCTGTCTTCACCCGTAAAGCCCATGGACCGGTCATCATCAAATCCGATCTTACTGAGGAAGAAAAAGCAGCTCTGGTACCGGTCCGTACACTCTCTGTTGGCTGGGTGTCTTCCGTGGATGAGCTGGAGCGGGAGGTTATCCGCGAAGCCCTTGAACATGGCGCTGCCGCTTATCTGATTTCTGAGCTTGAGCAGGCCCGTTTCGTTCATGCCCGCGCCACGCTGTTTGCATAAACACAAAACGAAAATAAAAGGACACACACCATGAAAAATAACGTCGAGACACAACTGCGCCGGTTACTTCGTAAAACGTCAGGCCTGGACATTATGGTTCTGCGGCTGTCAGTGATTTTCATCTTCGCCCTGTTTGGCACCTACAAATGGTTTGCCTTCGAGGCCAATGCCCTTCACCACCTGCTGCCAGGCACCTGGCTCGGTGCGCTGTATCCGGCTCTCGGCGTTCAGGGGCTCAGCTACGCACTCGGCGTGGTGGAAAATATCACCCTTCTGGCCCTGATTGCCGGATTTTTCCGGCCGGCAGTGGGTGCAGCAGGCGCCCTGATGGTGGCAGGCACCGGCATCGTCACCCTGAGCCTTCTGCCGCAGCTGGGTCGCATTGACAGCTTCATTATCAAGGATGTTCTTCTGATTGGGGCTGGACTGGTGCTGTTGCGTCATGACCTGCGACGGACACTGATTAACCGGAGGGCGAAGCAACTCAGCGCCGTGCACAAACCCCGCTCGTCTGACGCATTGTCAGCCATGGGGTGACCCTGAATTACGCAGCAGCCTGATATTTCTGGCCAGCAAATATGACACCACTCCCGGGTTCATGGTGAGAGGCATGGAAGCCGCCTTTCGGGCGGGGATCACTCCCCGCTACTTTTTAGAGCGCTACCTGGAAAATAAGTCGCTCCCCGCCAACCCGGACTTTGAAAAACACTATCTGGATCTTATTCATGAGCAGGACCCGTCCCGGTGAGTGAGATTTGTCAGGAGAGCGATATGAACAAACCGTATAAAAAAGACCCACAGACCATTCAGGCACTGACGGAACTGCAGTTCAGCGTCACCCAGAAAAGCGCCACTGAGCGCCCGTTTACCGGAGAATATGACGACCACTTTGAGGACGGACTGTACGTGGATATCGTCTCCGGTGAGCCACTGTTCTCGTCGAAGGACAAATTTGATTCGGGCTGTGGCTGGCCGGCATTCAGCAAACCAGTGGAAAACAACGTCCACAACCTGAGCGACCTCAGTCATGGCATGGTGCGTACTGAAGTGCGTTCCCGTCACGGTGACAGCCATCTGGGACACGTCTTCCCTGACGGGCCACAGGATACCGGTGGATTACGTTACTGCATTAACTCGGCTTCACTGCGTTTTATCCCGAAAGGCGCTCTGGAAACAGAAGGATACGGTGAATTTCTTCCCCTGTTTGAGAAAGGAGATAAGCATGAAAACTGATGTGGCAATCCTTGCCGGTGGTTGTTTCTGGGGTGTCCAGGAGCTGATCCGCAAACTCAATGGCGTGGTCAGCACCGAAGTGGGCTATACCGGCGGACGTAATGATAACCCGACATACCAGCACCACCCAGGACATGCGGAGGCGGTGAAGGTGGTGTATTCCCCGGATAAACTGAGCTACCGAAAACTACTGGAATATTTCTTTAGTATTCACAACCCTACAACAATACTTCGTCAGGGTAATGACGTCGGCTCAAGCTACCGCTCAGCCATCTTTTTCACCACAGAGGAGCAAAAGCAGCAGGCAAACCAGCTTATCCGTGAAATAGATGATTCAGGAGTCTGGCCCGGAGTCGTGGTGACAGAAGTAGAGCAGGCCGGTGAGTTCTGGTCTGCAGAGCCAGAGCATCAGGATTACCTGCAGCATAATCCCGACGGCTATACCTGCCATTTTGAACGACCTGACTGGACGCTTCCGGGATAAGTCACCGTCGCAGACTCGCAGCATTCAGCCCCGCCCATGTGCGGGGCTTTTTTGTTCATATGCAGAAACGAGAATGGGATCACAAACAAATTTCTTTAGTCCATTTCTTGCATACAAAACAATCAACATCCTGATTTTAAGGGGCATATTAGAAAAAAGATGAGGATGATTAGGGTCAAAGGGACAAAGGGACAATGTTTAGAATTATGCTGACCGTTATCGCAGGATCGTTATTTTACGGACTCTCGGCCAGTCTGTGTTTTGCCGGGCTTTTTCGCATACACGCCCCCAGTGCCTGCACAGCCTTCTGTCTGACTTATAACCCAACAGCCGGCTATGTCATGCTGGTTACCGGTATGACACTGTTTATCGTATTTTTGCTCAGCCTTTTCCGGACAACAAAAGCCCCTATTTAACATAAAGGCTTCATTACGCGCACCGCCCAGACTGACTCAGCGCGTTTCTGACGGATAACCGGTAAAAGCGGCAACAAACCACCCGAAAACCCGCCAGAAACGCACCGGATAAATCATACCCGGATGCATGGCTATGCAGCCAGGTGCATGAGTCCGGGTTTGGCGGAAAACGGGCAACGTAAGCCGTATTTCTGGCAAATATCACTGACTCCGATTAAAGTAGTCACATGTATTACACATGACTACAAAGGTGATTTTATGTCAGCTGCGACATCCATCAGGCTTGATGATGAACTCAAAGACCGCCTGAAAACCCTTGCCGATGACCGCCATCGCTCCGCTCATGCCCTGATGCTGGAAGCGATCACCGAATACATCGACCGGGAAGAAAAGCGCAGCCAGTACCTGAGGGATGGACAGGCCGCATGGCAGCACTATCAGGAAACCGGTCTGCACCTGAGCGCCGAAGAGGTGGAAGCGTGGATAGATACCTGGGGAACTGAGAATGAGCAGGATGCTCCACCATGCCACAGGTAATTGTCTCCGCACTGGCGCAGCGGGATTTACAGCGCCTGCAGGACTTTCTCAAAACCAAAAACCGGCTGGCGGCCAGAAAAGCCGGTGAAGTGATCATCCGGGCTATCCAGCAGCTGAAAACGCAGCCTGACATGGGCCGCCCGGTTTCTCTTCTCCCACTGGAATACCAGGAACTGGTGATCGGATTTGGCGACAGTGGTTATGTGATGCTCTATCGCCACGACCGGGAAACGGACCGGATAGTGATCCTGACTGTCCGGCACCAGAAAGAAGCCGGCTATCACGGCCTGCAGGAATAATCCCCCTTGAGCACCGATCTGCTCTGCCGTTCACCGTCGGAGCAGACCGGACTCGATAGCCAGAATCAGCGCCTCCAGTACCAGTCCCACCACCTTCAGGGGTTTGAGAGCCAATGGAACGAAAACGTACGCTAAGAAGTTAATTCATTGTTTAAATTGAAATTTAGTTCTCTCAGTTCCCCCTTCAAAATATCCTCCGGTAGCGTAAACGTATAATGCCCCAGCATATTGATATGCCCGTGCATCAGTGGGGACAACCGGGCGATATCTTCAACCCCGATTTCTTCTCCATTACTGCGTATCCAGCTCAGGGCTTCCTGCATATAAAGTGTGTTCCACAGTACCACTGCGTTAGTGACCAGGCCCAGTGCCCCCAGCTGATCTTCCTGACCTTCACGATAGCGCTTTCTGATCTCACCGCGCTGCCCGTAGCAGATCGCCCTCGCCACAGCATGGCGGCCTTCCCCCCGGTTTAGCTGCGTCAGGATCCGCCGACGATAATCCTCATCATCAATATAATTAAGAAGGTACAGCGTCTTGTTGACGCGCCCCACTTCCATGATCGCCTGTGCCAGCCCTGATGGGCGCGAGCTTTTCAGCAAAGAGCGAATGAGTTCTGAAGCATGAATGGTGCCCAGTTTCAGCGAACCGGCGGTTCGCATCATCTCATCCCACTGATCCTCGGCTTTCGACAGATCGGCACAACCACGTGCCAGTTCGTCCAGTGCACCGTAATTTGCCGATTTATCCACTCGCCAGAATACCGCTTCACCGGCATCGGCAAGCCGGGGGGAAAACTGGTATCCCAGCAGCCAGAAGAGGCCAAAAATAATGTCGCTGGTACCGGCTGTGTCTGTCATGATCTCAACCGGATTCAGCCCTGTCTGCTGCTCCAGAAGGCCTTCCAGCACAAAAATGGAATCTCGTAATGTGCCGGGGACAACGATGCCGTGGAATCCAGAGTACTGATCAGAGACGAAGTTGTACCAGGTGATGCCACGTCCGGAACCAAAATATTTTCTGTTAGGTCCTGAATTGACGGTTTTCACCGGCGTGACAAAGCGCATGCCATCAGCTGAAGCCACTTCGCCACCACCCCAGCGGCCAGCAAGCTCCAGTGTGGACTGAAAATCAACCAGGCGGGCATTGGCGCTGACCAGCGTTTCTGCCCGGAGGTAATTCTGTTTTACCCAGCTAAGCCGGTGGCGCGTCAGCGCCGGTATATTGTGCTTTATCAGCGGTTCCAGCCCGATATTGCAGGCCTCTGCCATCAGGACCGCGCACAGGCTGATGTGCAGATCCTGTGCCCGGGCCCCGGATTCACTGACATGCGTAAACTCACGTGTAAATCCCGTTCTGGCATCTATTTCAAGCAACAGTTCCGTCAAATCTACTGGCGGGAGTAGCAGCCTTACCCGACTGTTGAGACGATGCAACGATGTTGGCTCCTCCAGTTTCTCCAGGCTGCTGATAGTCAGGGAAGGATGTTTACCGTCATGGCAAATATGAACCTCCGCATTTCCTTCAAAGCGGGATGCGACGGTTTTCCAGGTTTCATCTAGCTGGACCGCCAACTGTTGCACGCCTTTATGTCCATCAGTGGGATGTCCCAGCGCCCGGCAAACGGGGACCCGCTGAGCCTGCCATTCTTCCCCCTGCAACAGCTTCTCGCGGGGATTTCCCCAGCGATCGCTGTTTTCGAGCCAGATGTCCCTTCGACGTAGTGCATCCTGAAGGCGCTCCAGCAGACAAAGCGAGTAACCGGCACGCTGTATCCGGCCCTCCGCATCGTATACCAGGCGTTTCCAGGGGCCGGTAATAATATGTTCAGGCGCATTGTCCAGGATGCGCTTTTTCGAGCAGTTCAGTTCGGTCAGATAATGAATGGCGGACAACGTATGTTCTCCGGCTGGCGCTGCCTGGAAATGCAGGTCGCGCAATACCGCCGGAAGAAAGCGCTTTACCCGCCCGTACTGCTCCACCATTTCGTCATGGAAATTGTTGTTCTGAGGCCGGGCCAGCTCATTTACCTTGCAGACGGATTCTGCCAGCCTGCTTTTCGGTATGCTGTTGAATATGGTCTCCCTCAGTTCAGCATCGTCAGCCTGTTCATCCAGCAACAATGAACATGCCCGCGCCAATATTAGCGCAGCACGATCAAGATCTTTAAGCGTCCTGAGCCGTTTTTTCTGCCCCGTTTTCTTCGCCGCACGAGTGATATCCAGTATCAGCATATCGAGCACATCAACGGCCTCATCCAGCGCCGCAGTCTCCTGCGCTTTAACGAATGCTGTGAGTACGGCCAGTTTTCTCTGCTGTGGCATTCGCGCGATATATTTTACCGACGCCATGCCTGCGTAACGGGCCAAATTACGCAGTTGTATAGCAGGCAGACCGGTAAAATTCAGTCGGGAAAATTCCAGGTTTCGCAGCCGGATATACCGCTCCAGCGCTTCGGTAAATGCCGGGCCGCTGACGGTGACCGGTCCCTTTTTCAGTTGCTCCAGCGGTGAAGTACGCTGCCCCTCAGGAATGTCCAGAAGCTCCGTCACGCGGGCGGTCTGCCAGCTGTCCGGCAACGCGGCCAGTTTCTTCCACAGCCGCTGATTTGCCCGTTCGCGTATTTCACTGACGAGACGTACAAGTGTGGTTGCTCCGGGCAGCAGGACCTTATTCTGAAGCAGCCACGCGGTGGCAAAATCAAACATAAGGCCGGGTCGCTCATTACTGAGCCATGCGCGGGTGTACAGCAGGCGCTTCAGGCGGAAAGACCAGGGGAAATCGCCAAATTCATGGTAACCGTAATATTCCTTAATCAGCGCAGTATGCTCTCTGAGGGTGGTAACCCGTTCTGCGTAGCGGGTAAGGACTTCTGGACGGCGAATATTAAGCTGCACCGCGACAAATTGCTGAACACCTGGCAGAACCCGGGTTAAGTCTGTCAGAAAGGTGCCCAGAAAACGGGCGGTGGTGAGCTGAAGCGCAATTCCCAGCCGGTTATGCCTTCCCCGCCGCTGGTTAATGAAGGCAAGATCCCGCTCATCAAGATGAAAATAGCGCGCCAGCTGCACGTCATTGGGTTCTGCAACATAGCGACCATAATTCAGTTCCTGCTCAGTGGTCAGAAAATCGACGGGCATACCGGCCTCCCTGCCTGATGGTCATGAATTAACAATTTCGCAACCGTCCGAAATATTATAATTTATAAGACAGCATAAAACGGCAGGCATGGACTGTCTATTAAATCGTATTTTTGCCATAATAGACACAAGGTGTCTGATATTCGATTTAAGGTACATTTTTATGCGACTTTTTGGTTACGCACGGGTCTCAACCAGTCAGCAGTCCCTAGATATTCAAATTAGAGCACTTAAGAACGCGGGGGTAAAAGCCAACCGTATTTTTACGGACAAGGCATCGGGAAGTTCAGCTGCCAGGGAAGGACTTGAGCTGTTGCGCATGAAGGTGGAAGATGGAGATGTCATTCTGGTGAAGAAGCTAGACCGTCTTGGTCGTGACACTGCCGATATGATTCAACTAATAAAAGAATTCGATGCCTTGGGTGTGGCAGTCCGATTCATTGATGATGGGATCAGTACCGATGGAGAAATGGGGAAGATGATCGTCACAATTCTATCAGCAGTGGCACAAGCAGAACGTACTCGCATCTTTGAACGAACAAATGAAGGAAGAATTGAGGCCAAGTCTAAAGGAATTAAATTTGGCAGAAAACGGAAAATAGACAGGAATAAAATAAAATTTATGCATGATAAAGGAACTGGAGCAACTGAAATAGCTAAGCATATGGGTATTGCGCGTTCAACCGTATATAAAATTATCAATTCAGAACGTTCACCAATCAATGATTGATTATCTTACAACTGACAAGGTGGAATTGTGAGAACATTTGTTATAATTTGGACGATAGCTTTCATTGCGGTAATTGCTGTAATGTGTACAGTGGATCTTTCATCATATGTACCTTCAATTTACACCGTATTTAATAAAAACAAACCTTTAGTAACTGGTATTATATATATACTACTAATATCTATTTTTATATGGCTAATTGTAGCGTTATATCTTTTAAAAAAATACTCATTTAAAGTAGAGAAATTAAGTTTAGGCGGCGTTAATGTTCTGTTCAATGAAAGTGGTACGTTATATCGCAAAAGTATAAAAAATCATCTGGATTCAAAAAGAGCTATCTTTAAGTTGAAGAAAAATGTGGACGCATTCGATGAAGTTATCTCATCATATTATCAGACATATCAATTTATTAGAGATGAAATGAAACTATTGAATCCAAAAAAAGACAATGAGTTATATAATATTAGCAATGATATGTTAATGGTGTTAAATAAATTTTTAACTAAAAATCAAAATAATTATAAAAGATGGTATAAATATATATCAGATAAGGATGAAGTTATTGATGTTATAACTAATACACCATTAAAAGTTCACCTGACGCCTATAAATAAAATACAAAAGCAATACTATAACTACAGTAAAATATGTAACGATTTTAAAGTAGTAAATGATTTTTTCACATCACGGGTTCAACAAACATTTAACGTGAACACCACCAAATGGGATTGGTAACAAGTAAAGGGGAGTATCATACTCCCCTTTACTGTTTCTGCTAGCCATTACGCATTCTCATTGGGGTAGAAAAAACGTATTCGCACTTATCTTTATCTTGATATGTTAACTCAATCATTTTTCTAAGGTTTTCTGGGTTATTGTGTATCTGATCCCAGTTGACTATTGATATATATGACTTTTCACTCATCAAGTTATCGATAACTCTTTCAGGCATATATGGATATATTTCTTTATATGTTGTTCTGTCGTTGATTGTTATCCACTCGGTTATATTAGGATGAAATTCATTTTTTTCATTTTCACCATGACTGGCTCTAATGTTGTTTGTCCCTGTTGAAGGAAGATTTATAATAAAAATACCTGATTTGCCGTTTCTGGGACTATCCCTCATGGATGAATATAATTCCCAATCAACATGCTTTCTATTTTTAGTCTCAGTCCCAACGAGTAAAATAAGAACGGATGTATCACGTAAATATTCATCCCTTATTATTTCTCTGATCTTTTGAGGTTCTTCTTCTTCATCAATGTCACCAAGTGATACCGAGCGATTCACAAAAATATCAAAAACATCATTCATTTTTTCAAGTTCGTTTTTGTACCATTGGTCATTAGCATGGTGGTAACTGATGAAAACTTTGTGCTTGGTCACGCTTTTTCCTCATTTATTCTCTGGTTTACGGATTTTACATCTTCATCCATACCGAGTAAAAGTCTTATAATTTATTTTTTCACACTAAGAGATACTCTCAACCACTGGATACAGTATAATCAGGAAGTGGCTACATTCTTCCAATTCAAATGAAGAGAGCAGACTTACATGCAATTCATCCATAATGATCTTGGTCAAAGAAAAAGAGGGGAGATTGTTGAAATCACCCTTACCAGTGGTGCAAATGTTAGACTAATGGATAGTTCTAACTTCAGTAGTTATAAGAATGGCCGACGACATTCCTACATTGGTGGGTTAGCAAAGCGCTCCCCCATAAGGTTACAGATCCCTTCATCAGGCCATTGGCATATTGCTGTAGATATGCAGGGATTAAGGGGGAGTACCAGGGCTTCTGTTCGCGTTCTTCCAGGGGTTCTTCCTGAAATTCAGGATAGGCCGTTAAGCGAAGTTCCTAGTCTGGTAAGAGATAACAGACCACCGTCAACAGCACAGAGCAACGAGATACATGACGTATTTATTTCGCATGCCTCAGAGGATAAAGATGATTTTGTTCGCTCTCTGGCAAACTCATTAATCAGTCACGGCCTTAATGTATGGTATGACGAAATGACGTTAAGAATTGGTGACAGCCTGAGACAAAAAATAGACAAAGGTTTAGCAAACAGTCGTGTTGGGTTAGTAGTTTTGTCTCCGGCGTTTATAAGCAAAGGTTGGACAAATTATGAACTTGATGGAATCGTCACTCGTGCTATTTCTGGTGAGCAAATATTGCTTCCCATATGGCATAATATTACAAAACAAGAAGTTGTCGATTTTAGTCCATCATTAGCAGACAAAGTTGCTCGTAGTACTGCAACTCATACAATCGATGAAATTGCTCATGAGATAGCCGAGCTACTGCATTCTCGTGGTTAATGTTTATCGAAATTCAAATAGCAAAACAAAAGGATCAATCAGCGATCCTTTTTTTATTTTTATGAATATCAATAAATTACATTCTTAACGTACGTTTTCGTTCCATTGGCCTTCAAACCCCGTAATCAGCAATCGTCGAGTCCAGCTCTTTGAGAATGCCGCGATAATCGATGAGATAACCAAACTGCTTTTTCTGATGCAGACGGTTTACCCGCGCAATGGCCTGAATGAGGTTGTGTTGCTTCAGTGGTTTGTCGATGTAAAGCACGGTATTTTTCGGTTCATCAAAACCTGTCAGCAGCTTATCAACCACGATCATCAGGTCGGGGCCATCATCACGACCAAAGGCATCAATGATCTGCTTGGTATAGGCTTTTTCATCCATGCTGCCGACATTCTCTTTCCACCAATTCTGCACCAGATCTTTACTTTCACCATCAACGGTATCGTGTCCTTCACGCGTATCGGGTGGTGACATCGCTACCACCGAGGTTACTTTACCGATCTTATCTAGTAGCTTTTTGTATTGGATTGCCGATGCTTTTGAATCGCAGGCCAGTTGACCTTTTAGCCCTTGATTTTTGAAATTCTGGAAGTGGTCAGAAATATCATAGGCAATTAATTCCAAACGGCCTTCGGTTTGGTAGATCTGACCTTTTTGTGAGAACTTTTTCTTTAAATCGGTACGCTGTTTTTCAGAGAGCTTATCGGTAGCACGGTTAAACCATGCATCAATCGCTCGGTCGTTGGTGCTGAGTTCGGGGATGCGCTCTTCATAAAGCAAAGGCGTGACTGTTTTATCTTCCACCGCTTGCTGCATGGTGTAAGAGTGAATGATCTTCCCGAATTTGTTTTCGGTTTTGTCATCTTTCAGCAGGGGTGTGCCAGTAAAACCAATATAGGCGGCTTTCGGCAGTGCTTGTTGCATAAATATATTATTCGAACCATTCTGGCTGCGGTGGCCTTCATCAACCAGCACGATGATATCGGGGCTGTCGTTATAGCATTCCGGCAACGTGATGGCTGTGCCGAATTTATTGATGATCGAGAAGATGATCCGCTCATTGCCTTTACCGATCTGTTCGGCAAGTCGCTTGCCTGTGGTTGCCATCGCGTCTTTTTTATCTTTATCTGATAACGCACCACCTGATGCAAAGGTTCGGGCGAGCTGATCTTCTAAATCGACACGATCTGTCACGACCACCACGCGACACTGTGCCAGCGCTTTCAGCCAGATCAGTGCTTTAGAGAGAAACACCATCGTGAACGATTTACCAGACCCAGTGGTGTGCCAGATCACGCCGCCATTGCGAGCGCCATGCTCATCAAACGAAGTAACCCGTTCAATCAGGGCTTTGATACCAAACACTTGCTGATAACGGGCAACGATTTTGCCTGCTTTCTTATCAAACAGGGTAAACAGGCGAGTCATTTCTAACAGTCTATCGTGGCGCAGCAGTGACACCAGTAACCGATCTTGATCGGTGACAACCAGCTCTCCGCCAGCAATCAATGATAGATATTCATCGCGTACCTTGGCAGGGCGGTGGTTAAACAGCAGATCGAGTTTATCTTTTGGAAGTAGCGTGTTTTTCAGGCGAGCATAGGTCGCTTCGGTGATCTGTTCTTCTTTCCACTTGGCCCAGAATTTACTGTCTGTGCCACAAGTTGCATACAACCCCTCATTGCCATTGACCGAAAGCAGTAGCTGGCTGTAAGCAAACAGATGCGGGATTTCATCGACTTTTTGGTTACGAATATTTTGTGAAATGCCTTCGGAGACTGTGGGTTTGCCTTCATGGGAAGAGTCAGATGGCACTGTTGCAAATAGTCGGTGGTGATAAACTTATCATCCCCTTTTGCTGATGGAGCTGCACATGAACCCATTCAAAGGCCGGCATTTTCAGCGTGACATCATTCTGTGGGCCGTACGCTGGTACTGCAAATACGGCATCAGTTACCGTGAGCTGCAGGAGATGCTGGCTGAACGCGGAGTGAATGTCGATCACTCCACGATTTACCGCTGGGTTCAGCGTTATGCGCCTGAAATGGAAAAACGGCTGCGCTGGTACTGGCGTAACCCTTCCGATCTTTGCCCGTGGCACATGGATGAAACCTACGTGAAGGTCAATGGCCGCTGGGCGTATCTGTACCGGGCCGTCGACAGCCGGGGCCGCACTGTCGATTTTTATCTCTCCTCCCGTCGTAACAGCAAAGCTGCATACCGGTTTCTGGGTAAAATCCTCAACAACGTGAAGAAGTGGCAGATCCCGCGATTCATCAACACGGATAAAGCGCCCGCCTATGGTCGCGCGCTTGCTCTGCTCAAACGCGAAGGCCGGTGCCCGTCTGACGTTGAACACCGACAGATTAAGTACCGGAACAACGTGATTGAATGCGATCATGGCAAACTGAAACGGATAATCGGCGCCACGCTGGGATTTAAATCCATGAAGACGGCTTACGCCACCATCAAAGGTATTGAGGTGATGCGTGCACTACGCAAAGGCCAGGCCTCAGCATTTTATTATGGTGATCCCCTGGGCGAAATGCGCCTGGTAAGCAGAGTTTTTGAAATGTAAGGCCTTTGAATAAGACAAAAGGCTGCCTCATCGCTAACTTTGCAACAGTGCCCGCGGCGCGAAAGCGGCCTACCGCTTCACGCACTGCGCTTCGCTTCATGTCAAGCACAACAGACGGTCGCATGGGCATCCTTTCTTATCGAAACTCGTTGAGATGATATGCAATCAAGAATAGAATTTCAAGAACTATTTTCGAGAATCGCAATGCCTTGATTCCCGTGCCGCGCCGGTTGCCTTGGCGGGCTTGTCACAAACCTACGTTTTCAAGAAGAAGGAAACCGCATGCCCCGCCGTTCGATCCTCTCCGCCGCCGAGCGCGAAAGCCTGCTGGCGTTGCCGGACACCAAGGATGAGTTGATCCGTCACTACACGTTCAGCGAAAGCGACCTCTCCATCATCCGGCAGCGGCGCGGCCCGGCCAATCGGCTGGGCTTCGCGGTGCAGCTCTGCTACCTGCGCTTTCCCGGCGTCATCCTTGGCGCTGATGAGCCACCGTTCCCGCCATTGCTGAGACTGGTCGCCAACCAGCTCAAGGTCGGCATCGAAAGCTGGGACGAGTACGGGCAGCGTGAGCAGACCCGACGCGAGCACCTGGTCGAGCTGCAAACGGTGTTCGGCTTCCAGCCGTTCACGATTGGCCACTACCGGCAGGCTGTCCAGTTGCTGACCGAGCTGGCCATGCAAACCGACAAGGGCATCGTGCTGGCCAGAGCCTTGATCGAGCACCTGCGGCGGCAGTCGGTCATTGTGCCCGCCCTCAACGCCGTCGAGCGGGCGAGCGCCGAAGCGATTACCCGCGCCAACCGGCGTCTCTACGACGCCTTGGCTGAGCCGCTGACGGACGTGCATCGCCGTCGCCTCGACGATCTGCTCAAGCGCCGCGACAACGGCAAGACGACGTGGCTGGCCTGGCTGCGGCAATCCCCGGTCAAACCGAACTCGCGGCACATGCTGGAACACATCGAACGCCTCAAGGCGTGGCAGGCGCTCGACCTGCCCTCCGGCATCGAGCGGCTGGTTCACCAGAACCGGCTGCTCAAGATCGCCCGCGAGGGCGGCCAGATGACGCCCGCCGACCTGGCGAAGTTCGAGCCGCAGCGGCGTTACGCGACCCTGGTGGCGCTCGCCATCGAGGGCATGGCCACCGTCACCGACGAAATCATCGACCTGCATGACCGCATCCTGGGCAAGCTGTTCAATGCCGCCAAGAACAAGCATCAGCAGCAGTTCCAGGCATCCGGCAAGGCGATCAATGCCAAGGTGCGGCTGTTCGGGCGCATCGGCCAGGCGCTGATCGAGGCCAAGCAAGCGGGCCGCGATCCGTTCGCCGCCATCGAGGCCGTCATGTCCTGGGATGCTTTCGCCGAGAGCGTCACCGAAGCGCAGCGGCTCGCGCAACCCGAGGACTTCGATTTCCTGCACCGCATCGGCGAGAGCTACGCCACGCTGCGCCGCTACGCGCCGGAATTTCTCGACGTGCTCAAGTTGCGGGCCGCGCCCGCCGCCAAGGACGTACTCGACGCCATCGAGGTGCTGCGCAGCATGAACAGCGACAACGCCCGCAAGGTGCCCACCGACGCGCCGACCGAGTTCATCAAGCCGCGCTGGCAGAAGCTGGTGATGACCGACACCGGCATCGACCGGCGCTACTACGAACTGTGCGCGCTGTCGGAGCTGAAGAACGCGCTGCGCTCCGGCGACATCTGGGTGCAAGGCTCGCGCCAGTTCAAGGACTTCGAGGACTACCTGGTGCCGCCCGCGAAATTCGCCAGCCTCAAGCAGGCCAGCGAATTGCCGCTGGCCGTGGCCACCGATTGCGACCAGTACCTGCATGACCGGCTGACGCTGCTGGAAACGCAGCTCGCCACCGTCAACCGCATGGCGCTGGCCAACGAGCTGCCGGACGCCATCATCACGGAGTCGGGCCTGAAGATCACGCCGCTCGATGCGGCGGTGCCCGATACCGCACAGGCCCTGATCGACCAGACGGCGATGATCCTACCGCACGTCAAGATCACCGAATTGCTGCTGGAGGTAGACGAATGGACGGGCTTCACCCGGCACTTCGCCCACCTGAAGTCAGGCGACCTGGCCAAGGACAAAAACCTGTTGCTGACCACGATCCTCGCCGACGCGATCAACCTGGGCCTGACCAAGATGGCGGAATCGTGCCCCGGCACGACCTACGCCAAGCTGGCCTGGCTGCAAGCCTGGCACATCCGCGACGAAACCTACGGGGCGGCACTGGCCGAGCTGGTCAACGCGCAGTTCCGACATCCCTTCGCCGAGCATTGGGGCGACGGCACCACGTCATCGTCGGACGGCCAGAACTTCCGCACCGGCAGCAAGGCCGAGAGCACCGGCCACATCAATCCGAAATACGGCAGCAGCCCAGGGCGGACGTTCTACACCCATATCTCCGACCAGTACGCGCCGTTCCACACCAAGGTCGTGAACGTCGGCGTGCGCGACTCGACCTACGTGCTCGACGGCCTGCTGTATCACGAATCCGACCTGCGGATCGAGGAGCACTACACCGACACGGCAGGGTTCACGGACCACGTCTTCGCGTTGATGCACCTGCTGGGCTTCCGCTTCGCCCCGCGCATTCGTGACCTGGGCGACACCAAGCTCTACATCCCGAAGGGCGATGCCACCTACGAGGCGTTGAAACCGATGATCGGCGGCACGCTCAACATCAAGCACGTCCGCGCCCATTGGGATGAAATCCTGCGGATGGCCACCTCGATCAAGCAGGGCACGGCGACGGCCTCGCTGATGCTCAGGAAGCTTGGCAGCTACCCGCGCCAGAACGGCCTGGCCGTCGCCCTGCGTGAGCTGGGACGCATCGAGCGCACACTGTTCATCCTGGACTGGCTGCAAAGCGTCGAGCTGCGCCGCCGCGTGCATGCCGGGCTGAACAAAGGCGAGGCGCGCAACGCGCTGGCCCGCGCCGTGTTCTTCAACCGCCTGGGGGAAATCCGCGACCGCAGCTTCGAGCAGCAGCGCTACCGGGCCAGCGGCCTCAACCTGGTGACGGCGGCCATCGTGCTATGGAACACGGTCTATCTGGAGCGGGCCGCGAACGCCTTGCGTGGCCACGGTCAAGCCGTCGATGACGGCCTGTTGCAGTACCTGTCGCCGCTCGGCTGGGAGCACATCAACCTGACCGGCGATTACCTCTGGCGCAGCAGCGCCAAGATCGGCGCGGGCAAGTTCAGGCCGCTACGGCCGCTGCAACCGGCTTAGCGTGCTTTATTTTCCGTTTTCTGAGACGACCCCAAATGGGTGATACGGCACCAGGGCGGATATGAGCAGGAACCCGCCGCAACGACGGAACGCGCGGGCGCGAAACGGCGTTGCCCTTCAGAGTGACGGCAGCTGTATCGCCGGCACGGTGAAAGCGGCGCGACCGGAACGGTCGCAGCAAGCGCCGCCCTTGACCTTGACCTTGACCTCAGACATCAGACACTAGCCGTCAGGCACGAACCCGCCTGCGGGTTCGGCGGAGCCCGGCGGGTGCGAAGCAGCTGCCCTGGCGGAGTATGGCTCGACGACTGGACAGCGCAGCTGGTCAGGAGCCGAAGGGGTCCAGATAAGGGGTTAGTTGTCTGTCAGTTGTTTTCTTCGTCAGCTTTCAGGTATTCAGGAGATCCGGCACGCGGTAGCTGCAGGCTGTTCTGCCGGTGAATCCGCAACCTCTCCCGGAAATAGTCGCGAAGAGACTCCGGCTGCTCACGCTCAACCATTTCGGGCACCACCGGCTTATTCATTCGTTCCTGCCAGGCGACGGCTGCGGCAGCTTTATCGACAGAAACTTTGTCCTGATCTTCTTTTGAGAATGCAGCAATATTCCACTGAGACACTGGCTTTATCCGGTTATTCAGAAAGGGAAAACCAATTTTACCCCCTGAACGCTTTCCCGGCGACCCGCAACGGTGAGGAAGATGCGCGGCGCCGCAGGCGCGGCGGAACGCCTCACCGGCAGGCGTAGCCTGCCAGGGTTTTCGCGCGGCCGGACCTGCCTGCGGTGCCGGCAGAGGTTCCCCCCTGCCCCTCCCGCCTCAGTTGTAAAAAACAAACCCGTCGATGTACACGTAGCCGCTGCTGAACAAATCGCGTGCGTAAGCCTCATAATCGAAATAGCACCGCAGGGATTCAGGCATCTCATTCAGCAGACCGTGTTCCTCCACAAAGCCATAAGCAAAATCTTCCTCACTGTCAGCCTCTCCGTAATACGCCGTATCGAAGGCGTCATAATCGCATTCACCGGTATATTCTGCCCAGGCTACAAACGCGCCGGTTCGCCCTTCTTCCTGTGCCTGCCTGAAGGCCGCAATATACTCCCAGTTCACGGAGGATTCAGACGCAAACTGAGACGGGATCCCCTCCCGGTCCTGAAACATAAACTCGGGGTCGTCCTCGCCGGCATGAAGCTCACGACACGCCTTCAGAAATTCGTCTTCGCCGTCAAAATCCGTCAGATCAAGCCATTTCCCGTAAATGCTGCCGCAGTTGTATTTGTGGTATGTCCCCACGTACACCGCCGGTGATGTAGCGTTCATTTTTAGCTCCTTAAACGGGGCGCCAGGCGCCCCGGCGTGGTATCAGTCCAGGGCAGCACAAATAGCGGCACATTCGTCATGGGAGCTGATGAAATTCCACAGACAGGACTCCTGCACCATCAGGTGGCGCGTCAGGGCAACATCACCGCGCTCATAGTGCAGCCAGATACGGCGGTTGATCGCCAGCGCCGTAATAATGATCCCTGCCGCATCCGCACTGACAGAACGATCAAACCAGTTATCCGGATTAGTCAGATGGAAACGATCACCGTCCGGCATCATGTAGCCGCCCCCCTCCGGAATACGGATGAAATGCCAGAATCCTCCGCAGTAATCGGTGATGTGTTTCTCAGCGAGCGCATAGACCTGCATCTCTGCGGCCAGAAAATCTGTCCCAAATAATTCAGGCAGGAATGACAGGCGATCGGACTCTTCAACATCCAGCGCGGTTTGACAGACGTGATACATAGCAACCTCCACAGGTTAATAAGATTGCGGCACCGGGTTGTGCCGTGCCGACACGACAGCCCGGCGGAAAGCGGAAGATGCAGGGGCGACACCGGAGGCCGCAGCGCAGATAAAGCGCGAAGCTGGTCTGAACGGTTTTCGAGCGAAACCTGAGCGAGAAAACGACGGGAAGAACGGCGAGCATCATAAAATAACTGCGACCGGGCGAGGATGGCGGCGTCAGCGAACCCTTGTATCTGCAGCGGCCGGGCTAAAGTGAAGGCACGGCACTACCCGTCGCGATGCAGGAGGCTGAATACAAGGTTTCTCTCCCCCGTTTTTCGACCGCAGGAGAAAAGCGGAAGCAGATGTCGCAACGCGACAGGCGCAGCAATAAGGCCACAGACCGAAGGGATGGGGCCGGGTGAAGCGGAGCCGACGGCAACAGCAAGCCGGCGACATCCTCAGCACCCGGACATACACACTGGTTCAGGACTGAATATGGTGTATCCTGATAAACCCACGTACTAGTTTAAGAGTTCAGCAATGACGTTCACTACGATTGAAGAGGTCAGAAACCGAATCGACCAGTTAGACAGAGAACTGGTTAACATCATCGCCCGGCGTGCCGAATGTGTTAAAGCTGCAGCGGCATTCAAGACGGATCATTCCGCCGTCCGGGCTCCCGATCGCGTGCAACAGGTCATCGACAGGGTTCGCAGGCAAGCAGCTGAGGCCGGGCTTTCAGAAGTGATTATCGAGAAAATCTACCGGACCATGATAAGCGCATTTATTGAGTATGAGCTTGAGCAACATGACCAGCTTCGGCATACCGCAGCGAAGACTGACTGAGCCGGTCTGCCTGTGGCAGCCGAATAACGGAAATGCAAGCTGTCGTTTTTACCCGTTCTGGTAGCTGTTAAGGGTGATCGGTTATGAGAAAATCACTGACGCAAACGGTTTCGTTGGTTTTAACCGTTTTAGACACATTCTGTATCGCTGTGATGGCGTTGCTGTTTATCATTTTATTCTTTACGTCTCCTCCCCTGTGGAGACGTTTTTTTTTCCGCGCTTTCCCCGATGTTTGAAACTCCCCCCTCGGATAAATAGCCTGCACCTGTCCACAGCGCTGGTACCCTAACTCTGTGGATAACCTGGAGTCAGATCGCTGCAGACCGCGTATCCATGGGAACACCACGGCATGGTCATTTTTTACGCAAGCAATTTCTATCTGTGAGCCAGCAACCTGAGGTGATAAAGCAGAAATGCGCGGTGTTACACAGGAAGCCGGGGCGGCTTCCCGTGAGATGAGTCGTTACTGGATATCAGTTTTGTCACCGATCAGGGAAATGCCAGCGTACATCCCGGCTCCCCATACAACCTGTGAAAGCACAAATACCCACAACGGAGCCCCGACAAACAACAACGGAAGAAGACAGGCGGTGACGATCAGAATCAGGCGGCGGCCATACTTACGGCGTTCTGCCTCTGATGCGTCAACGGGGGCCCCGGCAAATCGCAAAACCTTTCTGATACCAGGGACCACTGGAACCTCCGCAAAACAAACAGGATGTGATTCGTAATATTAGTCACCGAATGCCCGTCGCATATTTTTCTTTATCCAGGTCGCTTCACCGGTTACCGGTGCGGCAGGCTGTGCTGGTTTCTCCGGTACTGCAGCCTTACTCACGCCAGCCGTACCGGCCATCTGCTGAACCAGAACCTGCAGCTCGCTGACCGTGCCGGGCGGTACCGGCATGCTGGCCAGCAGACGCGGCAGCTCCGGCGCGGTCGTATGCAGGGCCAGACCGGTGATAATCAGGTTTCTCAGCAGCTCTCCGCGCAGGCGCGATGACACCCCCGTCAGCACACGCTCAACCCGTTCACTGCTCCGGTCATCCAGAAGCGTCAGGGTGTAACGCCGGCGCTGGTATTCCGTATCCGGTGACATGGCCAGAGCCGCCACGCCACCATCAGGCTCATCAGGAAGTCCTGAGAGTGAAGACCATGTGCCGGCGACCAGGGCCATCACGGCGCAAAGCCGGATGGCGCTCAGATGCCCGTCAAAGAACACCGGGATCAGCGCCGGTAAACGGGCATCCGTCTGGTACATCACCGCCCCGGCGGTGGCGGCGGTCCGGATGAAGTCACCGCGCAGGGGCTGTGAGATGGTGCTGATGGTCGCCATCGCCGCGATGTCGGTGCGATCGTCGCTGTGCAGATAGAAAGAATACTGGCCGTCCGGCACGTTTAGTCCTCTTTATTGTAAAGGGCAATCTCTCTGGCCAGCGCCAGCTGCGGATCGCCTATAACCTCGATACGGTCAGGAGCCAGAGGCCAGGCCTGACGGATAGCCTCTTCAATGAGGGATGCCCCTCCCCCGACCAGGAATACCCGGTTAACGTTCCTGAAGGCCGTCAGCTCACTGGTGACACGCGCGCCCAGGGAAGTGATTGCCTCTGTAATTTTGTTCAGAACATCGTCGATTTTTCCGGCATCGTTGATCACACGCTGCAGATACTGACGATCGTTGCGGTTGCGGATGACCGTGTCAGCAATAAGCGCGCTGGTTTCGCTGTCTGCCGCCCGCAGCGCGCCTGCAGCTGCACGGGTGACCTGTGACACGCCGACAGACGGATTGCCGTGTACCGCACTGATATCGTCAAACTGTCCGACAATCACGCCGGCATCGAGCGTGGTTCCGCCGAGATCGATAATCAGGGTGGTCTCTGCGGTTCCGGGCTTCAGCTCCGCGAGACGGGAGAACGCCGCCGGCAGTGATTCCGGCATCACCTTCACGTCCGTTACGGTAAATGCCCTGCCCTTATTCAGAACCAGCTCACGCATCAGGTTTTCCCGTTTGCGTCGGATGTTCTCCTCGTTCCGCTGGCAGTCCCCGTCATAATACTCGCTCAGAGGCAGCGTCACGGTCAGGCTCACCGGCTGCGGCTCAAGTCCGCTGTTCAGCAGCGCATGATGCACGGCCAGCAGGTTGAGATCACCGTACTGATATTCCACGTTTGTTGTCGGGATGGCATCCCGGCTGACGCTGTCCCAGGTGTATTTCAGCGTGCCCACCTGATAGTTGAACGTTGCAGCACTGAATTCCGCCACTTTCCAGCCATGCCGGAAGGAGTTAGCAGAAACCCGGGTCTGCAGCTCGTTTCCTTCAAACCATGCCAGCTTAACATTAGTTGAACCATCATCGCAGTAAATATTCATCATTATGCTCCGTCAATTACACTCAATTTGATACATATTATAAGAGCAAAATGAAAAAATAAAAGCCTTATTTCTCATTATGAGTAAAACTGATGAATCAAAATGATATTAATGAACATTTTGAGTAATTTATGTTACTCATACTGTTCATGTCGCAGGCGATCTGGATTATCCTCACGCTGTTAAATATGTCGCGGTAGGGATACCCGTTACCGGATACCCCCCGCACAGATCCCGGCGTGCGCGATTTACGCACCGGGCTCCTGCCTCGGGTGTCTGGCGGTGAACCGCTCCACAGGCCATGGATGAAGAACCCGAACCCTTGGTAGCCATGCGGCTGCCAGTTTGTTTGCTTTCGTCCAGGTCGTATCATCCTTCTGGCTCCTGCGCCTGAGCGCCCGGCGCCAGAGGTTTGTTACGTGTGTCCTGAACTTCTGCATGGTGGGGAAGTTGCCCGGTACCGAGTGATAGTTCAGGTATCCCTGAACCACTCTCCTGAGCCATTTTCCCTGTTCGGGGATTGAGTAATGCCAGCGCCTTCGCAGACCGTCTTTGATGGCTTTCAGAGTTGCCGTCATCCGATCCCGGCGGGTCTTTCGTATCAGCATGAACCTGCCGTTGCGATCTTTCCCGCTGATGTGCGTGAACCCGAGGAAGTTGAACGTTTCTGGTTTGCCTTTTCCCCTGATGGCACGGTTTTCGACAGCGAAGCGGCCGAACTCCATCAGACGGGTTTTCTCCGGGTGAACCGTGAGTCCGAACTCCCTCAGTCTGCGCTGCATGGCTATACGGAAGCGCCGGGCATCGTATCGTTTGTCGAACCCGATGACGATGTCATCGGCGTATCTGACCATTACCACATTGCCTGTGGCATAGCGACGTCGCCACTGATGCGCCCACAGATCGAAGACGTAGTGGAGGTATATGTTTGCCAGCAGCGGTGAGATGACCGCACCCTGTGGGGTGCCTTCCTCCGTTGCTCGCCATTGACCCTCCTCCGACGTCCCGGCTGTGAGCCACTTACGTATGAGCCTGATTACCCTCCGGTCGCCGATCCGATGCTCTGTGAACCTGATCAGCCATTCGTGGCTCACCCTGTCGAAGAACTGACTGATGTCGGCATCCAGTACCCAGTTTACGTTAGTGCGTACCAGCCCTGTGGCCAGTGCGTCCAGTGCATCGTGCTGGCTTCGCCCGGGTCTGAACCCGTATGAGAACCCCATAAAGTCGTTTTCATAGACTGCGTTCAGGATTTTCACCAGCGCATACTGGACGATCTTGTCCTCCAGCGAGGCGATGCCGAGCGGGCGTTGTTTTCCATCCGCTTTTGGGATGTAGTGACGCCTGCCGGGCTGCGCCCTGTAGCTGCCCTGATGTAGCCTCCGGTGCAGATCTGTTATGTTGTTCTTCATGTTTCCGGCGTAGTCCATCCACCTGATGCCATCCACTCCGGCGGCCGCTTTCCTGCTCAGGGAGAGGAATGCGGCTTCCAGTGCTTCGACTGTCAGCAGGTGGAACAATGCTGTAAACCGTTCTTTCTTCCGCTGCTTCGCAGCTTCCCGCACGCGTGACAGCCTCTGTGACATGCTTTCCCGGCTCTGTGTCCGGCGCATGTGTGGCTGTTCCGCGTTCCCCTTGGCCCCGCTCCTTCGCTCCACTGACTCCGCTCCTTTCGGGTTGTTCGCCTGCTTCGCCGCTACTATGAGCGAGTCCGACTTCTCCTCTCCGTACATCACCGGCTATGACTCCTCGTCTTCCCGGTGCGGGCCATCTCCGACACTGGCAGATGGTCAGAGGGGAGATCTCCCGGTTCCCGCGTAGAGATCGTATTGACATGCCAGGGTCTCAGACCCCGCCGGATCCATGTGGCACTCGCAGTATCGCACCCTATGATGTTGCCTTCCGTTAACAGTACAACGTCGGCACCCGGTAATTTAATATACATTTCGTGGCTCAATGGCTGGCCTGTCAACACCCCTGTCAACGCTTCGCCCCATACCTCGCGGTATGCCACGCATGACTCGGGGACCTTGTGGATTGCTGGTCCTTCAATGGTCGGGGACTTTCACCCCTTGATCTCTACCGGTCTCCCGGCGCACACTGTATGTATAACCAGTATATTTAGACATCAGGAGGAAAGATGAAACTGCAGCTTTTCAGCACCGGGAAAGAACTCCCGCCACAGGCCCATCCGTTGTTTGCAGACCTGGCCAGCTGCGGTTTTCCCAGCCCTGCAGCTGACTACGTCGAGTCTGACCTGGATCTCCATGATTACTGCATACGGCATCCGAGCGCGACTTACTACCTTCGCGCCAGCGGTGACAGTATGTCCGACGGCAGCCTTTACAATGGCGATCTGCTGGTTGTGGACTGTGCCGAGAAGCCCCGGCATGGCGATATTGTTGTGGCCAGCGTGCAGGGGGAGTTTACGGTCAAACGGTTGCTGCTGACGCCACGACTGACGCTGCAGCCCATGAACGCCGCCTGGTCGCCGATTTATCCCGACCCGGACGATCTGGATATCTTTGGCGTCGTCACGCACATCATCCACCGCCCGAGGGAGATGTACTGATGTTTGCCCTGGCCGATGTGAACAGCTTTTATGCCAGCTGCGAACGTGTTTTCCGCCCGGATTTGAAAGGAAAGCCGGTTGTGGTGCTCAGCAATAACGATGGCTGCGTAATCGCGAGAAGTGCCGAGGCAAAGCCCTGGATCAAAATGGGTACGCCGTGGTTTCAGATGAAAAACGAAAGATACCCGGAAAAAATATACGCGTTCTCCAGCAACTATGAACTTTATGCATCCATGTCGGCGCGCGTGATGAGCTGCCTGGAGGAACTGGCTCCGGGGGTGGAACAGTATTCGATTGACGAGATGTTCCTCGATCTGACCGGTGTGGAGCACTGCATGGACCTGGAGGACTTCGGCCGGCAGCTGCGACAGCACGTGTATGACTGTACCCGTCTGACCATCGGTGTGGGCGCCGGACCAACGAAAACCCTCGCAAAATCAGCCCAGTGGGCCTCAAAGGAGTGGAAACAGTTTCGTGGTGTGCTCGCACTCACCCGGGGGAATCCACAGCGAACGCGGAAACTGCTTTCACTGCAGCCGGTCGAAGAGATCTGGGGCGTGGGAAACCGTATTGCACGCAAGCTCAATGTTCTGGGCATCAAAACCGCGCTCGATCTGGCCCTGACGAACCCGGCCTTTATCCGCAAAAATTTCTCCGTAGTCCTTGAGCGAACGGTACGCGAACTGAACGGGGAAAGCTGCATGTCGCTTGAGGAAGCCCCGCCAACAAAGCAGCAGATCGTCTGCAGCCGCAGTTTTGGAGAGAAAATCACGGAGTACGATTCGCTCCGCCAGGCTGTCTGTCAGTACGCAGAGCGGGCCTCAGAAAAGCTGCGTAAAGAGCGCCAGTATTGCCGGCATATTTCCGTATTCATCAAAACGTCTCCGTTCGCCGTTAAAGAGCCTTACTATGGCAACGTGGCCACGGAGAAACTGCTTACCCCCACTCAGGACACCCGGGACATCATTGCGGCCGCCACAACGGCTCTGGAGCGTATCTGGAAGGACGGGCACCGGTATGCCAAAGCCGGTGTGATGCTGAATGACTTCACCGGCTCCGGTGTTTCGCAGCTGCAGCTGTTCGACGAACGTCCTCCACGTCCTCACAGCGCTGAGCTGATGAAGGTTCTCGATGGCATTAATCATTCCGGGCTGGGACAGCTCTGGTTTGCCGGACGAGGGATAGCGCCATCATGGCAAATGAAACGCGACATGCTCTCCCCTGCGTACACCACCCGCTGGAAAGATATCCCCATAGCGAGGATCAGTTAAATTTCGCTTTTCAGAGAGAGCCAGTAGTGCTCGCCGCAGCCGAACGACAGGGCGAAGCCCGCGAGTGAGCGAGGAAGCACCAGGGAACTGCACGGATAAATTCTGCTTACGCTCGAAGTTAAATGGACAACTTATCCAGTTATCCACCGGGCAGATCCAAATATCTGATCCAGCAAAGATCCATATAATGATCCAAACAGATCCCGGTACGTTGAAAACCGCGCCATGCATAGGCTAACAGCCATTTCATGTGTTTATAAGTCGGATATTTGTGTTTGTAAATCGGTATTCTGTGTTTACAAAGCGGATATATGTGTTTATAAAACGGATTGCGCGTGTTTATAAATGGGATTACGCATGCTGTGTCTGTGGATGATCCTTTAACTGTGGATAAGTCCTTATGTATAAGAAAAGTGTAGATCTATCACTTGAATCGGTTCTCGTAGAAATCGATGAAAATAAGAAGCTCATGCCTTCCAGAAACGCTACTGTCCAGCCTGTAGCTTTGATGCGCTTAGGTCTGTTTCTACCTTCCTTAAAACGAAAAGGAAAGGACACAGAAAATATCAGTATTGATGCGAGTAGCGAACTTCAAAGCTTAGAGTTGGCAAGAGCCGAAGGTTATACAGACATCCGTATTACCGGCCCACGACTTTCGATGGAGACTGACTTCAAGGTGTGGGTTGGCATCATTCTCGCGTTTTCGAAATATGGCTTAAACAGCAGCACCATTGAACTTCCATTCAGCGAGTTTGCTACATTCTGCGGGTTTAGCTCAAAGGACAAAGATAAAGGACTCAGAACGCGCTTGGCCGACTCTCTTATTCGTCTTCGCAGCACAACTATCAAGCTTGCCTCAGAAAAGGATCGGAATGGTGTTGTATCTGGTCTGTTAAGTCGTGGTAAGTGGGACGAAAAAGACGACATCATGGAACTTACCGCCGATGAGTCTCTTTGGGAGCTTTATCAATTCGACCGTCAGGTGCTTCTGCAGATGTTTATAATCCGGCAACTTGCGAACAAAGGGACAGCACAGGCCCTATACACTTTCATTGAGAGCCTTCCTGAGCGACCAATACCACTATCGTTCGCGCGTATTAAACGTCGCCTAATGCTTACCTCACCCAATAACCAGCAGAATCGAGTGATTAACAAGGCTATAGACGAGCTTAAAGCGGTCGGTTATTTAGATGGCGATGTCGTTAAAAAGGATGGTGAATGGCACTTAATCATAACCCGTCGCACGCCTAGGCCAGACATTAAGGCTATGTCTGAAGCCTTAAAAGATGGAGAGTAAAAGCGCCTGACTGTGTTTGTAAAGCGGATATGTGCCGCAGTGACTGCGAGTGTTTGCTGTTTTCCCGGTAACACAGCATCAGCATCCGTTTTATAAACACATCTATTCCCTCTCATATTGTTTCCGCTTTGTAAACACACCTGTTTGCTCACTTCCGAGCCGATTTATAAACACATGTATCAGCGTTCAGCCTTTGAGTCACTCGCTGAACGTGCAACAAAAACACCAATATCAATAATTTCTTGCACGTCACGGTATTTGTTGTACACTCCGAGCTGTACAATCAATGTCCTCTACATTGAAAACATCATGGAGAACAGAATGAAACGAGATTACGGTGGAGTAGGCTCGATAGCGCGACGAGCTGGCATATTGCTTGAGTCAATGAGCCGGGACATTGAAGATCAACGCAAAGAGTTTAACCTTACAGAATACTTCCAGACATTTACCCGGAACGCAGTAGCCAAATTACCCAAGCTAAGCCGTCGCATCGTGGAGCAGGCCATTAAAGAAATGGAAGATGCAGGCTACGATTTCAACAAGAAACGCGTCGGAAATGTTGAGCAATATGCTCTTACAGTACAGAATGTTATTGATATTTACGCCCACCGCAAGATCCCGAAGTATCGTGAAATCCATCAATCGCCTTACGTTATTTTCGTCGTTAACTTGAAAGGTGGCGTATCCAAAACCGTATCAACTGTAACGCTGGCGCACGCGTTGCGAGTGCATCAGGATTTATTGCGTCACGATCTGCGTATTCTGGTTATTGACCTTGATCCGCAGGCATCCAGCACCATGTTCCTCGATCACACGCACAGTATTGGTTCCATTCTTGAAACCGCCGCGCAAGCGATGCTAAACGATGTCGATGCTGAAACCCTGCGTAACGAAGTGATACGGCCAACCATCATTCCAGGTGTAGATGTTATTCCTGCTTCTATTGATGATGGTTTTGTAGCCAGCGCATGGAAGGAGCTGGTTAGCGAGCACCTGCCGGGCGTAAACCAGTACGAAGTGCTTCGCAAAATAATTATCGATCGTGTGGCTGATGACTACGATTTCATCCTGATTGATACAGGTCCGCACCTCGATCCATTTTTACTAAACGGTTTGGCGGCAAGTGACCTTATTCTCACCCCTACTCCGCCGGCGCAAGTCGATTTCCATTCCACGTTGAAATACCTTACCCGCTTGCCTGAAATGCTGGAAACGCTGGAAGAAGAAGGCATTGAACCGCGTCTGGCTGCCAGTATTGGTTTTATGTCGAAAATGACTGGCAAGCCCGATCATCTGGTTTCACATAGCCTTGCTCGTGAAGTCTACACAAGCAGCATACTGGACTCTTCCCTGCCCCGCCTGGATGGCTTTGAACGTTGCGGAGAAACGTTTGATACGATTATTAGTGCCAACCCAGCATCTTATCCCGGTAGCAACGACGCGTTAAAAAAAGCGCGTACAGAAGCAGAGCATTTTACGAAGGCTGTGTTTGACCGTATTGAATTCCTGAGGAGCCAATCAGCGTGAAGAAAAAAAAAAAATAGTAGCTCGCGGGCGAAACATTTTAGGTAGTGATAGCTCAGATTTTATCCGTAGCCTCGAAACCAAAGAAGCAGAGAAGGTATTCACCCTTAAGTCCGGTAATCAGGCCAAGTTCACCCTCTCAACCATTTTGAATGGTGATATTGAAGAGAAGACATTTGTGGATCCAGCTGTTAACGGTCGCGACCAAAGGTATGTAACCCCTGAGTCAGTGAGCGACATAACGCGAACTATCAACCTGCAGCAATTTTTCCCAGCAATCGGCCGAGTTATTAACGGTTGTATTGAAGTGTTAGATGGTTCCCGGCGCCGGGCGGCATGTATCTTCAGTGGCGCGAAATTCGAAATTCTGGTTACAGAAGATGAGATAAGTCTTGAAGATGCTCGTCAGCTTGCCAAAGACATTCAGACCGCGCGTGAGCATACGCTTCGTGAGATAGGTCAAAGATATCAATTTATGTACGCAAATGGCATGTCTAAGGATGAAATTGCGCGCGTAGAGGACGTCTCACCGGCAAGCGTTTCCCGAGCGTTTCAAGCTGCTTCTGTGCCAGCTGAAATGGTCGAGTTATTCCCGGTTATCAATGAACTCTCCCTTGCTGATTACCAGCTGCTGTTAAAAATTTCAGAGGACTTAGATAGCAAAGGTGTGCCTCTGTCTGATTTGCTCGGAAAAGTGCAGGCAGACATCAGTGCAGCAAAAGTTGAAAGCGTAAGTAAGTCGCTAATTATGGACTCTTTTAAACGCCATTCGAAGCAGCTGAAGCCAGCGCCAGTGAAAACTGTACAAACTGAAAAGCTACGTGAGTTTGAAGACAAAAAGCAGTTTGCCCGGAAGAAAACCGATCCGTCTAAACGCTTAGTGACCTATGAATTTGCCCGTCTTCCTGCTTCAGTTCAGGCTGAGTTAGATAAGGCCATCAGGCTGGTTATGGGCAACATGCAGTCCTTCGAAAAATAAAAAAATGTGGGAATTTAATGTGTGACTCCACTAAAAAGTTCCCACTACATTTTCAGCCCTAACTATCTAAAAAACTAGGTTTTTTGTGATTTCTTTCAGTATGAAATTCCCTGTCGCATCGCTTGTAGTTTTATAAAGCACAATGGCGTAATTTTTGGAGAAACAAAATCAATGGAACACTCGACAATTTCTGAAGCTCTAATTGGTGGTGTTGTTTGCGGCACTATCGCGGCCGGATTTATCTGGCAATTATTCAGACCTTGGAAACTTGAATGGCTCTGGTTAACCTGTTTTATCCTTACCTCAATCATTGTATTTTTCTTTGGTCCCTCTATGCCAAACCCATTCATGATGTAGAAGTACAAGGAGATGTGCCATGACCGTGAGGCTTTATTACAATGCAGTAGATAGACGAGCCCAAGCGAGCAATGAATGGCATGCTGAGTGGATAAGTAAACGTGGCTTGAAAGCTCGTCTTTGGACTGACAAGGCGATCAGTGAATTTCTCGGTGCGCCGCTCAGTGCAGGCCCGGTAAAAGCCTGGAAACAGAAGGAAGTGAAAAAAGTCGAAGCGACACCCGCTTTCAAAACATGGCTGGAACAACGTCGCGCATGGCTGGTTGCGCGGGGTAAAATATCCTCTGATACAGAGTTGCCTTGCCACCTGGATGCTCCGATAATTCCAGGTAAACAACATAAGGAATCATAATATGGACAAAAAGCCTCGCTATTCTGTCATGCTGGATGGGGATAGAACCGTCTATAGTGGAAATAGTCGGTTTGTCGCCTGGACGTTCTGGCTGATGAACCGCCATCGTAGGGCTATCGCATATGATTGCGGAGTTTGGGTTGTTGAACCAGCCTACTGGATCCGTGTCGTTTAATCTGCTTTTGCAATGTGCAGCTGCTTCATGTCATGCCTAAGGAGTTATTTTGAAATGGATTAATTTTTTACAACGTCTTTTACAACGTTTTTTCCCAAAAAAAAATGAAATAATTGAAGTGAAATACATTGAAAGGGATGAAACAAGAGTATTACCAGACATCCCTGAAAACGTCATAGCTGCCTGTCAGACTCTTCAGGTGAAGCTGGATTCTGTTAAGAATAATCCATTTTTGGAAATTAGTTTGAT
Source organism: Enterobacter cloacae (assembly GCA_014169315.1). Taxonomy (NCBI): domain Bacteria; kingdom Pseudomonadati; phylum Pseudomonadota; class Gammaproteobacteria; order Enterobacterales; family Enterobacteriaceae; genus Enterobacter; species Enterobacter cloacae. The sequence continues at coordinate 6,269 of AP022135.1, read as the reverse complement.
TTATGGATTTCTTGATACTTTTGGCGAGTTTGCATGGCACTGTTGCAAAGTTAGCGATGAGGCAGCCTTTTGTCTTATTCAAAGGCCTTACATTTCAAAAACTCTGCTTACCAGGCGCATTTCGCCCAGGGGATCACCATAATAAAATGCTGAGGCCTGGCCTTTGCGTAGTGCACGCATCACCTCAATACCTTTGATGGTGGCGTAAGCCGTCTTCATGGATTTAAATCCCAGCGTGGCGCCGATTATCCGTTTCAGTTTGCCATGATCGCATTCAATCACGTTGTTCCGGTACTTAATCTGTCGGTGTTCAACGTCAGACGGGCACCGGCCTTCGCGTTTGAGCAGAGCAAGCGCGCGACCATAGGCGGGCGCTTTATCCGTGTTGATGAATCGCGGGATCTGCCACTTCTTCACGTTGTTGAGGATTTTACCCAGAAACCGGTATGCAGCTTTGCTGTTACGACGGGAGGAGAGATAAAAATCGACAGTGCGGCCCCGGCTGTCGACGGCCCGGTACAGATACGCCCAGCGGCCATTGACCTTCACGTAGGTTTCATCCATGTGCCACGGGCAAAGATCGGAAGGGTTACGCCAGTACCAGCGCAGCCGTTTTTCCATTTCAGGCGCATAACGCTGAACCCAGCGGTAAATCGTGGAGTGATCGACATTCACTCCGCGTTCAGCCAGCATCTCCTGCAGCTCACGGTAACTGATGCCGTATTTGCAGTACCAGCGTACGGCCCACAGAATGATGTCACGCTGAAAATGCCGGCCTTTGAATGGGTTCATGTGCAGCTCCATCAGCAAAAGGGGATGATAAGTTTATCACCACCGACTATTTGCAACAGTGCCGCTTCTTGATTGCCGCCGTCGAGTTACTGACCGAGGCGGTCAATATTCTGGTGCTTCAGGTGTTCCGCAAAGACGATTATGCGGTGAAATACGCCGTCGAACCGCTGCTGGACGGTAGCGGCCCGCTGGGCGATCTTTCGGTCCGGCTCAAGCTTATCTATGGGCTGGGCGTGATTAGCCGTCATGAGTATGAAGATGCGGAGCTGCTGATGGCGCTGCGTGAAGAGCTGAACCATGACGGCAGCGAATATGCCTTCACGGATGATGAAATTCTTGGGCCGCTGGGTGAGCTGCACTGCGTCTCTGCCCTGCCGCCCGCGCCGCTCTTTGACGATAGCGATGCCGACCTGCTGGCAATGCAAAAACAGCGCTATCAACAGGTCGTTCGCTCAACGATGGTACTTTCGGCACTGTTGCAAATAGTCGGTGGTGATAAACTTATCATCCCCTTTTGCTGATGGAGCTGCACATGAACCCATTCAAAGGCCGGCATTTTCAGCGTGACATCATTCTGTGGGCCGTACGCTGGTACTGCAAATACGGCATCAGTTACCGTGAGCTGCAGGAGATGCTGGCTGAACGCGGAGTGAATGTCGATCACTCCACGATTTACCGCTGGGTTCAGCGTTATGCGCCTGAAATGGAAAAACGGCTGCGCTGGTACTGGCGTAACCCTTCCGATCTTTGCCCGTGGCACATGGATGAAACCTACGTGAAGGTCAATGGCCGCTGGGCGTATCTGTACCGGGCCGTCGACAGCCGGGGCCGCACTGTCGATTTTTATCTCTCCTCCCGTCGTAACAGCAAAGCTGCATACCGGTTTCTGGGTAAAATCCTCAACAACGTGAAGAAGTGGCAGATCCCGCGATTCATCAACACGGATAAAGCGCCCGCCTATGGTCGCGCGCTTGCTCTGCTCAAACGCGAAGGCCGGTGCCCGTCTGACGTTGAACACCGACAGATTAAGTACCGGAACAACGTGATTGAATGCGATCATGGCAAACTGAAACGGATAATCGGCGCCACGCTGGGATTTAAATCCATGAAGACGGCTTACGCCACCATCAAAGGTATTGAGGTGATGCGTGCACTACGCAAAGGCCAGGCCTCAGCATTTTATTATGGTGATCCCCTGGGCGAAATGCGCCTGGTAAGCAGAGTTTTTGAAATGTAAGGCCTTTGAATAAGACAAAAGGCTGCCTCATCGCTAACTTTGCAACAGTGCCGTTTATTGGCCCAGAAATGAGCAGATGCACAGGCCTCCATGCCGATCAAACAGGGTGGGATGTTGGCAAAAAAGGAGGCCATTTGTGCCCGTCTGAGTTGTTTGTTGAACAACCGTTTTCCGTGCTCGTCAACCCCATGGATCTGGAAAACGTTTTTTGCCAAATCGATTCCAATAGTTTTAACGTTCATGATAGCAGCGCTCCGTTCAATGAGTGACGATTTATCGTCCCACTGTGGCACAAGAGATGGGAGGCGACCATTCCATTAACAAAGCCCATTCATGTCTGTCGTCTCCGTCACGGAAATTTTTACGGGATTAATTCACCCAGTCTTCCAGCACCAGGCCCGGGACCCGCGCAAACTCTCTTGTATTATTCGTCACCAGGATGGCGCCCGCCGCAATGGCGTGTCCGGCAATGAGCGTATCGTTCGGGCCGATCGGCGTCCCGGCGAGGCGCAGCGCCACTTTAATGTCCGTGGCTGCGTCCACCGCGGCGCGGTCCCAGGGCAGGATGGCATCGAGGCGGGCGCAGAACGCGTCAACCAGCTCAATGTGGCGCGGGGAGGCCTTCGGGCCGGTGGCACCGAAGCGCATCTCGGAGTAGGTGATGGCCGAGACCACAATGCGCTGGTTGCGCAGCACCGCCTGCTCCAGGCGCTTCAGTACCGCTGCCGGCTGCTCGCGCATGATGAACGAGCAGATGTTAGTGTCGAGCATCCAGGTTTTCTTCATGGCTCAAATCGTCCTTCGTCGGTGACAACGTCCTCGCGCTCCGCCATAAAGTCCGGATCAGCTTTTTCGAGCTCAAAGAATGAGCCCCAGGTCGGCCGGACGGGACGCAGAATGATGCTGTCCCCTTCCCGGACGATCTCCAGCTCGCTGACGCCGTCAAAATCCAGGTCACGGGGCAGACGGATGGCGCGGTTATTGCCGTTTTTAAATATCGAAACTGTGCGCATGGTTTTTCCTCATATGCTGAGTGTGCCAGGGAGTATTCCCGCATAGGTGAAGTATATGCCTGCAAGCCCGGCTTGTATAGGTGTTACATATGCAGATGGTAGGTATATGCGTATGCTTTGCCTATGCAGATGCCCGACATATGGATATGCTGTACCTATTCTGTTTTCTCATTTCTCCACCGCAGATCCGAAAAAGACCAGTTCCGGATCTTCTTTTCCTTCTCCGGGGCTCAGCGGCCCCCTGACACAAGATGTAGCGGTGTATTCAGCTGCTGATGACGCTATATGTTGTGTCATACCCCTGCCCCGCGACCGCCCGCTCACCCCCATAAAAGGGCGGTGTGGTTATTCCGTGCGCATGGTACACTTCCGGAAAGTTGTTATACGACAGAAAGTCGGATCATCGCGAAACGGCCATTCGGTAATTTAACAGCGTGGCTATAAGGATGGTTATTATCAGTGCAGTGATAATTGCTCTCATGATGATTGCTGATGGGGTAATTACTCCATAAACAGTGCCGCGTAAAGCATTACCCTGTCGGTATTATCGGGCGGGGCATTAATTAAAGGGAAGGCATATGCAACCGAACCTATTGCGCTCGTTCTGTACACCGTTCTGGTGGCAGGACTGGCCATCGCCGGAACGATTCTTTACGAAAGCTATGTGTCCGCACCGGATCTGGCTGATGACATTGCCAACGGCCGCAGCCTGACGAACCGGTGTGTGGAAACCTCCCGGACCGGTCATGTAGTGCAGCTGGAGTGCCAGGCGATGAGTCTGCGTGTGACGACGGCGGATTATGCGCGCGCCGTCAGAGCCTGGGAGCTGACCGGTGAACGCCGGGAGACAGCCCCGACTAGCGCAAACTGACAACCGACGGGGCGGGATTTTTAAGCAATTTAAGGAAGCAAAATTATGGGAATGTTTGATACGGTCAGATTCCGGTACCGGATGCCTGACGGAGTCACCGGGACGGACTTTCAGACCGACGACCTGGACTGCGAGTGTGAATTTTACGAGATTTCCGCTGAAGGCCGCCTGCTTCGCTGGATGGGTGACGGTACGCGAACCGATACCTGTTTTGACGGGATGCTGACCCTCAGTGCCGATGACGGTTATCACCTGTATTTTGAGCACGGGACACTGGCGTGGATCGAGGTGTACTCGCAGGGCGACAGGCGCTGGCCTTTTGAGCCTGGCCGTTTTATGACAGACCTGGCCTGACGGGGTTTCTCAATACAAGGAACGCGAATGTGTAATTTATGCAGGGCGGACGGGAATTATTTCCATACGCCGGAATGTGTGTATGACCAGCTGGTCAGTGAGTACCCCGTGATGTGGCTGCGGGATTCGACCCGGATTGGCGCCTGCTACACCCTCCGTGAACTGCTGTCGCCGGAAGGGATGGTGCTGGCCATACAGAACGCGCCTCCCGTGACGGGATGGCGGCTGCGCATGCAGTATAACGAGGCCATTGATGAAGAGATTAACCCGCAGCGCGGGGACTGTACCGAGCTACTCTCCAGGACGGACGCCCTGCTTGTCTTCCGGTCGCTGCAGGATGATACCGCGTCAGCTTAGACGGTCGGACCACGCAACAACCCAGATGAACAGAACCGATGATGAACCACGGACAGAAGCGGACGTGATGGCCACCGCTTTCAGCACCATGCGCAAGTACGGCATGAATATCCTCACCGCCACCCAGCATATGGATATTAATGCTTACGTGAAATCCGATCCGCGGATGCCGAGAATGCGGCTGCGCCGCTACCTGGGCCAGTACGGTCTGCGCGGTGAGGCGCTGAACAGGGAGGTCAGGCGTATAGTTGCCGGACCAGAACGACGCGACAGCACGCTGCAGGTAGGGATTTACTATACGTGGCCCTATGGCTGGGAGCCTGCGGATTTCACGCCGATGATGAGGCGTATTTTTCGCGGCAAGCGCACCCGTCATGTGATGTTGTTTGATGAACTGCCTCAGCTGTTTGGCAAATCAGGATAAGCCGGAATGAACCATGACCTGATGGCTGTTTATGCAGCCAGTGAGATCGTTGAGCTGCTGACGCTGTGCCAGGAACTGCAGTCGGAAAAGGACGGCCGGGAACGACCGGCGCCCGGCGCATACTCCCGCGATGAGGATGCGTTTGCCGAACGTATCCGTTCCGCATGCGGGCACGCCCTGTTGTTGCGCCGCCTGCTGCCGGTAACTACGACCCTGAGCGCTATCGGCGCCGAGATGGAACGCCGGGGAGAAATCAGTGTGCTCCCGGGCGAGGATTACGCGCAGAAGGCCCTGGCACGACTTACAGTGCAATACCTCTCCACCGGGGGCAATAAATAATGATACCGGCAATACCAGGCCAGGGCGTTTCATTTTCGGCCGCGCAGCTGCCGGTGGCCATCGATTACCCGGCCGCGCTGGCCCTGCGACAGATGGCGCTCGTTCAGGACGAGCTGCCTAAATACCTGCTGGCGCCGGAAGTGAGCGCCCTGCTCCACTACGTGCCCGATCTGCACCGCAAGATGCTGCTGGCCACCCTGTGGAACACCGGCGCCCGAATTAACGAAGCGCTGGCGCTGACCCGGAGTGATTTTTCGCTGACGGCGCCCTACCCGTTCGTGCAGCTGGCCACGCTCAAGCAGCGGACCGAAAAAGCCACCAGAACGGCCGGCCGAGCTCCGGCCGGTAGCCAGCCTCATCGTATCGTTCCGCTTTCCGATGCGAACTATGTCAGCCAGCTGGAGATGATGGTGGCCACGCTTAAAATTCCGCTGGAGCGCCGTAATAAACGCACAGGCAGAACCGAGAAGGCACGCATCTGGGAAATTACCGACAGAACGGTCCGGACCTGGATAAGTGAAGCCGTTGATGCGGCTGCCGCCGACGGGGTGACGTTTTCGGTACCGGTTACCCCGCACACGTTCCGTCACAGCTACGGGATGCACATGCTGTATGCCGGCATCCCGCTGAAGGTGCTGCAGAGCCTGATGGGACACAAGTCGATCAGCTCGACGGAGGTCTACACGAAAGTGTTTGCGCTCGATGTCGCGGCACGGCACCGGGTGCAGTTCCAGATGCCAGGCGATGAGGCGGTGGCGCTGCTGAAGGGAAATGGCAGGTAACATCTGTCAGTGCTCACCTCCCGGCACAGGCTGGGGTATTTGTGCAAGAATAATAAATACGACCAAGCAAAATATTTTCTGGACATTTATTCCGATAGTG
>AP022134.1 GCA_014169315.1 Enterobacter cloacae | reverse complement strand
AGTTCATCACTGTGCTGCAAATTTTGGTTTTATAATTAATGTGGTGTAAAAACAGTGACATAAATACAAATCGCAGTTAGGTTGTGTACGCATTAAGTAAACAAAATTTATAACTTCAATACTGACATTATAAGATGAAAATCACGTAAATTACATTTTTGTTTACCAAAGGTAATCAAAGTAGCGCGGCATTATTAGTGAAAACAGATCACTGGTGTCATTTTGCATACAAAACTTAATATCCTTTAATCATTCTTCTAAAAGTTTATTATTAACGGTTTGGTTTCTGAAAATTTATCCAATTTGCTCACCGAAGACTTTTAACTTATTTAACCCCCTTTATCGCCAAACTGTGATTTTCTAATGTTAGTCTACAGTTCTAGGGCCCTTGCTCCCATGATGCGAATCCTGCCACCTAATAAAGATTAACGCCTCATTCCTGTATGCCGGTCTTACGACGCCAGTGCACGGACTATTTTTGGTCATCACAAGGACAGGCGGGAGATTTAATCAGGGCGTGGTGTTGCTGAGCAGCAGCTGCGGCACTGTAAGCCGAAGGCGGAATTAACTCCTTTATCACCATCTGGGGACGTCATTATGGGTAGCCCTTTTAACTTGCTCAGGACCATTAAGCTAAAATTCCGGATAGCGATTGACGTAAGATTTAGGCTAAGCAGGTAAAGTGATCCCCGCTCCCGGGGTGACAACTTTATACAAAAGGCCGAGCGGAAGATTGTCCTTAGGGAATATTTCTTTAACACAGCACGGGCACTTACTCACGCTGCCGGATTTAACCCCCTTAATCGCCAAACTGGGGTTCTGTCCTCATGCTGGCCTTCAGTTCTGGGCGGGGTTGCTATCACTTGCTCCCTAATGCGAGATGTACCTGCTGATACAGATTAACGTCATATTCCTGCGTGCCGGTCTGCCGACACCAGTGCACGGGCTTTTTTCGGTCATCACATTACCGGGCAGGAGATTTTATCAGGACGTGGTGTGACTGAGCAGCAGCTGGGGCACTGTCATCCGCTTGCAGATTTAACCCCCTTAATCGCCAAACTGGCGTTCAGTCCTGATAGTGTCCTTCCGTCCTGGGCAGGGTTGCTAACACTGGCTCCCTTAATACGAAATGCGCCTGCTGATAAAGATTAAAGTCACATCACTGCATACCGGTTTGCCGACTCCGGTGCATGGCCTTTTCCGATAATCACAAGGACGGACGGGTGATTATATCTGTGCATAGTATGTCTGAGCAGCATCAGAAGGCACTGTCAGCCACTGGCAGATTTAACCCCCTTAATCGCCAAACTGGCGTTCAGTCCTGATAGTGTCCTTCCGTCCTGGGCAGGGTTGCTAACACTTGCTCCCTTAATACGAAATGCGCCTGCTGATAAAGATTAAAGTCACATCACTGCATACCGGTCTGCCGACTCCGGTGCATGGCCTTTTCCGATAATCACAAGGACGGACGGGTGATTATATCTGTGCATAGTATGTCTGAGCAGCATCAGAAGGCACTGTCAGCCGCTGGCAGATTTAACCCCCTTAATCGCCAAACTGGGATCAGTCCTGATAGTGTCCTTCCGTCCTGGAGAGGGTTGCTAACACTTGTTCCCATGATACGAAATGCGCCAGCTGATACAGATTAACGTCTCATTGCCCATGCCGGTCTGCCGACACCGGTGCATGGCCTTTTCCGATATTCGCAAGCACAGATGCTTGATTTTTTCAGGGTGTAATATACCTGAGCAGCATCTGAAGGCACTTTCAGTCGCTGTCAGATTTAACACCCTTAATCGCCAATCTGGGATTTTATGATGTTAACCTCCAGTTCAAGACCCTTGCTCCCATGATGCGAACCTTGCCACCTGATAAAGATTTACGCCTCATTCCTGTATGCAGGTCTTACGACTCTAGTGCACGGACAATTTTCGGTCATAACAAGACCTGGCGGAAGATTTAATCAGGCGTGGTGTGACTGAGCAGAAGCTGGGGCAATGTCAGCCGCTGGCAGAAAAAACCCTTATTCGCCATCTCAAACCGTCATTATGGGTAGTCCTTTTAACTTTCTCAGGACCATTAAGCTTAAACTCCGTTTAGAGAATGACGTAAGATTTAGGCTAAGCAGGTTAAGTGATCCCTCTCCCGGGTTGAACACTATATTCATCGTACGAGCGGAAGATTGTCCTTCGGGAAATATTTCTTAAACACCGCTCGGGATCTTATTGCCACTGGCGGATTTAACCCCCTTAATCGCCATACTGGGGTTCTGTCCTGATGCTGGCCTTCAGTTCTGGGCTTGGGTTGCTATCGCTTGCTCCCATAATGCGAAATGTGCCTCCTGATACAGATTAACGTCATATTCCTGCGTGCCGGTCTGCCGACACCAGTGCACGGGCTTTTTTCGGTCATCACATTTCCGGGCAGGAGATTCTATCAGGGCGTGGTGTGACTGAGCAGCAACTGGGGCACTGTCAGCAGCTTGCAGATTTAACACCCTTAATCGCCAAACTGGGATTCTGTTCTGATGTTGACCTTCCGTTCTGGGCGGGCTTTGGTTTACTAACACTTACTTCCATAATACGAAATGTGCTTGATGATGCAGATTAAATTCACATTACTGCATACCGGTCTGCCGACACCGGTGCATGGGCGATTTCCGACGATCTCAAGAACATATGGGAGATTATATCAGGGAGAGTAGTATGCCTGAGCAGCATCTGAAGGCACTGTCAGCCGCTGTGAGATTTAACCCCCTTAATCGCCAAACTGGGGTTCTGTCCTCATGCTGGCCTTCAGTTCCGGGCTGGGTTGCTATCACTTGCTCACATAATGCGAAATGTACCTGCTGATACAGATTAACGTCATATTCCTATATGCCGGTCTGCCGACATCAGTGCTTGGGCTATTTTCGGTCAAAACAAGACCTGGCGAGAGATTTAATCAAGCGTGGTGTGACTGAGCAGCAGCTGGGGGCACTGTCATCCGCTTGCAAATTTAACCCCCTTAATCGCCAAACTTGGGTTCAGTCCTGATGTTGGCATTCCGTTCTGGGCGGCGTTGCTATCACTTGCTCCCATTATGCGAAAAGTGCCTGCTGATACAGATTAACGTCATATTCATGCATGCCGGTCTGCCGACACCAGTGCACGGGTTTTTTTCGGTCATTACAATACCGGGCAGGGGATTAAATCAGGGCGTGGTGTGACTGAGCAGCAGCTGGGACACTGTCAGCCGCTGGCAGATTTAACCCCCTTAATCTCCACACTGGGGTTGCCTCCTTAAGTTGGGTTTCATTTCGGGGTGAGGTTGCTAACTCTGCTCCCATAATTCGTAGTGTGCCTCCTCAAGAGATTAACACCTCATATCTTTAGACTGGACTGACGACAACGGTTCACAGTTAGGAAACGTATATCAGCACACCGGTGAGATAGATTTTAGGGTCTAAGCAAGAAATAGGGTAGGCGTGAAGATTCATTAATGGAGCTCTTAACTTCAAAGCGTAGAGAAGGAGACAAGAATCGTGGTTTAAACAGGTTGTGCATTAGGTATGGACTAGAGAGTCTGAGCTCACATCTGCAAGTTAAGCTCACAAAAAATCATAAAAAAGTAAACAAACATTAGCTTAAGATTGAAACTAAGGATAGAATTGTACGCATAACAAGGAAATGGACGCATTATACGTAAAGTTTACATATATGCGTAAAAGTCGGTTTTCAGTGCAAAAAGGTCATAACCATGAATTTACTTGAAAAGATCGCCCTCGTTGGTCAGCGCATGAAAAGCGAGCAGATTTCTCTAAAGGAATCTCTGATGGCTTCATCAAGAGTATCTGTTTCTGATGATAGTGTTGATGGTGTTGATAGACTGATCTATAACCACTGTTTGAATAAAAAAAATCTCTCTGATTTTTTTGGGAAGTCACGAGTAACGTTCAATAAAATACTTTCGGACTTAGAAGAAAAAGAACTTGTTGGTGCACCTATTTATCAAAACAAAAATCATCTTTACACCCGCTGGGATGTTCAAAAAATAATGGATGCCCTGGGTTATCCCAAGTACCGCGATCATTACTTTAGCAGAGCTATTGTTACTCAGAATCATAAAGGCGGTACAGGGAAAAGCACTACATCTGTAGCTTTAGCAGTAGCAGCTGCTTTAGATCTACAACTCAATGCACGTGTATTAATGATCGAATGGGACCCACAAGGTTCGATTGGAAGCAGCATGATTCAAAGTGTCTCAGAAGATGATGTCTTCCTTACAGCAATTGATGCAATCCTTGGAATTTATGAAGAAAATTCTGAGTATAAAAAATATTTAGATTCAGGATTCTCTGAAGAAGAAATCATCACTAATATGCCTTTTTCAACGCATCTGCCAAACTTGGACGTAATAACGGCTTTTCCGACAGATGCTCGTTTTAAAGATAAATACTGGCAATGTTCTAGAGAAGAACGTACGTCTTTGTTACTACGTTTCAAGGAAGTTATCTTACCGGTACTGAAGCAGAACTATGATTTGATTATTATAGACACTCCACCTGAAGATTCACCTTTGATCTGGGCTGCTGACGAAGCGGCCGATGGGATTCTTGTCGCAGTGTCACCACGTGAATATGATTACGCCTCTACTACAGACTTCATGCTTACAATAAGTGAAAGGTTTAAACAATCACCAAGTAAGGGCGACAATTTAAAATGGTTCAAAGTTCTTGCTGTCAATGTAGATGACAAAAGTCCATATGAAAGAATAGTTTTGGATAAATTAATCAGAACTGTTCAGGACCTTTTGATGTCCGCTAACATAAAAAATTCTGAAGCATTTAAGGCAGCTGCTTCCAAAGGGCGTACAGTGCTTGATATCAAAAAATCAGAGGAACTTTGTTCCGCAAAGCAGCTTGATGTCGCAGAAGAATCTGTATTACAGGTATATCAGCAATTTATAAATGAAATAAAAAGTTTTTCAGCTAAGCAAGGAGTTAACGCATGAGCGATGAGCAACATATCGGGAATGATAAATCTCGATATTTAAACGCACCAAAGCGGACAGAAGTCGGTCACCGTTCAGGTCTTGCGGGTTTGAAAACAGCACCTCGCATAAAAAAGTTATTCACTCTTCATAAGGGCCGGAGACTTGAAGCGGAACATGTGATTGTTCCAGCCCAGAGAGTGGAGAAGGAGACCTTAGTCCATCCAGCGAACCCACGAAATCAAGAAGCCCTTACAGATTATTCTGTTAGAGATATTCTTAAGCAGATTGAAGAAAGAGGGGTCGATACCGAAGGGATCGCTGTAAAAAGAGATGGGGTTTATTTATTAATAGAAGGAAGTCGCAGACGTTTCTGCTGTATAAAGGCAGAAAAGGATCTCCCCCTGTGGGTTCTTCCGGATGAACTAACCGAAGATGATATAAATTCAATTATATCCGCAGCACAAACATCTCGAAAATTTTCATATAGAGAAGTTGGGTTTCAATTTATCAAAAAAATGGAAGAAAAAGGATTTTCTACTAATGAAGAACTCGCAGCATATCTTGGGATTAGTCATGTATCGGTAGCCAAAAGAATCCAGGCGGCCCGTATTGACGAAACATTGATCTCTTTATTCCCGGATTATGAAGGAATCCCGAACTCCTATTATAGTCGCTTGTCTCGTTTACAGAAATATGTGCAAAAAAATCTATTTCCTTTAGATGAAGTAATAGATAATGTTAAAGAGGAAACAAAAGATTTAGACATTGGAGATCTCCAGGTTGCTCAAAAAGTTGTAATGGAAAAAATCACACAATCTGTGGAAAGTGTTTGTGAAAAAACTTATTCCACAAAATGGGAAACAAGTGATCTTATTACTTTTGATAACAAAGATAAGTATGCAAGAATCAGTAAAAACAATACTGGTAGAAAAATTCGCTTTGAATTCAATAGGATAAATGCGGGTTTTATTAAGGAACTAGAGGAGTTCATAAAAGAAAAATTAAAAGTATCAGAATAAATATTGAACTGCATCTTTATGATGCAGTTCATATGATTTATATTTTTAATTTCTTGTTATATTAATATGGGGTGTGCGCAGGTTCAGACATATAAGGTCTTAGTTCTATATGAACAGAAGCGCCATTCCCATCATTTACTACGTTTAAAGGTGCTTTTCCCGGCAATGACATAGTTGCAACGTCAGGTCCAGAAACAGCAAAATTATTTTCTGCTGAAGGCATTACTGTAAAAATCTTTATAGCAACATTTTCATGTCTAAATAATGAAATCCCAAAAGTAAAACCAGCTTCGGTATTGCTCACGTCCACAACCACAGGGGTTTTTCCTAGATATTCATTAGTTAGTATGTTTTTTACTAATGCCCCTTCCGGGACAGTATAGATACGGTATGGATATGCTAAAGCCGTGTGACAAAAACATATTAAAATAACAATTAATGTTTGTTTCATAGATTATCCTCATTCAAAAATAAAAGATATAACTCTTGAAAATCGTGGTTAGTAATTAGGTCCGCTTTTCCGGGAAAATCGTAACTAACAGAAAATAAAAGCGAAAGCGAATCTTTTCCTTTTGCTTTGGGAGAGATTCTGCTAAAAGCACGGTTAATAAACATAAGTTGATCTTCATTGTTGAAGCAAAGTCCAAGCATTCCAACCGTAGGAACTACGAATGTGCTTACGCTGCCTGGGGGCAAAAGTTGCTTACTACGGGCATTGTAAGCACAACGACTACCACCTAGCGTTAGGCCTGAAAGCTCAATAAAACTTCTGGTTCCATTCTTGGCGACAAGCCAAACATCAGTTCCTGAACTTTCGACACGTAAAGTAACTTTTCCGTCAGTAAAGGCCTCACTTTTATTGTATAGAATAGGGTCAAAACCAACTGTCGGGAGTTCTTCGATTTTACTTTCTACTGACTGACAACCAGTCAGTAATGCAAACAATAAAAGTGTGATAACTTTAATCATCCCGCTTCCTTAGATTGTTTTTGGCGCTCGTTATAAAAGATAATGATTCACCGGGGTAGAGAATTGTTTCTTTCGTCCAATAACCATAACCACCGAGGATATTTTTTCTTTTCTCAATATAAACGGGTTCAGAAAATACTAAATGTTGATATTTAGGAAGAGATAAGATTTCATATTTTCCTTGTCCAACTAAGAGGTAATTCTTCTCTTTAGGATTGATGGTTACTGGATTACCAACACTTTGAGGTATGTTAAGTTTTTTTATATTTAGGTCAGAATAGTCAGGAACGGACACTTGATCATTAGACGTATTTCCGGGAAGAGTAAACCCTTTACCCTGATCCGGTCCAAAGATGGCAATTATATCTTTGTTGTTTCTTGTGATCGAAACGATAGCCTGAAGGGGCGTATTAGCAAGGTCATTTATAAACGATATAGTTAGACTTGATTTTGGCTCGACCCAAACAATGCTTTTTCCGGATGTGCCTTCGCTTAATGCAATTTTTTCATTTAGTAAGATTTTATTTTTGGCAATGATATTATACTCAAGTTTTGGTATCACAATAAAAAGTGATTCTTTATTTGAAACATTCATGATTTCTAAGAAATTGGTTTTGGTCATGCTGGTCTTTAGAACAGGCCTATATTTACCATTTATAAACCACCTTCCGTTTATAAGCTCCGCTTTAGCAGATATAAGTGAATCACTTTTCTGTGCGGCAGAAGAAAAAGCATCTTTTCTATGCTCTTTCTCTTGATGTGGTGCAGCTGCTGCGTGAAGATGCAAAAGTAATGTTGAAATTGAGATAATCTTCCAATTTATCTTCATCTTGTTACCTCAATGTTGTTTTCAATCGAATCGAGTTCTAAAGGATAGGTTTTAAGTGAATAAAACTTGTTTGTTGTTTGTATTAGCTGATGACACAATAAAACTGGATTGTTCTTCATGATTATTTCTACTAATGTAAGTGCTGGTGAGTCAGTTTGCGGTATACCCGGAGCAACTATTACCTGGTCTTCTAATTTTGACATATAGAGTGATCCAGTATTTATATGCAAACAATTACCGATCAGTACTGGAAGATTGTTTTGAGTACGACCATGGGCTTTTCGAATGCTGTTTACAGGATTCCTACCTAGGACCATAAGGTTGACGTCATTTATCATCATTGGTATTACGGCATGGTCCATACCGAATAGAAACTGGCTCTGAAAAATATTCACATTGGCATAGTTGAATGCTTGAAGCGCATTATAAGTATCAGTGAATGATGTGCGGATAGGGGCGTAATCAGAAGGGCAAACCCCAATTTTTATATCGCCTTTTAGTAAAATCTGCATCATCGTACCAAGCTGGGTATTAAGAAGTTTTTTTACCTCTTCCTCTAAATAGTAACGATTCACAGCTTTATGCCACTTTCCGCCCATTACACACCATCTCTCATTGAGGTATGTGCTGGGGTAAAATGTTCTCCGGTCTTTGTTTAATGGTAACAATTTTTTTAACATTTCTTCTCCGGCTCCGGCAGCTGAGAAATGCCTCACAAAACGTCCATCGAAAAAGCCACTGTTTATCGCCTTCATCAATTCTATGGGTTCCGGCCCATAGTCAAACAAATTTCCAGTAGAGAAAATTACTATCTCTTCTTCTGGCTTTGTAACTGATTGGATCAAGTTGCACAGCGCAGAGTAATGTCCATGAGGATCTGCCAGAAAGAAAATCCTTCCGGAGAAGTTTGTAAGGTCTATAGTTTGGACGTGCTCAGCTGCCATAAATTCCTCTACGTATGTTTACATCGATGATACGGTATTTCGAACTATGATTTTTTTACAAAAAGGCGTCATTTTGGATTCTAAGCCTAAGGACCTTTGTTACTTACAGGTAAAGGCCCCAGTCCTGGCTCTCAAACAGTTCATACTTAGGATGCAAAGTAACTTTCTGATTATAATTGGCTCCTTTATAAACATGGTTAATACATGAATACAGGAAATTTAACGGTAAGGTATTTAAAATGGAAGGATGCTGAAATAACATAGACTTACGTATTTTTTTAATAGTGTTAATGTTGATAATAGGTCACCATTAATGTATAAAGTTAATATCTAATATGGTCCTATTAATAAAAGAGAGTTTTTATGGCTGAACTATTAAAATCTGAAAGTCCTGTTTCACCATCAGTGCAGGATATCACTGAAGCTTTAAAAATCGTTGTCGATGATGGAAGTAAAGCTGCAAAACTGGTTTGTCTTAATGAAAGAAACGAATTAGTTCCCTTGCTTACACAAAATAGTTTTGTTCCAGATTTCCGTGTTCGCCATGAGGGTCTCAATCCTTTTAACTATCTTATTGATGGGCTGGAAAGGTTTTCGCATCACAGCGAATCTAGTAACTCACTGGAATCGACTGATGTATCTCACCAATACGATGAAATTAGCCGGTTAAATGTTCACCATGCACTTCATGCTTCTGGTTTAGTTCCTCAGGATGTTCACCTCTTTGTTACTTTACCACTTAGCCAGTTCTATACTGCTTTAGGGGAAACGAATATTGAAAATATTCAGAGAAAAAAAGATAATCTGATGAAACCAGTAGAGCGTTATCTTGACGGTAAACGCTATTCTTTTAACGTTTTGTCTGTGACTGTTTTCCCTGAATCTTTACCAGCTGTGACCCGGGCAGATGAAATTGAGGATATTGCTTCATTTGAATCAAGTTTGGTAATTGATCTTGGTGGTACTACTCTTGATGTTGCAAGTATTACTGGGCAATTAGAACAGATTTCGAAAGTAAAAGGTTTTGACCGTATTGGTTGTTCTATTGTTTACGATGAGATCAGCAGGTATCTTGAATCTGAGAAACTGAATACGAGTAATGCTTACATTCATCATCTTGTTGATAATCGTCATGATAAATCAGCTTTGAAGGTTGCAGAGGACAAGCGTGACGGTGTTTTTGATGCGGTAAACTCTGCGGTACAGAAGTTGCAAAGTAAAGTAATCAGAGCGGTTACACAAGTCGAAGAGAGGCCTCATAATGTTTTCCTTGTTGGGGGAGGTTCATATCTCATCGAAACAGCTATTCGTAAACATTTTGAAACGGCTAAAGTTATCATGGTAGACAATCCGCAGTTCGCATTATCTTTGGCAATTGCTGATACTATTTATTCAGAATAATGAGCTAGAACATGGCTAAATACCCTATCTCAAATAAGGCAGATAACGACCGGATTCAGATCCGGTCTTTCTGGATATCCGAAAGAAAAGCACCCTATGTTTATAGTTTCTTGAAAAAAACAGAACTTTGTCATAGGGGTGACCAACTGGATTTAATTAGGTCGGCTATTAGTACCGGGTTGGTATTAAATAATTTATTTCCTGACTTGGCAAATTTTATAAATGGTTTAAACGAAAGATTAACACTTGCAGATCTTAATAGGTTTCTGAATGATGGAAATACTATAGATACTGAACCTAAGCCTCCTATTAATGTATTGCTAGAGAATGTCTTAGATCAAAAGTTTAAGGAGTATTTAACACCTCTACAATTAGATAATTCAAAGCAGGATTCTGTTTCTGTAAAAGAAACCTTCCTTGTACAAAAGGAACATGCCTGCTTTGGTGTGAAGATTGAAAATGAGGGAAGCGATACCTCTATACCATCTGAAAGCCCACTTTCTTCAGGTGCATGGCTTTGTTGAATAAATCGAACTTTTGCTGAGTTGAAGGATCAGATCACGCATCTTCCCGACAACGCAGACCGTTCCGTGGCAAAGCAAAAGTTCAAAATCACCAACTGGCCCACCTACAATAAAGCCCTCATCAACCGTGGCTCCATAACTTTCTGGCTGGATGATGAAGCTATTCAGGCCTGGTATGAGTCAGCAACACCTTCTTCACGAGGCAGACCTCAGCGCTATTCTGACCTTGCCATCACGACTGTGCTGGTCATTAAACGCGTATTCAGGCTGACCCTGCGCGCTGCGCAGGGCTTTATTGATTCCATTTTTTCTCTGATGAACGTTCCGCTACGCTGCCCGGATTACAGCTGTGTCAGCAGGCGGGCAAAGTCGGTTAATGTCAGTTTCAAAACGTCCACCCGGGGTGAAATCGCACACCTGGTAATTGATTCCACCGGGCTGAAGGTCTTCGGTGAAGGCGAGTGGAAAGTCAAAAAGCATGGCCAGGAACGCCGCCGTATCTGGCGTAAGCTGCATCTCGCCGTTGACAGTAAAACACATGAAATCATCTGCGCTGACCTGTCGCTGAACAATGTTACGGACTCAGAGGCCTTCCCCGGGTTAATCCGGCAAACCCACCGGAAAATCAGGTCAGCCGCCGCCGATGGCGCTTACGATACCCGGCTATGTCACGATGAACTGCGGCGTAAGAAAATCAGCGCGCTTATCCCTCCCCGAAAAGGTGCGGGTTACTGGCCCGGTGAATATGCAGACCGTAACCGTGCAGTGGCTAATCAGCGAATGACCGGGAGTAATGCGCGGTGGAAATGGACAACAGATTACAACCGTCGCTCGATAGCGGAAACGGCGATGTACCGGGTAAAACAGCTGTTCGGGGGTTCACTGACGCTGCGTGACTACGATGGTCAGGTTGCGGAGGCTATGGCCCTGGTACGAGCGCTGAACAAAATGACGAAAGCAGGTATGCCTGAAAGCGTGCGTATTGCCTGAAAACACAACCCGCTACGGGGGAGACTTACCCGAAATCTGATTTATTCAACAAAGCCCAGGTGCATCCAAAATTTCAAAAGAAAAGTCCATTTCCTCTGTGGTGCCAGTGCTAGAAAAAGTATCGGATGAAAATCAAACCGCCTCCATAAGCATAAAATCTAAAGCTAAGGCAAACAAGCGACTAGCGACTTTGGCAAGATAGGTGAGAGACAGTACAATCGACTTCTGAGTTCAACTTGTCTTACCAGGAAAGCCAGCATACTTGCTGGCCTTTTTTTTGTTATAATAAACTCAGGCTTCAGCTGAATCTGTAAAATTACTGTTAATGAAACGGTATTTTAGGTTAATTTGGATGCTGTTACAGGAAGTGCGGATTTTTCCTAAATTTGTAAAAAACCTAAGAATTATCTTAATAAATCTGGTACTTAATTATTATTTTACGTAAAAAGTCTTTGTGGTTTAATGGTTATGTAAGGATTTTTTGATACCCTTATACCCGATGGACCTAAGGTCACTGACAACGATGTTCATGTAGAATCTTCGTTTCTGTAATCCCTTTTGTCCTTGTCCCAAATGATTGATTATTATAATAAAGGCTGATCGAATGCTATCTCGCAACTCACTAATACATGGTTTACGCCGAGACCAGTTAATCGGAGTTCTGACTATTTCAGAGTTTCCGGTAGTTATGGTAGAAAGCCACTTCATTCAGTCTGAGGTTATGGGAATAAAACCCGTAATTTTTAATATTGATGAGCTTCTTGTTTCTATATCCCCAATTTCCTCTCTTAAGTTCGATTGGGAGTGGGCCCCAGTTGATACAATACTCATTGAAGTTATCATTCCACCTGTAGAGTCAGACCTTGTAAGTGCAGAAAATGACTTCCTCCGTGATTCTGGTATTGGCCATATCCAGTGCGAGCCTGGCGGAGCATCAATACGACGTACAGTTACCTTCGTTGGTGGAATAACCGCTGATAACTTACTGTATCAGTTGAGGCTTATGTGCGTAAGCGCGTTAAAACTTTTAGGAGAGGAACTGGGGGATGAAGTCTAAGATTAGATATGTTTTATCTGGTTTTGTTGTGTTATGTGCATTTGCTGGAGTTTATAAAATCCTAAACAATGTTACGGTTAAACCTGACCTTTTGGACTTCACTGGAAACACATTTAAAAAGACATCACTCTTCCTGCCATGTGATAAAAGCTCGCCTTCTTTAAACATTAAAATTGCTGATAACGAGAAAATCGTGATCAACGGCATCGCTTCAAAAGTAACTTTTGTTGAAAAGGCTGACCCCGTCAAAAGCCCTGGTTTTTGTGATGATCTTGATCTAAACAATTCTCGCCTTGTACATACGGCATCTTACAGCCTGGTGATTTCTGAAACCAAAACAGGATTTACACTATCAAATTTCAAGCATCTTGCCGATGATGAATCATTAGGCGGTATGTGGTTTTATCAAAAGTGACTTTTTATATGGCAACTTCAGACTTCGCTCTTAAAAACCATAATGTTAAAGCATTTGGTCAGGATGCAGCCCTTGTCATTGAGATGAACAATGAAGATGTTAGCTCATCAAAACCTTCACCTTTTTCAAATGAGATTGATAATTATTATCTTACATTGCACGTCGCTCCAAGGAACGCAAAAAAAGATTATGACTGGGGCTCAAACCGTTCTGTACTTCTAAAATTGTCGACGAATGAAGTTATGCAGATGGCATCTGTATTTCTTAGAATCATGCATACTTTAAAGATTGATAAGAGGAAAACCTCACATCATGGCCACGTCGTATACAAAAATATAAGCGTTACCCCAAACGAGAGGGGCGGTTTGTTGTTATCCGCAGGGATAGTTCCAGTCGATAAAGATGGCTTAAAACCCTTCATGCACATGGTCCCCGTCTCACAAATGGATTGCGTTAAAATTGGCCTCTACATACTTGGATATCTTGCTCAAAAAACGCCCTGGGTAAGCTCCGAGTCTATAATTACCGCGCTTCGCTTATCTGAAGCCAAGAATTCAAAATAGCGCATTAACATACGGAATATACGGAAAAATACAGGTTTTTTTAAATGTTATACGAACGGATATTTCTGTTTTTCATCGTAAAGTGAGTTTAATTTTGCTCAGAAAAACAGGTATTCGTCATGAGAAAATCAGGTTTAGGTTTAGCCCTGTTGTTTTCTTTAATTGCTCCGATTAAAGCGGTCTATGCTGAAGCGATTATGATTTCAGGAAAGCTACAGGCTGATTTGCCAGCCGTATCCTTTGACCCGGGGCCGGGCGACTTTGTTGCATACGTTAATTCTAACACTATCACTGCCTCAGGTGCAGGCACAGCCTGTAATGTAACGGTTGATGATCGAGCGACTTCCTCTGTTGATAACCTCGTTTGTTTTTTTGAGTGGTTACCCAATACCTTGGGATTAACTTCTAACGGCTTCACTCTTTCAGGCGTTCCCAACACCACCGGTGATTTAAAACTACCTTACAAGATTTCTTACTTCTCTGGTTCTGAACGGAAAAAAGTTGAAATAGTAAAAGGTGAATATTCAATCAAAAGTGTGGCACCGGTAAAACCAACTATCACCGGTCTTAAATCATCCCTGAACGGATTAGTCTATGACGGCTTTTCTTTCAAATCGTATTTAAAGGATGAAGCGATCAAAGATATCGCTGTTTCTGTTGAACCCCGCAATTATATTCAATACATCTCAATAGGTTCAGGCTCCGCCTGTGAAGTACCTATTGGCGGAACTTCCTGTACCATTGAAGTTGGAAGCATTAAGGCCAGTGATACAGATGAACTTTTGGGTTCACGTGATATCACAATTACAGCAAACTCTAAGAATAATTATTTCGCACCTCCTGAATCCAAAAAGCTTGTTGTTAACTGGGATTATCGGCCTCCTGTAGTAGACCATACACTTTGGAATTTTACCGATGAGGCTAAAACAATCAAAGTAGGTGGCCAGGACATCTATACCGGAGCCAAAACCGTTGCTGTGGCCGTTAAGGTACCCCAGCAAGAAACAGAAGGTGAATGGTGGCTCCCAACAGCTATGTCGCTCACTATGACTCCGGATGGCGTGTTTAAGCCGACGACTAAAGTGACTTTAGATGATGGCACTGAGATTGATTTCAAACAGTCCTGGGCAACCCCTTTACGTAGAACTTTACAGCCGGTAAGTGGACCTCAAAAAGTCGGTGATGAGTACCTCTATATCTTTGACTTAACGGATCTTATAAACGGGTCCTACGCAGCGACTTTTACAGTAGAAAATACGAGCAAAAACTCTTCTACGTACACTGAGCCTGAAAGCAAACTGATGCTGTCTGATAACCCAACGCTTATGGTTCTCAAAGATGGGCAGGTATTAACTAAACGAGCACCCGTATACTTCCTGAACGAGATTATCGTTGCAGCTTTCCAGGGGCAGGCTGGGGTTGCTGACATAAAATCAGTAACAATAGACAACAAAGTAGTTTCGTTAACACCTACAAATTATAAAGGTATTTACTACCTGCCGGTTGGAGACGATTTAGCAGTTAATTCGGATCACGAGATTACTGTGGTGGCTGAAAACCTTTATGGAAAAAACGTAAATTTCAGTACCGTGTTCACTTATCAACCTACTGGATTCACTCTTAAGAATCTGGAAAAAAACGTAACTCTTTACTCGCGCGTACGTCAGTATACGGACCTGCTTAGTCAAACAGCTGGTGATAAATGCACTCTGTTTACCACAGAGGAAAATGCGAATGCTTACCTCGCCTGGTATGGGGAAAAATCAGATGTTACAGCATGCTACCCTCAGTGGAACAATGTCCCTGATGGGTTGGAGTTCTATTTTAAAGGACGTACCCCGGGTCTAACTGGATTCTTTAATAAAACAGGTGAGAATCTGCTCGACTATCAAGTCTATATGATTAACGGGAAGGGCTCTAAAGCGGTTTCCGCAAGGAATCGCCGTACTCTGACCACACAATTACCATACAACCCGATCATCTCTTACAAAAAGAATAAAGTCATAGCAGGCATCAATCCGAACACTGCTCTGGCTTATACGACCGGGGGGGAGGCCGCTCGAATATTAGCGAAGGTGGTACCAGCTGACGTTACGATGATCGTCTCTCAAAACGGCTCTGAGGCTGTCAAAACGTCATTTAAAAATCGTTCCTCAAACAACGATGCAACGACCTTTGTACAAAGGGTCAAGGTTGCTGCTGCACCATTGTGGACAAAGAACGTCTTTGACATAGCTGTAGAATACTCAAAGGATCCAGAATTAAGAACTACAGACACCCTCAACGTATATACGGTGCCTGATTTCAATATTCGAGCATCGATGGAAGTGGATGACAAAAAAACAGCCACATCTCTTGAAGTGCCCTTAAAGGTAACAGTGGGGCGTTATAACAACTCCACACGTAAAAGTGCATTTGACCGTAAAACAATGGGAGAATGGGACGTCACGATATACTCTCAAAAAAGTGTATACGGCAAAGATCCAGAAACAGGCCGTTATAAAACTACATACGAAAGAACTGCGCTGACTGAAGCATTGCCGGTCAATGATGCGGGCATTGTCGAAACCAAGATTAAAATTGAAAATATGGATCTGGGTAATATGCGTCTGGTTGGTGTGGCTAAGGTCAGATCGCCATTCTCTGATTTTGAAATGAAACGTGAGACCAGTGCTGTAGGCATTCGAATCTATAAAGGTGAGGAACTGGAGGGTAACCTGTCGAAAAGCCTTATTATCGGAAGGATCCCACTTAGTACTCTGGTAAGCTTCAAATCTGCCAGTACGGCTAACTCTGATGCACTCGCCCCCACCGAATGGCAGCAGTCCTCTGATAATGGTCAAACCTGGACCATGCTTTCCGACATGACCGGAAAGAGAAGTGTAAGTATCAAAAAGACAGAAGTAGGAAAGTGGCTTTATAGGGCAAAAATGACTAATAAATTCACATCCAAGATTTCCTACACAGATGCCTTAACGGTAGTTACCTACAAGCAGCCTAAGCTCAGTATAGATGTTACAGACATTCTTCAGGGCTCAGATATACCTGTAACCCTGCTTGATAACGATGAACCTATACCAGCAGGCACCGCTGAGGTTCTCTGGTCAGAGGATAAAGTCAACTGGGTGCAGGGAGATACAACTTACACTGTGGCTTCAGCTGATACCCTACCGTCTACGATTTATGCCCGGATGCGTTACCTTGATTCCGATGAACTGGCAGAGGAGTCTTCATGGAAGGAAACGTCTGCTCGGTTGGCAGCCGCAAAACCCAAGCGCCTTTCTGTCTCGGTAACGGGGGTTTCAAAGGTAGAGGTTGGTCAAAAAGTTACTTTGGAAGGTAAGTTCACGAACCCTAACAGTAAGTACCAGAATGGTAATAACGTAGTTGAAGAATGGAAAACACCGGATGGCCAGACATTTAAGGGCTCTTCACTGTCTGTTACCCTTACTGAGCAAATGTTGGATAAACAGGGATATGCTGCTTTTGAATACAGTGCATGGTTAGCGGACAATAAGGAGAATACGGTTTCTACCCGTAGAGTTTCTGTCAAATCGTGGGTTTATAAATTTCCCGAGATGAAAATAAGCTCCAAACTTAAATACGACATGGCACCGACCACCCTACGCGTTGCGTTGAGCGGTATTAAGGATGGAGACTATCCTGGTGTTACTTATTCCCGTGAATGGATCTACGACAAAGAGAATCTGGTAATCACTAAAGATGAAGGTGACACCAAAGAATTTACAATTGAAAATCCTGGCAAATATACATTGATGGTTGTTTTCAAAGATAACCGAAACAATGAACAGCGTATCGAAAATACCTTTGTTGTCGATGAACAAACGCCAATGAACGTTGAGATGACACCCAAGTTCTCTAACAAATATATGAGAGCTCCACTCGATGTAACCTTAAGGTCAAACATCAAGCTATCTCATTCGGCGGACTCGATAGATACGGTCACATACAAGGTGAACGGTGAAGTAATACCCAGCGGCAAAAATTATTGGGCTCAACTGATCTCGGGTTTAAAAGAAAAGAAATACGAGATTACAATTGATGTTGTTAGTAAACTTGGACAGAGAGGTTCAGCATCTGTTGAGTTTGATGTCGTTAAAAACGCAGTGCCTAATTGTACATTGAGCTACACGGAAACCAACCTAAGCTGGAGCTTTACCAATAAATGTGATGATACTGATGGAAAAATGGTTAGATATGAATGGTTCATCAACGGCGAATTAAGGAACGTTTTCGGTAGTACGGCTACACTTTCTAAAAACCTTAACCGTGGTAAGCAGGACATAAAAGTAATTGCTTATGATGATAGTGGAGACTTTGCAACACAGCACGTGACAGTTTTCGGACCGGCTGAAGAGGCAAGTAAGTCTGAAAACACTGTATCAATACCAAGCAGTGAGTAGTTAATTTTTAAATATAAAGCCGGGACATT
Source organism: Enterobacter cloacae (assembly GCA_014169315.1). Classification (NCBI taxonomy): domain Bacteria; kingdom Pseudomonadati; phylum Pseudomonadota; class Gammaproteobacteria; order Enterobacterales; family Enterobacteriaceae; genus Enterobacter; species Enterobacter cloacae. The sequence continues at coordinate 253,962 of AP022134.1, read as the reverse complement.
ATGTCCCGGCTTTTTTATACCCAATAATTGGACCTTTGAAAAATTAATGTCGGAAAGTAACTTTGCTCCAAAGGCATCTTTCATGGCCGCTAACAAAGCTGCGTATACATGCTGAGGAATTAACATTCTTATAGGTGAATATTAGGTTAGTTTGCAGACTTCCGAGCGTTGAAAAACATGGATAATAGTTACTTGGATAGAGGTGCATCTGCCTAGTAAAAATATTCTTCAGTGCCAGTGAGAAAAATATGAGCGACTACATACCTAAAAAGAGAGGGCTGCTTATACTGGATTGGTATGTCCCCCTTAATATTTTATTGCTGATTCTCGTTATGTGTGTCTTTTTCACCCGTTATACATTTGGATACGGTTTATTGAATGGGTGCCTGCCTGCTGATTTTTATATGATTGATCATTCGGATAAAAGTATTAAAACTGGTGAACTCATAGCATTTAACATGCCGAAATCGGTACGTTTTATCCCAGAAAATGAACGAGTCATAAAAATTGTTGCCGGTGTGGGCGGTGACAAACTTAAAGTAACAATGGATGGGGTTTATAACGGGGACAAATTTTTTGAAGCTAATGCACGTCGTATTTCGAAGAAATACAATATTCCGTCCATTTTGATTGAAAAAGAATTGATAATTCCTGAAGGCGAAGTTTTCCTAATTGGGCAAACCGATCACTCATGGGATTCCCGTTTTTGGGGAACAGTAAAGCTGAATTCAGTAATTGGGAAAACATATGCGATCTTTTAATGTAAATAAAAAATATTTACCAATACTTCCTGGACTTGCGTTATGTGCAGTTTTAAGTAATACAAATGCAAGCACTGAGTATCAACATGATGCTGACCTAATCGCTCAGCAAGCAAAAGGGCTTGGGGCACAGGCTAAAGGTGCACAGCAGCCAGATGGGGCTCTTAGCCTTGATGCTACGCTAAAATCACCAGATGTGCAGAAGTACATAGCGCAAGCTGAAGCACTCCAAAAAAACCAGGACCTGAGCAAGCAAATAAACCGTGGTTACGTCCCCGGTATGAATGCGGATAGTGTTCAAGCAGTTATAGACCATACCCAGGCTATCAGGGCCCAAAGTAATAACTCTGAAGCTGTCAACGATATAATTAGAAGACGTGATGAAATTCAAGAAAACGCCAGCCTTAATGAAGCGGCTCTGAAAGCTGTGGAAAATAAGCCGGAAGTCATGCGAGGACAATCTAAAAATATCGAAAAATTGTTTGGTTCCTCGGGCATCACAGCTGCTGACTTCGAAAGAAAAATGGATAGCACACGTGAAGAAGCACTATCAACTGAAAATGGAATAACGATCTTTGCTTCATTTAGCTTGCCGGATTATGTACTGGAAGACCTTCTACGTACGGCCTCAGAGCATAAAGCTCGTGTAGTTTTCAATGGTCTAAAGAAAGGAACTACTCGGCTACCAGAGACACAGGCAGCAATAAACCAAATGATTGTCAAAGGAAAATTTGAATCTCCTTTGATTACAATTGATCCTGATAGCTTCAGTCAGTATCAAGTAACTCAAGTACCGACAATTATTTCTAGGGAGCAAGCTCGTTTTGCAAAAATGGTAGGCTCCTTCAACGTTGAGTTTTTTCAGCGAGAACTTGCTAAAAAACCCGATCAGGATATTTTCCCGGTTGCTGGTACCACTTATCCCGTTGAAGAAAAGAGCATCATTAAAGAACTGGAAGAACGTGCACAAAAATATGACTGGGAAGGTGCAAAAAAAAGGGCCGTTTCTGACACATGGAAAAATCAATGGATGGTCGACCTCCCTCCTGCCCAGGAACACAAAGAATTTTTAATTGACCCTACAGTGAGGGTCACTCAGGACGTAAAAGATAAGCAGGGCCGTGTAATAGCTTCCGCCGGTGAGTTGATTAATCCACTTTCGAGATTTCCTCAAAACCTGACGATGATAATTTTCGATCCACTCAATCCGGGCCAGCTGGTATGGGCTGAGCAGCAGTATCGACAACGTCTGGGTAGTGGAAAAGTAATGCCAATGTTTACCCGTATCCAAAAAGATAATGGATGGGATCACCTAAATGATTTACGTGAAAAATTTAACGGTAAGGTGTTTAAAGTTAACGAACAGATCATCTCACGCTTTCAGATTAAAAACACACCTGCGCTTATAACTACTGACCAAGATAAATTCCGGATCACCCTGTTTAGCGAGGCAGAAGTCCGTGGTATCGGAGCCCCAAATCTTTCAGAGGAAAAATAAGATGAAACTCGGATTTATTATAGGCGCTCTCTTTGCAACATGGCTGACGCTAAATTATCCGGACCAGATGAGAAGTTATTTTACCAAAGCCGTCGACTATATCGAAAGTGTTGCAACATTTATTACATCCAAGTGAGCATGATGGTGAAAAAATTCAAAAAGTTACTTTTAGAGTTCATTGTAGCAGTTATGCTTTCGCTTTCTATACCGGGTATGGCTATGGCAGCAGATGCTGGAGTCCCTGGGGCTATGTGTCAGTCAGCTGGAGTGTGGCAGGGCTTGATTAAGAATATCTGTTGGAGCTGCATTTTTCCCATGAGGATAATGGGCATAGGGGCAGCTCCAGAAGGCGCTGCTCCTTCACGTCCGGGTTGCTACTGCACAGATCAGAACGGCGTACCGGAAATAGGTTGGCAATTGAGCTTCTTTCAGCCGGTGAAGATTGTTGAAGTTGTAAAGAGCCCCTGGTGCAGCCCCTTTCTTGAAGGCACGATGCTTCAAAAATCGCAGTTTGATATTGGTAAAAGCAACACAAATCAGCCAATGACAGCAACTGAAGCCGGATTTTACGATGTTCATCTTTGGGAGTTCCCAATCATGACAATGCTCAAATTACTGATTATTGGCGAGTGCACTGCTGAACCCTATATAGATGCCAGCCTGACCTATATAAGCGAAGTGGACCCTATGTGGGAAAGTGATCTGCTTACACTCGTCCTGAATCCAGAGGCAGTAGTTTTTGCAAACCCAATTGCCTCAATGGTGTGCGCTGCTGACTGTGTAGCAGTAACAGCAGGAAAGGATAATCTCGCTGCATACTTTTGTGCCGGATGCGATGGCAACCTTTATCCATTAACCGGCCACATTTACGCAAATGATGACGCTGTAAGGACGAGTTCACTGATAACCCAGCGTCTTCTGACTAAACTACATCGCCAGGGAATGCTGATGCGAACGATGGGAGCAGACGCAATGTGTGAGAAAACGTGGGAATACTTTACACCTCGTTCCCAGTATCGGCTTTCAATGCTTTTCCCAACTCCTGAGGCGAAAGGGCCGGATTGCTGTCATCGTCTTGGTGATTCGGTACATGACTGGTCAACCCTTAAAGGTGGGCGCAAAAAAATAGGCAATGATAATTATGTCTATATGTTGTGGCGTTACAATGACTGTTGCGTCAGATATATACCAGGCGCTTGATTTCTAAGGGTAAAAATAATGAAACTTAGAAAAACGATAGCTTCAACTATTATTGCATCAATGATTGCCAATACTATGAGTTGGGCTTTTTATATCTCTCTCATAAATATGGTAATGACTCCTCGTATTTATGCGGCAGACGCTATATTTGACCAGCTCGAAAGTAACTTTAATCTTGCTAATCCTAACGCAAATCGCAATGCGACAACCAGTGCTCAGGACATTGTTGAGAAGTACAAGAATGCGGATTCAGGCGAGAATGTCAGTGGGAAGATCACCGAGAAATACGTGGGTAAAGCCGAATCCGCTAATCTTAATCTCGGAAAGTATGGGGCAGGGAACTCAAATGAAAGTGTCATGAAAAATGCCGCATCCGATGGAAAGTCCATTGGTAGCGCCGTACAACTGCCGAGTATGTCTGGAGGGACAATCAATTCAAACTATACCAAGGAAGGGGCAAAGCTGCTCTCTCGGGATGCTAATGGCAACATTGGTATAAGCAGTAATCCCAATACTACTCCTGGAACCAAAACAAATACCGGAGAGATTTTCAGCTCAGAGCAAAAGCACAGCGATATTAAGTTCAATGCCGCAGATCGTTATGGGGATGAGGATGGCTTTGTAAACGATATAAAGAATCGGAAAAGCCAGTTATTTGATGCTCAAAGTTATGATGGCGTTGCCTACCGCACCCTCGTAAATGCTAACAAGGACAACCCGGCATCATCTATAAAGCCTAACGATCCCATGTTTACTGCGGGGAGAAATGAGATAACAAATGCTGTTGCTGGTACTGGAAACTGGCTTCAGAACTGTAATGTTGAGACCTCTAAAAAAACAGTAACCACACACTATCCTGATTACAAAGAGTTCTACTGTAACTCGCCTAAGCAAGATAACTTCAGCAGCTGCACGATAACCCGTGATTTTTCAGTCCCTGTTTACATTTCAGGCGGAAACGGAGACATGTCGATGTGCGGCGATAATTGTGTGCGTATATGGTTTGGTCGCCGTGATGACAACTACTGGAGTGACGGGGTATATGATAACGAACTGACATTAAAATTCCATCCGGATGCAAAATTGGCCTCAGCAAAGATTGTTAACGCGGAGTGGGATGACCACATGCGGGTAACACTTGATGGCACGCAGATTTTTGCTCACATAGATGGTGCATATCGAGAAAGTGACTATCCGGCTCCTAAGGGATCTTGGGAGTTAAAAAAATCGTGGAAACTCGACAAGGTTTACGATGTGACTGATAAGGTCAGAAAATCGGTGTATGAGGAGCCTGATCGAGAAGTGACAATGGCATCCAGAGTATGGGTTGGTGGGAAGGGTGAAGGGTATTTTGAGGTTGAGCTGACTTTTGAAAATATGAAGCTCGAAGATAAGCACGTCCAGGAACCAGCTGGTTGTTACGATGCTGTACAAGCTCCGAATACATTCTGCCGTTTCGATCGGTTTAAAGATATGGATGTTGGCACAAAACGGCTTCCGGAAAGCGTGCTTTCATTGGCAAAGCCTCTGTATGAAGGTGATAAAGGATTTCTTACCTGGAAGACAAACCTTGAAGGCTACTTTTGTGATCCATTGGCCAAAGACAAAATTTGCTCTTATGACGCTAGTGGAAAAATTATGAAAGACGCTAATGGAAAGGACCTCTGTTACAACTATGAAGAAATAAAGAGTATGCCTGATGCAAGTAGTGCTTATAAAAATGATGCAGCATGTGTACTCGATAAACAAACATGTGCAGAGGGTTGGTTCGATGAGGGCACTAACAGTTGCTACATGTATGAACAGAAATACACCTGTGACAGAGGGAAGGATGTAGTTCGGGAGGTTGAATCTTCTACAAATGCCTGTGTTGGCATGATCCCATGTTCAGGTGGAACATGCGAAACTGGGCCAAAGGAAGAGAACAACGATTTTGGAAAAGTTGCGGCTTATTCAAACATGGTTCAGTACATGCAGGGCGAAGCCAAATGCGAAGACCCTAACGATGCCAATTCATGTTCCGTCTTTGAAGGAAAACCTGAATGGTGTGGTCGTTCAGTAGGCTTTGTAAATGGCCTGGCAAAGACGGACTGCTGCGAAGCACCACAGGGAACCGCAGGAGCACTTGAAGGTATCATGCTTGCCGGATCTATGATCAGAAACACAAACTGGACCAGAGTTAATGCTCAGCTAATAAAATGGACCGGCGGTGATACAGGTACATGGGCTTCTATGTCTAATGCGGTCGGAGAGTGGACTGCATCAGCTGGTAAAACAGTAGGGCAAATGTGGAACAACGTCACGAGCTCCTTAACGAGCGTATATGAAAACGTCGCTGGTAATCTAAGCAGGGCAGTTGGGTCTTCCGCAACTTCTGGAGGGGCAGGAGGTGCTGGCCAGTTGGCACAGGAAACAATGTCCAGCTTCGGTATAGGTCAGCTTAAGCAGATGGCAATGAAGAAAGCCTACGAATTGCTACCAGATACAGTTCGTGACTTTGTCTTTAAGAACGTTGCTACTACCGGAGGAGAGGTTGTCTTCTCGGCTGCGGTTCAAAACTTTATGCTTGCATTAAACGTGATCGGTTGGATTTATACAGCCTATCAGGTCACTAAAATGCTTTTAGAAATGTTGGTAGCATGCGACCAGAAAGAGATGGAAGCTTCTATTCATAAGAATCAAAAATCCTGTTTTACATTAGATACGGAACGATGCGTCAAATATCTGAATGTTGGTTTCACAAAGAAATGCGTTAAAAAAGCAACAGACATGTGCTGTTATAATTCCATGTTGTCACGCGTTATTATGCAACAAGCTTATCCGCAATTAGGAATAGACCCTGTCGCCTCTAATTGCGTGGGGCTATCAATAAAGCAAATACAGCAACTGGATTTCGATAAAATTGATCTGACGGAGTGGATTAATGATGCAGTTCAGGTAGGAGAAGTTCCTGATCAATATTCAAAATTCTCCGAAGAATCAATTGTGGAAAACTTACCATTCCAGAATGAGAACTATCAACTTCCATCAGAACGTACCAAGGAAGCAATGGGCGGTGAAGAAAATATGATAAAGGCCAGACAAGAAAATGCTCAGGCTATAAAAGAGGAAAATGTAGATTGTAGCTATTTACCTCGACCGGCCATATGTGAGGTAGGTTCAACTACGCTGGATCCGGTTACGGGCAAGCAGTTGCCGAAATATTGAAGAAGGGGCCGTTAGGCCCCTTTTTTAATTACTTGGCTTTCAATGTTTTTTCTGGGAAGCCTTTTTTACCGTATTCACCGGTAAAGAGGTAATAATCTTTTCCGTTGATGGAGGCTGCAACACCCCCTGGAGTTGTTGTATTTGGGCTATCAGAACGGAAAATGATACCCGAAAAATCAGCGCTTGTTTCGTTTCCTTTAAATGGGATGAACACATAACGAATTACAGCGTAATCACCAGCGGGAAGGTTTAGCTCAGGAATTTCGGTTCCTGTTGCGGGGCGAATCGCCTGAAAGCTGTACATTGAATCTGTAGGGAAAACATCAGCATCAGGCTTAGAGGGCAGATCACAGGTACTCCATTTATTGACGACTGCCATATCAATTTTACATGTGGCCAGAGCTGCTTTCTGTTTTTCAGGGTTGTATCCAAATGAGGCCTGAGTTGCTTTTGTATGCTCAAAAACATACTTAGCTCCCTCACGTACCAAACTTTCATCATTGTAAGGCAATTTTTTTGGATTGGGGACGAACACTAGGTATTGATTGACCTGGATGTATTCGGCGTCAGAAGAACTGTACAAAGAGCTGAGGCTCATGATCCCAAAACCTTTTAGACCGCCTGTTACGTAGCCCATCGAACTATTGATGAGATACTTAGAAAGAAAGTTGTCGGCATCCCCTCCAGGAGTAACCTCTTGCTCCTTAAAATTAACGTCGAAACCAGCAAACGAATAGGCATTCTTGGCGACAGAATCATTTGCATTAGCATGCCAGTACTGGCCGTGACTGTACGCATTCAGAGCGGTGCCTGGCGTAGTGCCGGTGTCACCGGCACAACCCGATAGGGAAAAACCAATGACGACAGAAGAGACCAGAGATACTAAACGTAAAAGTTTCATTTAAAGCCCTTTTTGTAATGTCTTTTGGAGATGGAACCATTATTCCATAGTCACGCGTTTCACAAACAACCTGATTGCATAAAAAAGGAAAAAAAGTGATTTCCAGTAGAACCAGCAGTACACAAGAAAAGCGCTTTTATAAAAATGTATAATTATTAAAACGAAGTAATGAGGTTGAAATGGGTAAGCCAACAGAAGAGCAAAGACCTGTTATCGAGAATGCTAGCGCAAACAATATGGTGATAGCAGCGCCTGGATCAGGCAAATCGTTCACCATGATAGAAGCGGTTATATCGATTCTCAAAAAGTATCCATATGCAAGAATCGGGATGGTGACCTTTACTCGCGCTGCAACAAACGCACTTGCAGCAAAGTTACAAAAGCGATTGAGCAAGAAGGATCTTGACCGGGTGCTGGTGGATACTTTTCACGGACTCGTTAAGAAGCAACTGGACATGATTCGCTGGCCGGGAAAGATGTTGATAGGGCCAGCACAGAGATCTGTCATTCACCGGGCTTTGAAAGAATCCGGTGTAACGATGAAGTTTGCTGAAGCTGAATTCGTTATTGATGCTATCGGCAGAGAAATGGATACGGATGTGATTTCAGTTCGGCATAACAGACAACAGATCCATTTGTTTAATACCTATCAGGCGTTATGCCAGAAAGACCATGTGGCGGACCTCAATGCTCTTTCAAAATTTGTTGTCGGTCAAATGCATTCGGGAAAAATGCGCACGTTAGATTTGACACATTTGATAGTAGACGAAGTTCAGGATACTGACTCTATACAATTCTCATGGATAGCATTGCATACAAGAGCTGGAGTCTATACGAGTATAGTTGGAGACGATGATCAGGCCATCTACTCCTTCAGATCCTCAGGAGGAGTCAAAATATTTCAACAGTTTGAAAAACACTTCAGACCTAACATATTTTACTTAAACACATGCTTTAGGTGTGAACCTGAAATTTTAGAGGTGGCCGGAGCACTGATAGGAAAGAATGTTTACCGTTATGCCAAAGAGTTACGCTCGGCAAAAAAGGGAGGGGGAAAGGTCACTTTTCGTTCATATGTAGATATGGAGGAACAGATACAGGGTATTTTAAGCCTTATAAATCAGGATCCACATGGATGGGCAATTCTAAGCCGCAATAATGCTCACTTGGATGAGCTAGAAAGTTTGATCGAACAGCCAGTAATTCGTTACGGAGGTAAATCATTCTGGGATGAAAAAGAAACAAGCGATGTGTTAAGCCTTATGGCCTTTTTCCGACAATCAAATGATCCTCGCTTAATGAAGAGAGTATTGGCATTGTTTGGAGAACAGGAATCAGTTTTGGATGAAGTGGCATTGAGTATGAGAGGAAGAAAAGTTACTTTTGGCGACCTTGCCATCCCGGAGGACAGTTCTCTCGAAACAAAAACATTACATTCAAACTTCGTGCGCTTTACCCAGGAAAGTTCTGATAAAGTTGAGATAGCAAAACGTTTCGCCAACCTTACGAAATGGATGGAATCGTCGTCAATCAAGATGAGGAGTAATAAAGGTACAGCAACCTTAACAAAAATTGCTTTAGACACTTGTAAACAGTGGGCAGAAAAGACTGGTTGGATGAATATGATAAATCGTGCTGCTGCAATGTCATTAGGCCCTAGGAAGAAGGACGAGGAATACAGCCCAGAGAAAGTAGTCCTATCAACCTTGCATGGTTCAAAGGGTCTTGAGTGGAATAAAGTAATAATAATGAGTTGTAATGCGGATCAGATACCAAGTAAAAGATCAGTTGGGGAGGAGGCAATAGAAGAAGAAAGACGTTTGCTTTATGTTGGATTTACGCGTGCAGAAAAGCAACTTTTTGTAATGTGGTATGGTGATCCTTCTTTCTTTTTAAGAGAATGCAGTGAAGAAAAGATAAAAGAAGCAGCTAATATTCGAATTTCTCCACTTTATACAGAATAATTCGATATGGGCATTTACTTATGCTTAAAGCTATAGTATAAAAACAATGAGCTTAAATATCAGCTCCCAAATTTGAGTAACTTTGCTTAAAGTTACTTTCGCGTTAAGCGTTGATTTAGCCGTGAAAAGCGGCCAGCTTAAACAAGCTGTAAGACACCACCGGCAAAATGTCACCTTTGTCGCTGGTGCACTTCCCATGCCTGCAAAAGGCAATCTGAATTTACCAAACCGTAACTAATTTAGCTCCTCCTGGGGCTATTTTTGTTGCGTACTTCTAATGCCAGATAGTATAAATCAGGCGGTTCATAGCTTACGGGAGATGAATGACAGGCTTTGCCTTCGTGTTGAAACAAAAATTTGTTTCTTCCTTCTTACTATATATAGGTGACCCCAAATGTCTAAAAATAAAGCTCGCAGTAAAGCCCTTCATCAAACCTTTAGTGAAATTATTCCAGAGATGGATAAGGCGCTAAACAAACAGCTCTTAGAAGTTCTGATGAAATATACAGAACGTGATAATGAACTGATTGTTATTTTGAATGAGGACGGCCCAAATATCATTGAACTTAAGTCTCTTAAGCCTGTGTCTTTGTTGGCCGAAAAGCTTTCTGCTTATTCAAGCTATTATCATGTGGATGTTGTGGAGCTCGTGGTCAAGAAAATTGATTTCGAAGGAGCTTATAAGCTTCTTAAAGCTTCCCCAGATGTACCACTTTTTAAAAGCTTAACTGAACTGGATAAATATCTTGTTGAGGAGTTTGAAAAATACGGATTAAATTCATTTCTTGACGTGGATAATCTGGATTACTCACTTGAAAAAGCCAGTGAACTCAAAAATGAGCAGTTAATAAATTGGGTTTCGGACATCATTTGCAAACGTGAAAAATTAACTTTACGTAAGCGTTTTGATGTCGCAGTAAAGGCCCACTACGAAAATGTAGAAAAAATGTATGATACCATTCGTCCGTTAATGAAAAAACTGGGTTTCCCAGAAGATCTCATGACGCACACCTTTAGTGAGTTAAGCGTTTTTGAAACTAAAGGATGGGACCATGCAATAAAATCGAAAATTGAGACTCTCGCTAAGCGTGAAACTCAATATTTAGATGATGCGGCTAAAGCAGAGAATCGACGTCTTGTAACAGAGAAGTTGGAGAACTCTTTAGCGATTGCACCAACTAAACCAACAAGAAATTGGTTACATATTGCCGGAATTGCCTGTTTGGTAGTCTGCACGTTCATGTATGTAACTAATAAATTTATTTAATCCTGTTAAGGGGGAACCCTAACGGGGCTTCTCTTTGAACAAATCGAGGAGCGGAAAATGTCATATCTTGAATATATCAATGAAGTAAAAGTGTCCGGGATAGTTATCAGTGCTGTGGAGAAAAAAATGACTGACCAGAGTATAGGTTTGTTAATAAAGCTCAAAAATAGGATGAAGACAGAAGTTGATGGTGAAATCACTGAGAGAGAATTTTCAGTTCAAATCAAGGTGTCGCCTGAAATGTATTCAACCTGTTTCACTGGTATAAATCAGGGTGATGAGTTGATGGTCTCCGGTTATATTGTTGTCGATACTATTATGATTGAAGGGAGAGAACATCCTCTTGACTACATGAGAGTGGTAGCAACAAGTAAGTTGGCTCACATACTTAAACCTCTAAAAGGTTTTGGACAAAGTAGCTTTAATCAGATCTGACATTAAACCCACCCTAAAGGGGAGAAATCCCTTCATGGGATTTCTCCTTTTGGAGTCCCCATGAAACAAAAATTTAGGGCTACTGCAATAAGTAGTAATCAACTTAGTTTTTTTTCTATATTCGATATAGATGAAGATGAAATAACGCAAATAGTTGATTCACCCAAAGAGCATTTAAATGATGCATACACGTCCGGATTAAACTTTAAATCAGATGAAAGTAACATTTCTGAGATAAATTATGATTCTGAAAGGCGTGAAAATCACCTTTATGAAAAATCCAAATTACTTAAAAATCAGATTTTGCATACAATTAATTTTGCAGCAGAAACAGATTATCTATATTCGGTTGAAGAATATAACCCAGATTTGGGTGGTCTGGTAATAGAATGGACCCCTGAGGATGTGTATGTTGTTTTTCTATCCGCTATGGAAGAGTCTTTGGAAATCATTAAAGAACTAGTGTTGAGGAGAAAGTTATTCTTCAAAGATGACAATGGTAATATCACAGTGAATCCACTTTTAGAAGCTGAAACACGGTGGTATATGTCAAAATCATTTGAATACACTTGTTTATCTCATGGACTTGATGCATGTGAATTTAGAGCGGAATTAAAATCATGGCTCTATTATCATTCGCATCGTTCGATTAGTGAAAACACGAAATTAGCTGAATGCAGGAATGATGATGAAATCATTTTGCATGATTGCAATGACGATATGGGCTGGGACATCTTCTTTGATCAGGATTATTTAATGTCAGAAAAAAAACTGGCTGTTAAATGGACTGACAGGGAAATTATGGATGTTTACATAAAAGCTTTTAAATCCACATTAGAGTTGTTTGACGAGCTTGTTTCATGTGATCTGTTAACTAAACGAAACGCTTTTGGCAAGTTAGAAATAAATCCAATATTCGAAAATCATTTTGAATGGATCATGTCTGAAGCTTTTGAAATAGTGGGAAATCATCTTGGTTATAATGTGCCTCAAATCAGGAAACTGATGGCAACTATTTGCCAAATGAATCTCAAATAAAATGCCACTGGCAAACATCTGCCAGAGGGCGGTGTTTGCATTTTACCGGAGTTAAAAATGTCTAATGCCGCTATGAAGTTAAATGAAACATCTTCTGATGCTTATGAAAAATTAGAAGCTCTTCTTTCCCCGGATGTTATAAAGTTAAAACATTATGTGGATAAAGATGAGTATCTTTTAGTTCTAGCAAAGGACCTTTTTGGTATTCCAGAAATGGATCCAAAGATGGCTGTGCCTGTTTTCAAAACTAAAACCTCGTATCGAGCTCCGCTGAACAAAGACTACATACCAAATCCCCGAATACTTGAACAAGTGGTTAAACTGCTTATCAGTCCGGATATAGATTTAAGTGTGTGTCTTAAAGGTGAGTCCGGTTCTGGCAAGACTGAAATGGTAATGTACATTAGCCACATGATGAATTGGCCGCTGACAATTAAGCAGATCAACAGCAATATTCGAGTTGATGAGCTTGAAGGTGAGCGCAGTCTTAATGGTGGTAATACAGGTTTTGTACACAGCGATTTGGTAACGGGATTTCGTAATGGTCACCTCATTCTTCTGGATGAAGTGGACAAAATCGATCCTGATACGGCAGCAAAACTTCACATGCCCATTGAACGTAAGCCCTGGTCACTCAGTGCTAATGGTGGTGAGGTTATAACTGCTAATGGCTACACGCGATTTATTGGTACTGCAAACACAAACATGAGTGGAGGCGCTCGCCGGTTCGTTTCTTCTCAACGTCAAGATGCAGCTTTTATAAAGCGGTTCTTGATAGTTGAAATGGAGAAGCCCGACAAAGTTGCTTTAACCAATGTGCTTACTAAACGATATAGCTCTTTGCCTTTTCAGGTCATTGAGAAGTTCGTAAGAGTAGCGATTGCAGTAAATGACTCTGGTACAGAAGACAGTGTGATGGATATTCGTCAATTAGTAGCTTGGGTTGGCACGTCGATGACGTTAAAAACCTTTAGTCTTCTTGACACTTTCAAAATAGCTTTTGCTTCTGCTTTACCTTTACATGTGGTCGATCTTGTTCTTCAAGCTATAGATCTTTCTCTTGGCGAAGACAAGGATAAATCGCTGGAGTATTTCACAGCAAAAAAGTCGAGTTAGATGGGATTTGTTATGAAACCTCTGATATTTGTATCTCAGAGTTATCCCATCTTGAATTTAGTGCGTTTTTAAGTACGGATGGTGCTGCTACCATTGCTATAGCAAAAAACGGAACTAATTTTACTGGACTTATGCAACTGAATAACGACTATTCTTTATTGTTTTATCATGATGGTAAAATAAATATGGAAGGTCTAATTAAAGAAATGGAATTAAAAGGTTATATGTATCAGGGAGCAATGGGCAATGATGATGTTGCCGCTGAGTTTCCCGGTATTCTTTTAATTGCACCAGAGAAGCTTTAATATCAACCCTATCGGGAAATCTTTCCCGTTGGGGAGGGTTTCCCCTTTTTTTTGGAGAAACCCATGACTTTAAATACTTCAATGCTTAACAAAGTATCTGCAAAACAAATCTCTGAGAATTTTGCAAAATCATATCCAGATTTACTGGAAGGTGCAGTTATAACAAAAATTGAAATAAGTGGCTGTCAAGGATCGCGTCGAACCGATAAAATCGATTTGTCTTATGATGGAGATGATATTACGGATCAAAAAAGCGTATCTAAAAGCGAAGTACGTTGGATTGACATAAAAGCCCTTAGCTTCAAAAGTACGATTACCAGCAGAATATCAACCCTTTGCTCACGCTTGTGCATCCGCTATAGCAATATGTGGATTTTACCAGTTTCCAGTATGGAAGAGTTTCTGGAAGGGGCCCAAGAGATTGAACGAGAGTTTCAGGCATGTATTCAAAACGTTGTAGACAATTATGAGATGCATATTGAGGCTGAAAAAAATAGAAGCCCAAGAATGTCTTCTTTGATTGATCAGTTGAAATTAACTAAAGATGATTTCATAAAATCCTTTAGATTTAATATTGCTCACTTTATTCCTTTTACGCCTATTAGCGTTGAAGGTGATGAAACCCAGGACTACTATCAGGAACAATTGATAACAGATCTGGCAGAAGAAGCAATGAGGGTTTATGAAAAAATTAGTAAAAATAATAATTTGCGCTCAAGTACTATTGACCGACTGAAGCAAATGCAAAATAAGATCATTAGCTTCATGTTTATACATAAAGAGGCGGCAGTACTTGCAGAAGCTATAAAACACATAATGAATAATTTACCTAAAGGTGCCATTTCTGAACCTCGCGACGTTGCGGTGTTACAGCAGTGGTTTTATTTCATGAGTGATGCTTCAATGTTAAAGCGTATTATTTCAGGAGAGCAAAAGGTTACTGACTGGTTGGAATCTATTACCAGATCATTTAATCAAAGCTCACAAACAGAACCGAACGCGCTACAGAACACAGGTATTGAAGCTATTTTAGATTCAACAAATGTGTTTCAGGTTGAACCTGTCGTAGAGAACGATATAAAAAACAGCACGTTTTCAAACACTGATTCTGTAGCTGAACCTGAGAAATCAGTTTCGCAACAGGAAGACAATGCTGAAAATGGTTTTGATATCGAGCTCAAAGGCTGGTAACTGTTTGCTTTATTAAAAACCCCAGATGGGTACTTCACCATCTGGGTGAGTACCCCTTTTTTATAAAGAGGTATTCTATGAAATTAGATCTTAAATCATCGCCGCGCCATATTAAGCGTTTACAGAATATAGCAAAAGTCATTAGCGGCTTAGGCGATGTAAGAGTTGTAATAGACGACAATACCAAAGGACCGTATTTTGATCCTGTCAATAAAGTTTGTGTTTTACCAAACGGCGATTATAGCGATGATGACTTTGTCAGTCTGATTGAAGGTTTTACCTGTCATGAAGCTGGTCATGGTCGCTATACCGTCAGTGAGGTTTACAGTGACGCCTTTAATAGTGTTCTCATGTCATCTGAAGGGTTTACACGCTTCGATGACGGAATGAATGCAGAGTTTGAGAGCCTCGCTGAGAAACGTAAAGCTTATAGCAGGGCAAAACGTCTTACCGGGCTTATAAATCTGTTCGATGATGTACAGATGGAAGAGAAGGTTGGTAACGATTATCCGGATGCAAAGCGGCGGCTTGCAGCCACTTACGCACTGATGGTTAAAGCCGGAAGGATGACTCCTGATATATCTTCTCGTCCGGAAAATCCTGTCCTATTTATTGAGTGGTATCTGCTTAACTCATTGCGAGTAAAAGTCCTTCAGCAGGTAGGTCACAAAGAAACCCTCGATCCGTTTTTTGACTATGCCCAAAAGATACTTTCTCCAGTAATTTCTGATGTTGAGGAAATTTTTCATGATGCTCTTGGTTGTGAAAATACTCAGGGCTGTGAATCCCTTGCTCGTAAGACCCTGGCTCTTTTAGAGAGACTGCGGGATGAGGCAAAGGAACAACAGCAGCAGACAGAGCAGGAGGAGCAGGAGGCATATGATGAATCCGAGACCGATACCGATACCGAATCAGAAGATAAATCGCTTACGTCGACTGATAGTCGTGAGGATGATTCTGAGGACGATAGTGAAGGTCAGGCAGATACTTCCGATAACGCTGATCTTGCTCAAGAGGGATGTTCTGAGCCTTCAGAACTTGCTGAAGATAACGAGGGAAATAATGAACCCACCGGTGGCAATCCCACGGGTGATAACATTATTGAAGACGATACTGATGCGATTAACCCTTCCGAGAGTGAATCAGATGAAGCCAGTTCGACTAACGTTGAAGATGAAAGTAACTTTTCATCGGCTCAATGGGAGATACTGGCAGATTTGTTGGATGCCTTTCTTAGCAGTGATGAGGATAGCGAAGATTATCACGATGCTTTGGCTAAAGAGATTGAAGGTATTGCATCAAAAGTATCCGATGACGTGAAAGCCGAATTCGGTGCTTCTGAATGGGATATCCCTGATCTCCTTATCGATTTGAATGTTTACAATGAGGCTTTGTCTCTGAGTCATTCAATCGGTAGCGACTTGTCTGTTTTACAGCAGGTTAAAATGCGTGGCCGAAACAAAACTCATGAGCGTGGAATTACCTTCGATGGAAATCGATTAATTCTGTCACAAATGGGAGTTCGTGATGTCTTCAGAGCTCAAAGCGAATCTAAAAATAGAGGGCATGTTGGCCTCGTATTAGTTCGTGATATTTCAGCGTCAATGGCTAATGATGAAAGATATATTCATGCCATTAAGTCAGATCTTGCTTTATCGATGGCCGCTGAAAGTTTGTCAAAAATGCATGTCTCCAATATAGTTTTTCCCTTCAAGGAAAGTGAATTTGAGATTATCAAAACGTTTGATCAAAGCGTTGAGGAATCTCTATCGAAATTCACTCTTGGATGTAAGGGTTATTATACCCCTACGGGATCTGCTTTAATGGCAGCTGTTGATCTGTTACTTGACAGCCAATTCGATAGGAAAATAATTTTTCTTATAACTGATGGTTATCCGAATAAATCGGAATTTACTATCGTCGAAGTTATGGAAAAGGCTAAATGTAATGGAATAGAAATCGTTGGTGTTGGTATTAAGACTGATGAAATAATTGGTTTTGAAACGGACACTTTCGTAACAGTTGATGATACTTCTTTATTGTCTATTGAAGTCAGTAAGCTAGTTCATCAAATACTTTCTTAATAAACTCTACCCAATCGGGGCAAAAAGGCCCCGGTGGGTCTTTTTGCTCCATGAAGGAATAAGGAGCAAAATATGACTCAGATAAAAACTTACCGTGTAGAACATGAAAAAGTCGGTGCGATGCATAAAGTCCGTATTTTCGGACGTGTTGGTGAAGTTATAAGCAATGATAGCCCTCAGGAAAGAATCTTCCGCGAAGTCACTATAGCGGAGGGTAATAGCCAGCAGGCTGCGTTACTTGTAGATAACTACATACAGCGTCTTGAGAATAATGGCTTCACGACTGAAGCATAAATGTTGAGGGCCCCCGGGCCCTCTTTCTTAAATTCTGCGTTGTGGGTTTCTCCCTGTCTTCTGCACCGCAGAAGGCATTGAGAAACTCACAATGCCAGATAAGAGAGATCATCATGACTTATGCATCCCCGGCTCTTCGTCGTAAACCACAGGAAGTATCTGAACACTTTATTAAACTCGTTCATGCTCGAATTGCTGAAGTGTCTGGCTGGAAGTATATATTCGAAAGAATACCTGCTTTCAAAGACGCTTGTGCAAAAGCCCCGAGCCAGGTTCCTTGCCCGTTTACTGGCGCAGGGAAATCGAAGTTTCGTTTCCGGCAAAAAGACCTTTATACCGGATGTGCGATCCATAATGACTTTCCGGTAAATGAGTTTTGCGACGGAATTGATGTTCTGGCGAAATATTATGAATTAAGTAAAACGCAGACTTGCAAAAAGATTCTCTCAGATTTTTTCGGGATGGATCTGCATGCTCCGTTAACTGACGCCGACATTGAAAATGAACGACGCTATAAATCAGCAGTTCGTGCCACAGAAACTCTTGACCGAGAGGAAGTGGCAAAGCGAATGCGAAAACTTGATGTGATGTATCACTATACCGGTGAAATAAAGCCTAATACTCCTGTTGCTTTGTACCTCCGTAATCGTGGGATCTCCCGCTTACTGAGTCACTTACCAAAGGATTTAGGCTTTAATAACCGGATCTACTATTGGGATAAAGATAAGCAGAAATCGATTATCTATCCGGGAATGATTGCAATCTATCGTGACACCCGAGGTCGGCCTCTGACTATCCATAGAACATACGTAGACAAAAACGGTGATAAGGCACCTGTAGAAAATCCAAAGCTGATGATGAAGCCTCCTGCCGATATGACAGGTGGCTCAATTCAGTTGTTTGACCCTCACTATGATTCAGGTAGTTCGACCTGGACACTGGGAGTGGCTGAAGGGATCGAGAATGCGCTTTCTGTTGTAGAAGCGACTTCAACACCATGCTGGGCAGCCAGCTCCGCATGGTGCCTTGAAAACGTTACTGTTCCTGATTTTTTACTGCCTCCGCCGGATGTAAAATATATAAACTTTTATATCTGGGCGGATAAGGATATTGCTAACTCACAAGGCACTCGTGCCGGTATCGAAGCTGCTCAGCGACTTCAAAGCCGCATGGTTGAGTTTTTGGCTAAACGATATCCCGCATCAAAGCTGACAATTGAAGTCTTCGAACCAGCACAAGATATTCCTGATGGGAAAAAGGGTATCGACTGGAACGATGTTCTCCAGTTAACAGGGCAGGATGGATTCCCGATTCACTGGGCTCCTGAATGTCTTAATCAGCTGTAACAACGATAACTCCCCCGCATTTTGCGGGGGGGGTTATCTTATCAATATTATTTTTTAAATTGTATTGATAAGATAACCGCTTTCCTTCGTGATAATTACCTGCCTTTAAGGTCTTTTCACGGCTGAGATGCTTGCTCAGTTAAATAAATGTGCGGTACTACTGGCTATGGTCGGTTGTATGACATGGTTATTCCATAAACTATTAAAACCCATAACGGGAGTATTACCGTTATGGTGATGCTCGTCGTTTTACATCGGAGAGCATTTTAATGAATTTTCAAACTAACGAAGTTTTTAATAAATTTGCTGCTGTTATAAAATCGCGCATCGTCAATGAACCATCGTCATGCTATTTGCTGCATGATAATGAGATAGATATAACGATTTTGAAACATGGCATATTAGAAAATGACAGAAACCTGTTGTACGTAGTTCGTCCTTCAGGAACGTGTTTGTTGCGTTGTGACAAATATTTCTATCCGAAATATTATCTTCGTTGCCGTGGAGATTATAAGTCATTCATATATGTCCATCTTGATCTACATAGTGGTGAAGCTAAAGAAATCACATGGGAGCAAGCAGACGATATGCTGTCTAGTCCAGGAAAACCCCCATTAAAAGGAAATCTTGGACGATTTGAGTATATAAAAGTTGTGGTTGAGGACCTTCGTATTCGAGGTTACGCTGATTATCTTCCTGCGTATAATCTTGATGACCTTCGCCGTTTTGCCTTACAGGACGACCGCCCATCCCTTGTCAGATACATTGACAATGTAATGGCAACGGTCTGATTGGTTGCTAATTGATTTACATATTTTCCCTGATGGCCAACCTGCATCAGGGAGGCCTCAATAACGACTGGAGGCTGTATGAAGTTAGCTACGGACCTGGTAAAAGCTATTTTGATTAGAAATGGTGTTGAACCAGTAAATATAAGCGAATCATCTAAATTATCTTTGAAACAACCACTGACAGAACTTAAATTCAGTTTATATTTGCGAACTGAGCATTTATCTCACTTCCTACCCGGTTATGTTTATTCTATAAAAGAATGTCCACTGTCATATGACATCGGGATCGAAATTCAGAAAATCTTCGAAAGTTTACATTTGTTAAACGAAGAATTTGAATCCCTCGGTTTTGTTTCTGTATGGATAGAAATGCATCAAAGCATTTTTGAACAAAGTCGGTTTAAGAAAAGTAACTTTACTTTTCGGGAGGAAGAGGTCGAGCTTGCTAAAGGGCTTGTTTGTTCTCACAATTCACAAATAAGTAATGCGGCTTATTTCTGGCTTCAGCACTTTGAGGAGTTTATGATTTATGTTCGTAATAAGCTTATCGACCTCTTTCGAGAGGCCTATGACCTGATCCTTGGAATGCAGCAAGTATTTTTCATTCGGGAAAAGGAAGAGCTGTTGAAAACTATAAGTTATGGGGATGACCTGTATGAGGTGAAATTAATGGCGGCTGAGCTTTACTCTATCGAACAGAACTTAAAGTGTTCTGAATCGATAAGTACAAAATCTCAAGCTTCGGCATATATTAACCGCATCCGTGAGTTTGTGCGTTCGGGGTGGAGGCAGGGCTATATAGTCTGCCATCATAAGCGAAGTAATCAAATCTCATCATTGTCATTACCGATGTACTTGAAAGATACGTCAGGCCGAAGTGCTCGAAAGCGAGTAAAACGTCTTATATCTTCTACAGTTTGTGGTAGAAATAAAGATTTAGGTCTTACAGATTTTTAATTAAATTATACCCATGTGGGGATCACACCCCATATGGGAGTGATCCCTTTTTTATTGAGAGAGGATCACATGAAAATTATCGAAAAAATCATTAATGCCTTTTTGGTTGTTCAACATAAAAAAATACAGGTTAAAAACATTACATTTTTAGACAATGGGCAGGGCATGTTCTCTGGTATGTCTTTTGATGCTGATGTTTCACTGGAGTTTATGTATGAATCAGCAAAAGCATATAGTTCTTGTTTCTGTGATATTCCCTTTCCAGGTTTTGAAGATGCAAATCTGGAGGAAATTACGAAATTTCAATTAGATGCTTTGAAGCAAAGAAAGAATCATTCTTTCATTGTTAACCATTTGAGGTTTCCTATAGTTTTAAGGGAAGGGTGCAAAATCGAAAGAGGAGAAGTCTATTCAATTTCGAATTGCACTTATAATAAAGAAAGATTGCAGTATCTTTTTTCTCAGGATATTTACGGTAAGTTGTATAATTCCTTAGAGAAAGAATTAAGCTCGTTTTTCTCATTTATCAATGTTGAGGTGCACGAGTTGTTAAAAGATGCTGTATGCTTTGCATTAAAAATCCTGAATAAGATATCTTTGGATACACCTGAAAGACTTATTAAAGCTTTTAATTATCGTGACTGGTATTGTAGTTACGATGTTGAGCTTTTTAGGAAAGGCTTACCTGGTCATATTCTGGAAGAGCTCATTGCTCCAGATATCTTACTTTCAGACCTTAACGGTTGTAGAAAAATACTTAGAAATGCAAAACGATTTCTAAATGGACATACAAAAACCAATTGTGTTTATATTAAATATGAATGGTGGTTGGGGCCTGTGGATACCTCACACTCAGCTAAGTTGATGTCTGACAAAGAAATTAACAACCGAAGTGACTTGAAGAATTTTTCAAAGGTCTTTTTCAAAGAGTGTTTAAGTTCTGGTAAGTCGGAATATGAAAACCATCTTAGTGAAAAAGAACATGCGCTTCGCTACAATTATTAATTAAAATTATTTTCTCCCATAGGGATTTCTCCCTTTGGGAGAAATCCCTCTATTAAGAGGGTATTTAAATGAATGCGATACAAAAGTTAGTTGAATCTATTCTTGTTAAAATGGGTTTTGTTGGCGCTGTAGTGGAAAATATATATTTGGATTCAAAACCATTTCGGCATATTCGATTTGTGGCTGATATTCCAGTAATATCTTTTCTACCTCATTTGGTGAAATATCTTAAGGGCGCAGACCATCTTTACTGTGGTAACGATGATTTGCATCCTCTTTTCATTTATTTTTCCGAAGCGGCTACATTAAAAGCAGGCCCTGTAAATCTCGCGAACTTTCGTTTTGAAGTTTCTATAGCTTCAACTCATTTACGACTGGTCTCAGAGCAGCCTGATTTGCTTATCAAAGGATTTAACCGGGATAATCTAGAATACGTTTATTACCGCTCAGATTTGGCCTCTAAGGATCTTATACTAGGCCTTGTTGAACACGGTTCTCCTTTCATAAAACATCTACATGGACTTATACAAAAGCGAATTTTAAACGAGTTCTCTCTGATTTTTTCTGTTCTTGAAAAGATTTTAGAAAGCGCGAAGCCACAAATTCTTGCTTGCTTCCATAGTGTTGATTATGAAATGAACGTAAAAATAATAGCCGAAGCTATACCTGAAACTGTATCTAATCAGATAGTCACATCTGATTATATAGTTAATTCTATATCAGATGCGGACAAGTTTATAAATCATGTTCGTCGCTATTTAGCAGGCAGGGTAATGAAGAGGCGGATATACGCTGAATTAGATGTTTGTGAAGAAACATCAAATATTTCACTAGTGAACTTAGGATGCTTTACGTCTCCTCTGCTCGTTACGGAATATCAAATGTTTAAGCCACACTCTTCAGGGTTATATCGAAAAGCTATAAACAACTCCTTAAAACAGTTCAAACCAGAAATGCATGTACCTTCTGAAGAACTCTTTTATAATTAATCTAACCCATCCGGGAACTTGCTTCCCGGTGGGAAGCACTTCCTTTTTAGTCATGAGGTAGTGTAAATGTTTAAAGAATCTGACCACGTGGAATTTGTTAGTGCCTTTCTTTATCAAAATTTAGGCCTTAATGTTCCCGCTGACGATATAACCGTTCAATTATCTGATACTTCGTTCGACAAAGTAACCTTTGATTACGATGTAGATATCGATAATTTAAATTGTATGTTGGATCTCTACATATCTGAACTAATAAAGCACAACGCATCTTACTCCGATTCTATTCTTTTGAAACAAAAAATAATTTATTTTCTTGGAGTATTTAAGAATTTCGGATTTTTTACGTTTGATATTCGCGGATATAGTAATACTTTAAGCCCAGTTAAAGTTATTGATATTGTTTCAATGATTATTAATGACTGTGAAGAGTTATCTAAAGCTAATTCTTCTACTGATGCTATAAGAAATCTTTATCTCGATAAAATGAAGGTGGATGGGAAAGTGTTAGTTGCGAAATTTGCACTTAAACAGTTTTTTCATTCCGACTTTGGTGACTTTATCTCATTTGTCGAGAAAAGAATTACAGATTGTCTTAATGAAACTTTAAGGATTATCAAAGCTGTTGAACATGGCTTTGTACGTGTTGGGCAGCATAAGATTAATCGCCGTATTAATGATGACTTAAAGTTATGCATTGATTTCAATACTGATGATTATCCGGCAAATATGCCAGATATATATATTAAGTTTAACGATACATTTGATGGGAACGGGGCGTTATATTGTGACAATGATGCCCTCATATCCCTCTATACCGATGTTGCTTCAATTATCAATGTGCCGGTGATGATGGAAGTAAGATTGATCAATAAAAGAGGGCGTGTTGTCTGTGATTCTTCGCATTCAACTTACGTATCTCTCGAAAGTAATGACCGATACAGAGTAACTGATCGCACATTACTAATAACTGAAGCTTTTGACGATTTTCGTAACGCGTCTCAATGATCCTTTTGCTTCAGTCCAAAAAAGTAACTTTGGTTGGCTGAAGACACTTGTCTATGACAATGTAAAATCTGTCGCTGGCATCTTCTTTTAGCTTAACCAAACTTTTATCTAACCCAGTGGGGAAGTCGCTTCCCTTCTGGGGCACTTCCTCTCAAATTTGAGGTAGTGTATATGACACATTCATCTGATGATAAAAACTATGTCCGAGCAGTTCTGAGCTATCTTGGCATAGATTTTGATGAGGCGGATATAGTATTAAGTGTTTGCCATTGTCAAAGTGACGAGCTTTCTTTTACCTGTAATATCAAAGCTATTGAACTCAAGAATGCTGTTGATTTATATGTCGATAGTATCTCTGAGAATGAAATAGAAGCTTTAAACAGAGAATCTTTAAAATCTCGACTCTGTTACTTTCTTGAGGTGTTTGACGCAGTCTCTGGTCAGTACCTTGAGATTTCAGGAAAACACTTTGCAACTAGCCGTTTTGAATATGATGATGTTTGTAGTGAAGTTCTTAGCATGTCTAATGATGTTTCTCAGTCGAAAGGTTATGACCGGGATGAATATAACAGACTGATGCAGGTTGATGGTCAGGTTATGATTGCCCGTTTTGCTTTGCAACAGTTCTGGGATACTCATTTTATTGGACTAATAACATTTGTATCTGAGTCTATAACATCGAGCCTCTATAAAGCTTATGAAACTTTTAGTGATATAAGTTTGGCTTGCTATAAACTGAGTGAATATTCTTATTCACGCTCTATCAACAGTGAATTGACCCTTAATATTTCACTTAAAGAAAATGACTTCTGTGAGGACCTATCTGATTGCTATATGGAAGATGAGGCTTTACCTTCTGGTAGGGTAATTTCTCGACGCAACAATGACTCCATAATAAGTATTTATGAGAGCTATGCTGCGGCTTCTTATATTCCGATGATTGCATCTTTGGAAGTCGTTGATGAATACGGCGAAGTGGTTACTGACCTCTGCCATACCGTTTATGTTTCAGAGTTAACCGGTGGGCGGATTAAAATCCACGACCGTAATGACTTAGTATCTGAAGTTTTCGATAACCTAAGAAATTTAAATCTTGCAGTTGGAGATTCAGTTTCACAAGCTGCTTGATTCTTTCCCTGATTTTGATTTTTTCTCACATACTCTTATGGCACGGTTTCCGTGCCTTTTTTTTGCCTCGCTTACAAGCGTCTACTCCTCTTCTACCTATCCCACCTTACATGGCACTGTTGCAAAGTTAGCGATGAGGCAGCCTTTTGTCTTAT
Source organism: Enterobacter cloacae (assembly GCA_014169315.1). Taxonomy (NCBI): domain Bacteria; kingdom Pseudomonadati; phylum Pseudomonadota; class Gammaproteobacteria; order Enterobacterales; family Enterobacteriaceae; genus Enterobacter; species Enterobacter cloacae. Next base: position 229,325 of record AP022134.1, on the reverse strand, counting down.
TCAAAGGCCTTACATTTCAAAAACTCTGCTTACCAGGCGCATTTCGCCCAGGGGATCACCATAATAAAATGCTGAGGCCTGGCCTTTGCGTAGTGCACGCATCACCTCAATACCTTTGATGGTGGCGTAAGCCGTCTTCATGGATTTAAATCCCAGCGTGGCGCCGATTATCCGTTTCAGTTTGCCATGATCGCATTCAATCACGTTGTTCCGGTACTTAATCTGTCGGTGTTCAACGTCAGACGGGCACCGGCCTTCGCGTTTGAGCAGAGCAAGCGCGCGACCATAGGCGGGCGCTTTATCCGTGTTGATGAATCGCGGGATCTGCCACTTCTTCACGTTGTTGAGGATTTTACCCAGAAACCGGTATGCAGCTTTGCTGTTACGACGGGAGGAGAGATAAAAATCGACAGTGCGGCCCCGGCTGTCGACGGCCCGGTACAGATACGCCCAGCGGCCATTGACCTTCACGTAGGTTTCATCCATGTGCCACGGGCAAAGATCGGAAGGGTTACGCCAGTACCAGCGCAGCCGTTTTTCCATTTCAGGCGCATAACGCTGAACCCAGCGGTAAATCGTGGAGTGATCGACATTCACTCCGCGTTCAGCCAGCATCTCCTGCAGCTCACGGTAACTGATGCCGTATTTGCAGTACCAGCGTACGGCCCACAGAATGATGTCACGCTGAAAATGCCGGCCTTTGAATGGGTTCATGTGCAGCTCCATCAGCAAAAGGGGATGATAAGTTTATCACCACCGACTATTTGCAACAGTGCCGCGGAAACCGACCAAAACGATACGTTCTCGGTGCTGAGGTAAAAAGTGCTTTCCGTCGATAACTTTAGGATCGTTTTTGCCCATCTCAGCTGCATCCGCAACTTCATAGCCCAGTTCGTCGAGGGTATCCATGATGACTTTAAAGGTTTTACCCTTGTCATGGCTCTTCAGGTTTTTAACGTTTTCAAGAACAAAGATGGCAGGTTTTTTTGCGCGGATAATACGCGCCACATCGAAGAAAAGCGTTCCCTGAGCCTCACATTCGAAACCATGCGCGCGCCCGAGCGAGTTTTTCTTGCTTACGCCCGCAAGGCTAAACGGTTGACAGGGGAAACCTGCTAGAAGTACATCATGATCCGGCACATGCTCATTAATGTAAGCATAGGCATCGTTTTCAGGTACTTCAGGTTTATCACTGAGCGTGACTTCACGAATATCGAGATTGAAAGTGTGTTCCTGAGCATCGTTAAACCAGTTAGCTTGGCACTGTTGCAAATAGTCGGTGGTGATAAACTTATCATCCCCTTTTGCTGATGGAGCTGCACATGAACCCATTCAAAGGCCGGCATTTTCAGCGTGACATCATTCTGTGGGCCGTACGCTGGTACTGCAAATACGGCATCAGTTACCGTGAGCTGCAGGAGATGCTGGCTGAACGCGGAGTGAATGTCGATCACTCCACGATTTACCGCTGGGTTCAGCGTTATGCGCCTGAAATGGAAAAACGGCTGCGCTGGTACTGGCGTAACCCTTCCGATCTTTGCCCGTGGCACATGGATGAAACCTACGTGAAGGTCAATGGCCGCTGGGCGTATCTGTACCGGGCCGTCGACAGCCGGGGCCGCACTGTCGATTTTTATCTCTCCTCCCGTCGTAACAGCAAAGCTGCATACCGGTTTCTGGGTAAAATCCTCAACAACGTGAAGAAGTGGCAGATCCCGCGATTCATCAACACGGATAAAGCGCCCGCCTATGGTCGCGCGCTTGCTCTGCTCAAACGCGAAGGCCGGTGCCCGTCTGACGTTGAACACCGACAGATTAAGTACCGGAACAACGTGATTGAATGCGATCATGGCAAACTGAAACGGATAATCGGCGCCACGCTGGGATTTAAATCCATGAAGACGGCTTACGCCACCATCAAAGGTATTGAGGTGATGCGTGCACTACGCAAAGGCCAGGCCTCAGCATTTTATTATGGTGATCCCCTGGGCGAAATGCGCCTGGTAAGCAGAGTTTTTGAAATGTAAGGCCTTTGAATAAGACAAAAGGCTGCCTCATCGCTAACTTTGCAACAGTGCCATAATTCTTTTGTATGATTAAGATCATCGATAAATTTACTAAGGACTCATTAATGAAATTGCGACTCTGGAATCTATTACCCCATGATTACGCTCCTTTTTTTCGTATTCTTCACATCATTGTGGCATTTCTAATATTATCACAAATTATTAACTCTAATCTGACAGAGACCGAAGCAATTGGTGAACATAGTCTTGAAGGAGTTATAACCTGGATGCACATTATTTCAGGGTTAGGACTGATTATTTGTGGTTTTATTATGTTAAGTTGGATGCTTACTCAAAGAGGTTTTACTTATTATTTTTCATGGGTAGGGCTTGACTTTAGTGGTATTAAGCAAGATATAAAAACGTTGACTAGTTTCCGACTGCCCGATGCACATTCGGGAGGTATTGCCAGTACAATCCAAGGATTTGGAGTTCTAGCATTGCTAATTGTAGCACTTTCAGGTGGCCTATGGTTCTTGTTGAATACCATGCAGTCAAATCTGGCTGAAACAGTAATCCACTGGCATAAGTTCTTTACTACTTTCATTGAGGTCTATTTTTATGCACATGGTGCAATGGGAGTTTTGCATATTTTAATTGAAAAATATAAAAGCCGCTCAGTTAACCTAAGTGACTAATCTGTTGTGAGATAATATTACTTCAAGTTGAAGAAAACCCTAAAAATAAAATTTAGTTTACTAGAAGATGAAACAGCACTTGCAGAGACTTTTTAATTAAATTTAATAAAAACGAAAAAATATTCATGGCGAAATGATTGTTTAATTATCTATCATGGATAGAAATGTGAGTTAGTCGTCCTATTTTAGGAAGTTAATAATGACTAAAACAAAAGGGTTACCTCGTCCGCTGACGCACTACGCTTGGCTTTCCATTGCCACGGCTATTGCCACTATCGGACTCAAAGGTGTGGCGTGGAAAATGACCGGTTCGGTCGGTCTGCTATCTGATGCCATCGAATCCGTAGTTAACCTCGCAGGAGCCCTAATGGCGCTCTGGATGCTGACCTTGGCTGCGCTTCCGGCCGATGAGAACCATGCATATGGGCACGGCAAAGCCGAATATTTCTCGAGTGCTTTCGAAGGATTTCTGATCCTATTGGCGGCAGCCAGTATCGCCTATACCGCAGTTGAGCGGATGTTAACTCCACAGCCGCTTGAGGAGATTGGTCTCGGATTACTGGTTTCAACAGTCGCATCAATCCTTAATTTTGTGACGGCTCGCATTTTGTTAAGGGCTGGCAGGCAGCACAACTCTATCACTCTTGAGGCAGATGCTCATCACCTGCTGACCGATGTCTGGACGTCGGTCGGTGTCATTTTTGGTGTCGGACTGGTTTATCTGACCGGCTGGTTTTGGGTCGATCCGATCGTTGCATTGCTGGTCGCAGCCAACATCGTTTGGACTGGTTATCAGCTTATGAGTCGTTCAGCTGCAGGTCTGATGGACGTATCGCTACCCACGGAAGAACTCAAAAAAATCGAGTCACTGCTGGCAGGATATCGTGAACAGGGGCTTGATTTCCATGCACTACGTACACGCCAGGCTGGCGGGCGGGCGTTTATGACAATGCACATCCTAGTTCCTGGGCGATGGACTGTTCAATATGGGCACGACTGGGCCGAGCGTATAGAGAATGATATCCGCACCGCACTGCCTTTTATCCATATCACCACTCATGTGGAACCGTTGGAAGATCCCGCGTCAATGAACGACCAAACGCTCGACATTTCTGATCACTAAACTAACCACATGTCGCTGGTCGGGCAGGGTAACAAACCTCGCTCTACAAAAATTTCAGGTATTCTCTATAATTCTGAGGGTACTTGATGTGACCTGCGCCCAATTGTTGGGCACGCAATATTTTTAAAAAGTCCGCTTCTGGCACAAAGCGGACAGTGATCACCGTTCTTACGACTACTTTCTGACTTACTTCGTGACTTGCCCTAAGCATGTTGTAGTGCGATACTTGTAATGACATTTGTAATTACAAGGGGTGTAAGACATGGGTAGCATTAACCTACGTATTGACGATGAACTTAAAGCGCGTTCTTACGCCGCGCTTGAAAAAATGGGCGTAACTCCTTCTGAAGCGCTTCGTCTCATGCTCGAGTATATCGCTGACAATGAACGCTTGCCGTTCAAACAGACACTCCTGAGTGATGAAGATGCTGAACTTGTGGAGATAGTGAAAGAACGACTTCGTAATCCTAAGCCAGTACGTGTGACGCTGGATGAACTCTGATGGCGTATTTTCTGGATTTTGACGAGCGGGCACTAAAGGAATGGCGAAAGCTGGGCTCGACGGTACGTGAACAGTTGAAAAAGAAGCTGGTTGAAGTACTTGAGTCACCCCGGATTGAAGCAAACAAGCTCCGTGGTATGCCTGATTGTTACAAGATTAAGCTCCGGTCTTCAGGCTATCGCCTTGTATACCAGGTTATAGACGAGAAAGTTGTCGTTTTCGTGATTTCTGTTGGGAAAAGAGAACGCTCGGAAGTATATAGCGAGGCGGTCAAACGCATTCTCTGAACCAAAGCATGACATCTCTGTTTCGCACCGATGGTGACACTTCTGCTTTGCGTTGACAGGAGAAGAAGGCCATGAAAATGCCGAACCAACCCATTGTTTTGTGCATATTAATAGTTTGTTTAACGCTGTTGATATTCACCTGGCTCACACGAAACTCGCTTTGCGAGTTGCGGATGAAAGACGGAACAAGGGAGGTATCTGCTATCCTGGCCTACGAATCCGGTAAGTAGCTGACAAAGAGGGGGGCAACCCCCTCTTTTCGGGGTGTGGATTAGTATGCCATCGGCACCTTTTGAAAGGGTTTCTCCAGTCGGGGAAACCCTTTTTTCCTCCCGTCTTGTGGCATATAGCCTTTTGTATAAATCAAGAACCAGACCCAAAGAGTCCCACTTCACGCAAACCGTTCAAAAGCCTTAGCGTAATCCAGTCGGGAAAAATTTCACCGGTGCTCGTCCGGGCACGTACCGGAAACAATGGACTTCTCACTGGTCGGTAGCTCATAGAACGTAGCCATTGCGGTCAGTCCTTATTCTGTACCCAGTAGAGTTTTATGGCCGTCTGGCAAATCGTTCAAACATTGTCATTTCTGTTCTCGCTGCATCCGGTCAAATGATACGGTGAATTCAGCTCATGGGCATTCGCATCGCAGTCTACGAAGGCACCAGAAGTTTGAGGATGTTACGCAAAGAACAGTTATCAGGTTTGCTGGTGGGCGTAATGCCTACCTCTACTTTACTTCATAGGGATTCTTCTGCGGGGAAGCAAGAATTGACTCAACGTTGTCCGGTCGTACCAGATTTGTCGCGGAAAGCGCCTTTTTGTGAGGGGGGCCGCAGCGCTAAACCTTTTCCTGGAACGACATGAAGGACAGCAGAGCGTCCGCCCTGGAGGACAGCTCAATACAGTCTCCACGCTGCGGTTCTATCTCTTCGTCAATGGTTTCATTGTACCAAATACGCAGCCGCCATCCCTTCGCAGGGAAAGCGCTCTGCATCGCCAGGACCATCCCCTCCGGCGACAGCAGTTCTCGACAGAGGTAGCAGGCCCCGATCCGGGTTGAATCCCGCAGCCACATTACGGGATACTCTTTAACCAGTTGGTCATACACGCATTCTGCCATATGAAAGTAATTTTCGTCAGCCCTGCAAAAATCACACATTCGATTTCCTTAAATGGTGTTCATCGAGATAATTCAGAAAGTTGATTCGCCAAACTACGGGGCATTTCTTTAATGGCGGAGCTTTACATCACTATTTCTGTCATTTTCAAATCCGCCGGATACAGCAATAATTGCACCGAACAGCGGTTTGAACTGCAATGCATCCGTAGGGTATGCGACAATAATAAGGCTCTTCCCGTACTCTTAAAAATGGAAGAGTTTAAAACCCATACTGCTGGGATGAGCGAAGCACGGTACATTATGCCAGCGTATAAGGGCCGTCATAACTTGTTTTTTTCTAGAACACGGCGAAGTTTTCTTACCTGGGAAGCTGTGGAAAGCGTACCGGTTCGGGGATGGCATGCGCTTGCCTTTTCACCTGGTTTGAGTACATAGGCTAATGCCAGCTCGTTCAGAGCCGCCTCAGCTTTCAACAGGGCCTCAATGGCCGTGTTCAGGTATACAGTTCGGCTCTCATGGTTCATCAGGATTTTCCTCACAAGGGTAAAAATGACAGGCGATACCTGCCGTTTACCCTTTGTCTCCGTTAAGAATGGCATCACGGCAGGCTTCCCAGATTACCTGGGCATTAGCATCACACTCCACGAACCCGCCGCACTGATCGTATATCACCTGGTATACCTCAGGGGGAATCTTCCCAGGCGCAACCGGAGTTGAGCGTTTGCCTTTATGAATCTCATCTGCGGTATCACAGACAGCGTCGAGATGCCGCGACATCCACTCAGATAATTTCAGACCCTCTCGATTTGCCTGTTTTACATAGCGAACCTTTCTGGAAACCGTAGATCGCATCTGAATCTGTGTCACAGCTGGCACATCTTCTTTCATGGCATTCTGTAATGCAGCTTTGGGCTTTTTCATGTTCATGGTTGCTTTAAATTATTCTGGAGTTCGTCTGATATAAATGCTGACGTGATCTGTCAGCGTCGCTTAAATAGTTTATCGCCTTCCGCCAGTTCGCCGTTGAGCTGTTCAATCACGCTCCAGATGAGCCGATCATCCGGCGTTGAGCCTGCACACTCTTTCACGACCGCCACGGGTCTAAATTCTTCAGGGTCTGCCTGCCCGGAGGTGAAGAGCCTGCTCTCAATCCAGTGGGCCCCCTCTGTGCAGCAGTGGCAACTGGTTTCAGGTGGTTCATCCAGACCGTCCACTCCACAGGCTGAGCAGGTGAACAGTTTGCGAGACCCACCAGCCAGTGGCGTATCGCAAGCTGCTGGAAGTGCGCCAGCATTGCGCCAGTACAGCACATGATTTGAATCGTAGCAGTGTCCATGAAGCAGAAGCGAAACGCCGCAACTGCGAGTTTCAATGGCTTTGCCTGTGCCAAGGTATTGCCCGATCTCGTCCCATACGTCCACTAAGGTGTCAGGCAGCGGACGCGTAACAGGGAACTTAGCGCAGTCGTCCGGGGTGCCTTTAATGCAGCAGAGGGCCGAATACGCAAGCTCCTGCATTTCGTAGGAGTACTGACCACATACCACGCGTTCCAGTTTGTCGATTAGTTGTTCTTTATTCATCATACTCAGCCTTATTAAACAAATTCATTACGCCACTGGCACCATCTGGCCGGAGCAGACTGCGGCCCGGTAGTAGAGCCGCAGGGGGTGTCGCTGGACTAACAGGTGCTCAGTGAGTCCCGCACTTCCTCATGACTGGTCATTTTCAGAAGAAGCTTTCCAGGGCAGCGTGGTTCCGCCTGTGAACGGGTGACGTCTTCGTTGATTGCCTGGATATGAGCAGATTCAACGGTCCGACGCTGTACGACATGGTTGCTCAGGTTGAATTCGCACTGGAGCCTTCTGGCATCAGAATCCGCGTTCATTGCAATACGTTCATCAAAGCGGCGGTTCATTCGCAGAGCCTCTTCGTGAGCTGCATCAACAAGGGTGCGTCTGGTGACATAGTCGTTACCAGCAAAAAACGATAGCTGAGCGTGTTCCGAAGAGTAGTCGGAGCTTCCCTTACAACGGGCAATCGCGGCTTCAGAGTGCAGGATTAATGAACTCAACCGTGAACAGACGTCATTGATGGTGCCGGTTTTCAGACAGTCGTGGATAAGTGTCCAGGCGGAAATGCTCAGCGGGCGGCTGGTGATCACATAGGGATTGTAATGATCAACCGTTACGATAGTACGCAGTGAATGAAGCGATTCGGACTGCGTACGTAAGTCACGGCGAACAGTACATGCCACCGAGGCAACATCTTTACATTCTTTGTCGGACATCGAGTCCAGTACGCGGATCTCCACCTCTGCCGCCTTTGAGGCGATATGCGCACTAATCTCACCCTTAAGACGTTTGTAGTCAGCCTTGAAGCTTCCCACGCTGTCAATATCGATCCAGTAACCACAGCTGTAACCAGCATTACCAAACTCGTCATCTTTCTCATAGTTCGGACAGCCGTCATTGCTCCAGCCAGCTTTTTCCAGCAGCTCGTCAATAGCGACCAGCTCAGCCATTGGTGCATGTTCGATAATGAAATAATGGACACGGCCCCAGGCATATGCGCGTGAACGGCCATCAACAGAAGTATCAGAAGTCGTCTGACGGGAAAGTTTCATGAGGTACTCCAGTTCTGCCCGGTACCGCCGGGGCGGTGGTGCGAAAGCCGCACCATGAATGACACTATGATCCTCCTAACTTCTATTGTCAATACAATTGAAGTGGCGTTGTATTTATTCATTATTTGGACCCGGCTCGTACGGAACGACCGTCGGGACTTGCCAATTATTCTGCGGTGAGCAGGGGGAAGGGAACATCCCACCGCTTGTTTCAAGATGTACAGCCAAGGAGGGCGCAGAATGCCTGACAGAATCATCGTGCAGCGGTAGCGAAAGACCTGACAAACGGGAAAAGTATCCTTTTATTCCAAAGCCAACCTCAGCTTTTAATGTCGCCAGTACGTTTCTTAAACATGCCAAATCGGTCTCTTATACGGCCGGATGGGCCCGATGAAAACGATAAAATGAGAAACAGAACCCGACACATCGCTGCTCTCTGGGAAAGCCGGTCAGCAGATGGAGCGCCAGGAACTAAATCCGCTGGTTTTAATAATGATTGAGGAGAACAAGATGAAAGATAACAAGACACGTCCTGTAGACTCGTATGCTCATGCTGATTTCATGGAGTCCGTCTTCAGCAACCTCAGGGCTTTCTGTGATGCGGAATGCCAGCGGCTAACTGCCGGTTATCCCCCAACTGTCAAACCAGAACAGCAAAGCACTGACGGCCAGCTGTCGGCGGCATAAATCATTACCTGCCAGTTCGTTCAAATTTCCGCTTCCTTAAGCCCGGGCCAAAAGCCCGGCTCAATCCAAAAACTGAACGTACCGGTTTACCTCTATATCTCCTCAATCCCCTGCGACTTACAAGAGACCCGCACCGGTTTAGCCATTCCTGTCCTGCCACTCTCTCATCACTGGCCCAGACAACCGGAAAAGTAACTTTTCTCTCCGACTCACCTTCTGAACCAGCTATTTTGCTTAAACGTAAAAACGGCCCACTGTTGTGAAGATTTAAAACGGACGGATCGAGTAGTATTGTCTCAGGAATTTTTTTTAAGAAAAGTTACTTTTTCTTCTGTGCAACCTATTAGAAAAAATGTCGAACCTGGTATTGTTGTGTTGTAGCGCAGTTAAACAACCAACCAAAAGAGAGAACAAAAATGTCCGCAATCGAAACTGAAGTAAAAAACAACAGCAACGAAATCAGCCTTCGTGGTTACCTGGAACGCACTGGTAACGGTGCCCGTAAAGGTAACGGCCTTATCATTGACCCTTCGGTTGTTGTAGAGCAGGAAGGCTTTAACACCCGCACGGCCGGTATGGGCGAGCTCTACTATTCAATGCCTCACGTTGTGGAACACCTGAACAGCCTGGCCGATGCCTACATGGAAGACCCGTTCAGCGTGACGCCTATCGTTGTTCAGATGGTTAATGGCGTACCTGTACTGCGTCAGGGGGCTTGCCGTATCCGTTCCATCGCTATTGCAAACCGCCAGCTGGAAGCAGAAGGGCGTGAACGCATTACTCGTATTCGCTGCGAAGAGTTTCGCGGTAGCGCTTCAAAAGCAGAACTCTTCACCCTGACCGGCAACTCCAACCTGGCGCTGTCTGTCGTAGCTGAAGCGCTTTCAATTAAGCGTCTTGTTGAAGATAAAGAAGAGCCTAAGACCTTTGCGGAACTGGCAAAAAAACGTGGTAAATCAGAGCAGCATCTTCGCCAGATGGTTCGCGTACTGGACCTGCCTTCTGAACTACAGACCATGCTTGTGAGCGATCAGGTGAGCATGTACGTTGCGCTGGACGAGTATATGTACAGCGGTGAGGATGCGGTAGATAACATCAACAAGGCGATCTCCATCTATGGTAAAGCGACGAAAAACACGCTGAAATTCGTCAAAGCTGCCAAGGTAGAAGAGCGCATGGCAGATCCGCAGACTCCGGAAAACTCCGGTGATGAGCAACCGGCAGGTAATGCTACCGTTAACACCCCGGTACCGGATCAACTGAATGATGAAAGCAATACAGAGACGCTGGTTACGCCACCGGTACAGGAACCAGCTCCGGCTCCAAAGGACAGCGCTCCTAAACAGAACCCGGCAGGTAAAGCACCATCCATGTCCAGCGTTCTGAACAAAAAGACCGTGACCGTCATTGCCGACACCGCGATCCCGATTTTTGAACGTATTGCTGAAGAAGCCAAGCTTAAAGAAGGTGAATCTGTCAGCACTGATACTTACACGCTTGTTCTGACCAATGATGAAATGAACGATATCATCAATGCTCATGCTGACCTGAAAGAGTACCTGCGTAAGCATGCTGAGAAGATGAATAAGGGACAGGCATGATTTTCTGACCGACCCCTCCATCCGGACGGGTCGGTAACTTTTTCAGGACAAGGGGAAACAGGGCAATGAAGAAGGCTTTTATCAACGTAGACAAGACTAACCCACTGCCAGTCCTGACGGATTCGGTGACCCGGGTAAGTATTCAGTGCACGGCAAAAGATGAAAACGGGGCAGGGATCGAAGTGAACATCCTCGACCTGATTCAGGATCATGATACGGATGAAGTGAAAGTGCAGTTTGGGAGCTCGCCTGTTCAGGCTCTGGCGATGCTCCGCCGGGTTATGACAGCACTGGAAAAGCAGGCAAATGCAGAACTGCAACAGAATTCCTGCTCGCGTATGCAGTAAACGGTAAAAGCAGAATGTTCCCTACTGGATAAACCCGGTGGACCTCACGGAGAGCAAGTCACCGAATGGTTCACTGTTAAGTGATATACATCCGGATTTATAAGGTTTTGCAGCATCCGAATAGGCAATAAATAGAATTATTTTGATTTATCTCAGCAAGGAAATGGAAAGCTACCAGATTTTAGGATAGCGAAATGCCTGTATCGCTACTCTGCTGAATTAGAAATGATTTTAAACGCAATGCATAATGATAGAATAGCAATGCCTTTAATTATTTGTCACGTCTGAATTATATGTAGACTTACGGAGAGGATATGGTAATTACTTATTCATTATCGGAAACGTTTAATATGTTTTTACGCGAGATTATTGCATCTGGACTTGCAGTTTTTTGCGCATGGTGCGTTTTGTGTCTTTTCTCTGATCAGGAACGAGGTAAAGAGGTTCCTGTTTCTATGAAAAAAATAACTTCAAAGTCAGCTTTCTCCTACTTTATCAGTTCTCAAATTGCCGCTTTTATTATCTCCTTGTTGGGTTCAATCTTAAGCACGAAATGGGACAACATCGTCTGGAATGATGAAATAAGACAGTTTTATCTGCATGTAGGATTTGGGCTGGTAGCTTGTGTATTCTGTCTGCTTGTAATCTTGCATGAGAAATTTATCAAAAGAAATTTAAATGTTTATTCTGGTTATTGTGGTTCACTGGCAGTTAGTCTCACAGGAATCTTTGTACTTTGTGCGTTATATCTGACATTTTCATTACCATTTCATTATGAAGAACGTCTACTTAATGATGCATCCTTGGTGGCTTCGGATGGCGTTGAAAATTCAGTCGTTTTTGCAGACGGTCGTTACTGGGTTTTTGAACTGGGCTTACCATATTTCAAACAGTCATTGCTCAAAGAGGTAAGAAGGGGCAGGTACCAGCTAATCTGCACTACAGAAAAAAAACCAACATGCTGGTCTGGCAAAAAACTTCCCGAAAAACCAACCTCTTTGAAAGCTAGTTCATAAAGATTTAAACTGCTCGCTTAAATCCACACTGGTCCAATTTTGAAAATTTATTGTGTTTTTAAAAGAAATTACAGTGTGGGTTATTAGCCAGTAGGTCGGAGTTTTATATAATACCCAAAAACACAGGAGGTATTATGAAAACCAATCTGGCCTATGCATCTAATTGCTCCGATTCTGTCTACTCCTATATTTATCAGGCACTGCAACAACGCTCTGGTGCCGAGAATGAAAGCCTTTATCAGCAGGCCATTTCCAGCTGCTGCACAGATAAACAAAAAAAGAAACTGGCCGGGTATTATGCCGGTCCATGGCAGCTGCTATTCAACGCGTGGTGTAACAATCGCGTCCCTAACACAGCGGTGCTGGCCCTTTTACTCCAGCAGTGCTTATCTCATTTCCAGTGCGAAGAAGTGATCGCAGCCTGGCAGTAACCCTATCAAGCCCCTTCGTATAGCGGAGGGGCAGGAGATATCTCATGTACAGAAACGACAGAAACGTGGATTCCTTCAACCTGGTTAATGCTCTTCAGCCGGTCTTTCGTAACACCGGCTGTGGGATGTTTGAATATGATCGTAAAAAGCAGAATGAAACCGCTGATTCAATCTTACGAGCGTTGGCGTTAAATGCCGATTTCGCGAGGGCCTTAAAACAGTACGTCCGGATTAATTCTGTACGACGGGTTGTTCAGTTCGATGACGGCTCGGTTCGCTATGGTATTCATGCCGAATTTGAAGGGCATAATAAAATTAATTCCTTCCGTATTTTTAAAGATGAAGATACAGACGCATTTGACTCCTATTTTTATTCGGTTTGCGATAATAAAGCTGAGCTGGTGGATTTTAAAATGGACTCTCTCGATATTCAATTGCAGGCAGTTTTTGAAAAGGTGACAGGTATTTTTCTGTCACATTAAATATTCAAATTTTCAATCCTCGGGCTGATAGACAAAAAACGCACTTTAGAATATAGATGAGATGAATATGAAAAACGTAAATATTTTGGATACCGATATTGCGGCCATTAATGCTCTTTCTGGCGTAGAACTGACTGACTTTCTCACTGCCGGGTATCAGGTAAACTGGTTAGGAGAAAGGGAGGTTTCGCTGGTGGGCTTTCCGTGTTTAGCAAGCAACAAGCAGCCGGTAGAAGTTGGTCCCGGCATTTTCATTAATCGCGTGTACAGCAGAGACAGCCAGTCTCTGAGCGGGAAATTGCGCTATGACCTGTCTAATGGTCTGGCAACGAGTGCATTTTCATTTTTCTCCCAGTCAGGCTGGTATGGGGGATTCCGTGTCGTATCTTTCCGTGACAACGGGCCAGCTGCGTTAATCAACATTGGTATTGTCCATGAGAATGTTTTGAATGCATTTTGTGCTGACTTCCCCCGGGCCAATGTGAGCGTAACCCGTTTTCATTGTGGCATGACGCTTGAGCAGATCCGAATGTTCATTTCAGACACTGCTTACGATATGCCGCTTTATAACAACGAGTCTGACTTTCGCAGGCTCGCCAGTTAGCATGGAGGCTGACTTCAGTGCTTACGCCTAAAAGCCGGTGAGCGAGGTGGCGGAACCGGTTGGCTTCGCCCAGTCTTACTTACTTCTCTCAAGGTACTGCGCTGCAAGCGTACGTAAAAAAAGTAAGTAGCTAAATGGCGTGAGCGATTAGTTCTATACGGGAAGAAGTCATAGTATTCTGAAATGATAGTTATCTCATACGAACGATAGTAATGGAGTTTCTTAATGGGCGTTGATATCTGCTGGCGATTTCAAAGGGAAGAAAAGCCTGGTAAATGGATTAATTTATCAAGCAATTATAAAGGGGACCGATCATATCTCCACTTTGCCTGGCTCGGATTTGATGTAGATCGTGAAAGGGCGAGCACATCAGCAGTTTTTATCCACGCATTACGCGGATTACCTGATGATATACCGTCCGAAGATGATGATTTATTCGGTGAACATTCATACTCATGGCTGACTTCGGAAGAAATTTTGTCAGCCATACCACCCGATAACGCCGGAGAGGTGATCCAGGAATTTGTCGAAGAAGTAAAGCGTCTCCACGTGGAGAACGGCAGCGTCCGTTTCGTCTTTGGATTTGAAGGGTAACCCGTAAGAAAGTAGCTATCTTACCCGGCTAGGTCTCCAATCTCTCAGATGCTCAAAGAGGGCCGGGCATGGTGCCCACACATCCCCTACCATTCCGATTTGATATTCGTCTAATACACCCTTTAAAGAAAACAAGCAGACGGCAATGAGACGTCGGATTAGCGTCAGCAAATATGAGACGTCAGTAGTCGATGTTTGTCCTGCGGAACGTGAATCTGTTTACAAGGGGTAAAGCCGTACCATCCATGAGGGCTCAGAGAGCCGGGGTCTCCTCCAGATCACTGGAAGTTATTGACTCTGGCAGGCCTATCCCTATGACTTTTTCCCGGATGGCAAATTAAGAGCGAACAGGGCCAAATTAGTACTCTTTTCTAAACGGAAATACTGAATCACCCTGATATAACTGGTCTCTCACAAGACAGGAGATCATCAATGGAACGTGTAATATTTTCAGTAATCTTTTTTATGATGCTGGGCGTACCTTTTTACCTTCTTTATAAAATTGCCCGGGACATTTTTGGTACCGCCGGTGCTGGTGAGCCTGCACAATTGCCTCAGGGCAAGCAAAGACGCTCAGGAGGCGCTGGTTCGGGTTCGATCTGGCAAGGACACCATCTACAGGGGAGCAGCCATTTGAACCCCCTCGGAGGTGATTGTAATGGTGAAAATAGCATAGCTGGTGGTTGTGATGGTGGCGGTGGAGGAGGTGACGGAGGTGGTGGTGGTGACTGATAGCCTGCAACTTTAACTATCAGGATGAAACCCATGTCCAGCAACCGGAAAAAGAATTCATTTCAACCGAAAAGCCCTGCCTTAAAGTGAAGCGTATTAAACGTGAAGGATGCTGAATTAGAGGGTATCGGTTTTATACTGAAGCGTAACTGGAAGAAGGATCTGAAATTAACTATTACGGAAAAGTAACTTTCTGACTCACCACGTACGCCCCTCGGTTATGCCATACAGTTTGATACGAAAACAGATCAGTAAGTAGATTGCTATACGCCGGAGAGAAGTCTATTTTTCATGCACCGAACCTGTTTGGCCTGCAATGGAAGCAGGTATAATAATCACATACAAAGGAGGGCATTATGAATACATTTTTATACGTGCTTTTGGCCTGGATTGTTGTGCTTTTTATCGCCAACAAACTGCTCGCAAGACGTAAGCCCAATACGGTTAAAATCCTGGTACAGCGCAACGGGAAAGCCGCAGAGGTTGATGCTGTAGTGGTTCAGGGTTCAAAGAGAGCTAACAACAGTTCTGTTGCGGACAGCGACGCGGTAGATAGTTATTTTGAAATGAATCCTTACTCCCGCGAAAACCAGGCGAATGGTTGGGCTATGCTGGCCAGAGACGATGACCAGCTTAAATAATCAGTTGAGTGTGATGTGTAAAGCAGCTTAAAACTCTAAATGGACGAACAGGGGAGGTGACAAAGATGACAACCAATACAACAACGACCACCTACCGCTCAGAAGAAATCGTGCCGTTCAGACGGCCCAAAGGGGATCTGGATAGTCGGTATATGCCTCAGGTGTATGCAATGGTGCGGAACTGGGCAAGTAACCCTGCTCAATATGGTGAGGGTGTACTGGCCTCCTACCGCCAACCGGCAGTAAACCTTGCCTACCAGGTAAAAGGAACTCGTGTTGTTTTAATTCTGGTACCAGTAGAGTGCGAGCCACCTGGAGTGATAATGACGGAAACAGTCCTGTGGCCGTCACTATCACTTGTAGAAGTCTTGCAGACCTTGCAGGAGGCCTGGCAAAATATTCCGGCGTTAAACCCCTGACGACTTCTGTCAATATCACCGGCTAGTGATTTACCTCTCTGCTGGTGGTCAGCCCGCCTAAGTTCAAATTATCTCTTTCTAAATTAGCCCGGATAAAAATCGGTCCCTCTAAAATAGCCTGCCCTGAGTAGGCTACGTCATACAAAGCGTTGGCCAGTCACCAGCTGGCTGGTGGCCATAATGCTCCACAGGATAAACCGTATCAGAACTACGCAAAGAAAAAGCCCCAACAATTTACCGATGGGGCCTTTTGCAGACATTTTACAGCCTTACCAATGATAGAGCGCTAAGGCTTCTGCTTAGTGAACAGACTTGCCCACAGATAATGGATAAAGTTGAGCAGAATGTATGTTACTCGTTGCTCGAATTTCATCGGGGCTTTGTACTTTGTCGTTATGTTATGAATATGAGTAAGGTCCGTATAGAGCCCTGGCGACTTCCTTGTTGACTTCAACACCGAACAGATGTGCTGAACAGACTCCGGTGTGAACAACCGTAGCCCTCGTCGTTGTTTGACTTTATGGATAAAATCGTCCATCCCCATACATAACCATTCCGGCTTGATGCCATCAAACTTACAACGTCCGTTTATGATGACGACATTGATACATTCCAGTTCTCTAGCCTTAAGAGCAGACTGAATAGCCCTGATGTGCCCCTGGTTTTGCTTAAACGGGTTCTGCAACTTGAGGGTTCGGGACTGAGTCCATTTCCGCCAGTGGCTTTCCTCCAGAGTACCGTAGAGCTTGCCTACGTAGTTTTTCTGCTCTATGACGTATATACCATGTGGGGCTACGAGAATGTGATCAACCTGCGTAGTGCTATGAGCCGACAACTGAAAGGTGAGATCACTAAGTAGCCCCTGAGCTTCTTCAGGAAGCCCAGATTCAATTGCCTTTGCAGTCCGCCGTTCCGCTATGGCAGAGGTCATAAATCCCAACAGACACAGCAACACGACGAAAATAAGGATAATGAAAGCTACCCCCGTAATGCTCCACAGCAGATTGAAAGCATCCATGTTACCTCACAGAGGGGTAGCTGGTGGCATTAACAGATTCTACTAAGCGGGTAGTGGTACCGGTAAGGCTCTCAATATTTGAAGACAGGCTCATCAGCATGCCGAGTGCAGAACGGAGATTACGATGAGGCTCATTGTAGTTTTTGAACGTGTCAGTGGAGTACATTTTTGAAAGACGTGTACGGATCTCTACTGACGTAAGATCTCCATCCACCAGGCCGTACTTAACTGCCTGAGGTGTTGGCCATACACGGCCTGAATAGAGAGAAACAGCATCGGCATCATGACGCGAGAGAAGCTTTTTACCCCGTCCAAGTTCAACATCAGTTATAAATTTTTCATGCATCGTGTTCAGGATCTCCTTCTGCATGAACTCCCTCGTTGAATCGGACAATGGGTGGAAGGGGTCAAGAGCATCTTTGAACTCACCGGCCGTAAGGGGCTCATTCTTGACGCCTACTGTGCTCATGATCTCTGACAGATTCCAGTGGTCCATACGCACACCGATAGAACCGATCAGGGCATTACTGTCGGCATAAATTGCATCAGCGGGCGATACCGCGTAATAGCATGCGGATGCGCATATGCCTTTCACACTAACGATGATTGGTTTATATGAGTCTGCGATATCAGAGAAAAAACGACCGGTACCGCTGGAGAGTACTTCGAGGGAGTTTTGCTTCGACCGTGCTTCATCGCCACGTTCTGTGCTCCCGGTTTTGTTACTCTTGTCAGCGGCTACAGATGAAAGAGAGCCACCGGCATCTGATACGCGTTCAATCTGTGGCTGGTGGTTTTTAAGCGCGTTTATCTGGCGGTAAATAATGATGGCGTCAGAGGGACCACCACCACCTGACTCTGCCTCGATAATAACTGCTTTGGCATGGGGATTATTGTAAGCTTTGGCAAGAGCTGTTGCGATCACTGTTCCATCGCCCGTTTCCGAGCCGGTACCCATCTCGCCAGAAATCCGTATTACAGCTATATGGTCTTTCTTCCCTTCAGCGTCCTGCCATTGTTCGTAAAGATTGTAGAAAGAAAACCCTACAGCGGTCATGGCAATTAGCGACATAGCAACTTTTGCCGTGGTATGAATGCGAAACATCTTATAAAAACGGTCAGCGTTATCATTGAGCGATTCTTTGATATTTGTAGGGGACTTCCTTTTTTTACTGCTTAACATCTGACCACCTTTACATGAGTTTTTGAAAGTTAGACCACAAGCGATTCAATGCAATTCCCAGTATCAATAAAGCGACTGGTGGGAAAAGTTGAGCGATATTGTTAAATAGTGACATATTTGGCATGACCAGGTAGACCATCGTTAAAGCACTGATCACCCAAAATGCTCGAAACCAAATACGATAAAACTGAACTGTAACCTTACCAAATACGTACCTCTTCAATTTCCACTGGTACATTCCATCTGCTAGCATGGCAAATAGATAGGGCAGAAAAACGATTAGCCACCCCAGGATTAAGTTCCACCGGAAAATGGACTGATAAAGTAAGAGGGGTATGTTTTTGGCCATAGTGTAATTAATAGAGGTAAATTTTTCAGCAACAATGTTAATACCTCTGGCTGGTTTTTTGGTGTCAGGGATCAGAATAGTATTCAGATAGTCAATTAACTTATAGTCATGTACCAACCAATTTAAAGTCGCTTCACTATTTGCAATGACAGACTTCCAACGGTCATTTGATATGATGGACCGGCTTGCATTAACCTCCTGAGTAATCTGATATTTGAGCTCCTCAGTATTCTGGAAAGCCAAGCTGTAACCAAAATAAATGACCATGCCAAAAAAAAGCATTGTTCTGAGCACTGCTGCCCTGCTTGTATTATCCGCAGCCATTGCTTTCCCTCCATTCACGAAAAAGAGCTAGCCTCTGATCGTGATTGCAATAGGGAAGCTGCGATTAAGTGGTCCGCAGCTCCCGATATGACGCCCCAAACCGTCCTTTATCGACGTCCTGTGGCTCAATTTTCCAATTTTCAGCCCAAAATCGTCTCTTCGTGGCTGATTTTGGCCCTGTTTCAGGCCAATTTCCTCATTTCAGGTAGATCTCGCCTGTGCCCGTATCAATTGGTCAACTCGAACCAGGTTCGCCAGGGTGAATAACATCGCCAGTTGACTGTCATTTTTAGCCAGCCCCTTGTACCTGGCTTTGACGAAACCAAACTGACATTTTACTATCCGAAATGGATGCTCAACCTTCGCTCGGATACTCGCTTTCAGGTATTCGTAACGGATGGCCAGCTTGTTCTTGCGCGGGTGTTGCTTCAATGCATTCACTTTGCCGGGACGCTTGGCGATAAGCCAGTCTGCGCTGACATCGCTGAGCTCATCGCGCTTTTCGGCCCCCTGATAACCAGCATCGGCTGAGATAAATTCTTCATCGCCATGCAGTAACTTGCCAACCTGATTGAGGTCGTGCTCGTTAGCCGCCGTGGTCACCAGACTGTGGGTCAGGCCACTTTTGGCGTCCACGCCAATGTGCGCTTTCATGCCGAAGTACCACTGGTTACCTTTCTTGGTCTGGTGCATGTCTTCATCACGGCTGTTGTGTTTGTTTTTGGTAGAGCTGGGGGCTTGAATGATGGTGGCATCCACCAAGGTGCCCTGGGTCATTAGAACGCCACACTCTGCTAGCCAGTGATTAACGGTACTGAAGATTTTGCGGGCCAGTTCATGCTGCTCCAGCAAATGCCGGAAATTCATGATGGTAGTGCGGTCTGGAATGGCTTTATCCAGTGACAGGCGAGCAAATTGGCGCATGGAGGCGATTTCATAGAGGGCATCTTCCATGGCCTCATCGCTCAGGTTGTACCATTGCTGCATGCAGTGAATACGCAGCATGGTTTCCAGCGGATAGGGCCTGCGACCATTACCGGCCTTGGGATACACAGGCTCGATAACGCCAAGTAATTTGTCCCAGGGAAGCAAGTCATCCATTCTGCCAAGGAAAACTTCTTTGCGGGTCTGGCGGCGTTTACTGGAAAACTCACTGTCGGCAAAAGTCAGTTGCTGGCTCATCCGGTTACTCATTCTGGGTTCAGGTTACAACACGATGATCTCACATCTCGGACTTATTCGCACCTTCCATAGTTGTTACGCCACATCGTCGGGATACCCAGGAGCCAGTGGTACTGTTTAGGTATGATTTGGTCGATGAGGCTTAACTCCGCCAGTTCTTTATGCTCTGCGCTTTTCCACTCGATCTGTCCCACATCAGGAACAAATACAGCGGTCCTTGCTTTTGCGGCCTGGCGGGAAAATTCTATAAAGTTGATGCCCCACGGCGTCCAGTATCTGTACTGCTCGTTTAGGCCGATGTTAAACACCGGCAGAGAAAGAGTTGAGTCGGCAAAAGCCGAAATCACATTTTTGCAGACTCTTGGACTATCTATTTTTTCCTGTTCGGTTTTGAGATGAGTCAGCAGTGCACGGTCAATAATGCTGTTAAAGGTGTTTGTATAAAGGCCATTAGGGTCAGGAAGCTGATCTATGGCAGTAATGATTTTAAATTTTAACCGAGAAAGAAAGGGAGAGTCCTCAATAGTAACTATATGACTATGTGTTGTTTCTGGATGAATCTGGGGTTTGATGCGCTGTACTTGTTTAAAAGAGACACTACCTGGCAAATTAATGAATGCGCCCACCGTGCGTGTTAAATCGACGAAATAAGGCAAAAGATAACAACCAAGCATACGGGCATTCTTTTTTACAAGATCACACCGTACGTCATTGTTATCGAAAGAAATACGGAAACTAACGAATTTACGTTCAGGACCTTCGCTGGTGGTCAGTGATTGAATCCATTCATGGCATGATCCTTGTGGTACCGACCAGTAGCTGGTTTCACGGTCCCCAAAGGGATCAGTCGTGATCAACTCTCCCTTTAAAAGGAAAAGCTCAGACAGGGTATTTGCCATGGAGAATAGGGAATCGATATCGTTGCTCTGACAAAATTTTCCCAAATGATGAAACGCGTTTTTTTCTATCATAGTTAGCCGATCTCGAACTTCCTGAGAATCTGCGTACTTTAAACCCAAAGACTGAAAGCGCCTTTTTACGAGCGAGCGACATTTGCTGACTTTTAGTGCAGAGCTTAAAATTTGCTGGCGCGTCAGGACAATTTTTTCATCCATCAATGCAACTTCCTTAGAAATTTATTAAGATTTTTGATATCGAGATTTTGACGCAAAGTAACTTTTCCGGCCTTCTTGAAAAGCATTTCCGACAGAGTTGTGTTTGGCTTCATTTGTTTCTCAGCAACAGCAATAGGGATTTGGCCTACAACCTTCCTGCCATCTTGAAGCCTGGCAACTATGTGAAACATAGGGACCTGACCCAAGAGATCCTTTGGAATACTCTCTTCTAAAGTTGTCTGCTTTCTTTCTGAGATTGAACCTGAGAAGTTATTATGCGGCAAAGATGTTTCTGAACCGGTCGTATAAGTGACCATATTTGTGCTTATCGCACTCTTACCAAAGTTCTCTACAACAAGCGTCTGAGTAGGAGTATCGTTGACTCGCAAGCTTATATAATTGTTGCAGAGCCCCGTAATTCGATTGGCAGTTTCAACACTTGCCGCAGCAATAAAGTCGGAGATGGTTTGGGTGCAAATAAACAGTGCAATTTTCGCTGCACGACCCTGCGCCAGAAGGTTAATCATAGGGTTGTTAATGGCTGAGTGTGCCTCATCAACAAAAATACTTATCCTGGAATTAGCTGACATATCACCATCTTGAGCGTTGTAGCGACTACCGGCACAGGAGGTCAGATCTGACATTATTAATTGAGAAATAGCAGCTGCTGTATCGGGGTTTGAAAGGCCATCAAGCGAAATGTATAGCACCCCGCCAGTGCTGAACATCCCTTCGCTTGTTACAATTTCTCTTGATGATACTGAGTTCGGGTTAGGAGATAAAAGCTCATTTAAAGGTTTTTCAATGAGCATATCGAAAACAGGCATAATACCTGCGGTCATTTTAGCCATATGCTCTGGGTCGGACATTGAGTAATCAATAAGCTGGGAAACAGTATCTAACCAGTCTATTTGTTCGGACCCCTCGTAATTCATGAAATGAGCCGTAAACCATTCAGCGAGACGCTTGAAACGTACCGGCAAGGTATCGTTAGCGACGTACTTAACTTTTTCGGTCCAGACATCGTAACCATAATATCTCGCGTAACATGACTCCATTACCTTGACTGTAAGATTCACAATAGACATGTGGCTTTTCATGTTCTTGTGAATCAGATAAATAGAAGGCTTTTTCTCTATGTAAGAAAGCCCGGAAATCACATTGGAAACGAGAGCCTTGGCATACTGAACGAATGGGTTAACCTCACCGGGAACTGTCACCAAGCTCAAAAGACGAGATGTTAGGTCAGAAACATTAGTATAGGTGTTGCAGACATCAATACAGACCGAAGATGCTGGCTGGCCAGGATGAAATTTATAGAAAGGAAGACCGAGGGTCTTAGCCTCTTCCATTAGAGATTCTCGCCACTCTGCATCGTTCTTTGGATCTATGACAACAACAACATGACCAAGATGAAGCATGCTAATGCTTAGTAAACGCTGTAGCACCGTTTTCCCGGTACCCACGTTTCCGGTTATCAGAGTATGACCAAACCAATTGTCTTCAGTTACAAATATGGGTTCCCTACGTTCCACAGCAAAAATTGCATTGCTGCCGCCCATCTTACGAGCCATTGCGTCAAAATGTCTCTTAATTGGGTTGAAGACGAATGGCAACTCGATCTCACGTTTATCACTGGAGAGGTTAGCTATTTGATATGCCCGATCCGCATGTTCCGGACCCCACTCAAACCCATCACAAAAATAGGACTTTCGCTCGGGTATATCCTTATTTTTATTTTGATAATCCTGAACCAGTTGACGATACTTTCGCTCATTGGAGAAAAAGTTACTTTTGTTAATTACACGCAGTGAATCAAGACTAACGAACATGAAATGTCGCTTGAATACACGCCAATGAGCCATCAAAAATGGCGCTGCTGTTTTGCAACGATAAAGGCACAGCAAAAAAAGCAATATTGAGGTGAACAGAACTATTGGGGCGATGTCCAGTCCGTCTGAAGAAAGTCCCATATAAAGCATAGAAACCGAACAAATCAAAAGTATTGAGGCACTACGATACTCAAGAATAGGCCGATAAAAATTCTCTTGTGCATGGAGGTTAGTCCTCTTCGAATCTGACATTATAGGTTCCCAGCCTCTTTCAGGTTATTGATAATTCGTTCAATGTCCACTTTCGCCCGGTCTGATGCGGCCAGCAAAGTAGGCATGTTAAATGCATGGCATTTTGTATTGATCACAGCACCAGAATTAACGAGGTACTGAGGAAGCTTATTGAAAAGATCTTGAGCCTCTAACTGCGACCCAAATTTTTCCACGCAAGATTGGGTCAGATAGAGAGTATTAGGAGTACTTACCATAAATCTGTTTTTGCGCTTTCTTTTAAACGCCACCTCCATTTTGGACAGAATTTGATGCAGTACTAACGCAATTTCTACAAATTCAAGCTCTGTAACGTCACCTTCGCTTATAAGCGAGAATTCACCATTTTGGTCTGATTCAGTAGATGCAAAGACTTTACTGTTCAGATTGTGACCAGAAACAGGTGATGCTGGTTTTTGTACTTCTGCTTTGTCCGATGATTTATTCCGGTTGCGCTTGGGATTTTGTTTTTCTACCGGTGCTGTTGGGGCGAACAGTCTGGCCAGTGCTGGCGAAAGATGATGCCCCTTAGCGTCTGTGGGCGCATGCTCTCCATTTGATTCTTCAAGTACAGGAGGTAAGGCGGGCTCTTCACTTGCCATCACACTGGTTGCGGCTGCTTCGGTCTGGGAATACACAACTTCAGCTGGTGGTGGGCAGTTACCCTCAGTATCTGGTTCTGAGTTTTCTTGTCCTACAGAAACATCCATAGAGCGTTCATTCGTACCCTGGGGATCAGCGTTCTGTTCTCGGTTAAGTTCTGGTAATTCTGACGGCTCGGAGAGAAGCTTTTCATTATGGACCGAAGAGCTTGTTGCACAACTACCGACTTCTGGCCGAGAAACACTAAGCTGTGAGAAATCGGTATAATCAATGATCTCATGCTCTTCATCTTCTTTCTCAAAAAGATGTTGATAATGTTCATATTCCACAGCCTCAGTTTTCAGCGGACCAGTCGCGGATGCACTATCGGTTCCATGATATTCCACGTCGCCAGAATGTTCTTCGACTGCATTTACACGTGGGGGAGGCAGCTCAAGCGTTTGCTTTGGACGTGGGGCAGAGTTTTCAACAGAAGACTCATCATTAATCACTAATGCCTGATACATAGAAGTATTGAAAAGTGACTTTAAAGTTGTTGGCCTTCTTGGCTCATGATAGGTGAGCTGGAACCCGGCGCAGTTATCGCCGAGCTGGACTAAACGCAGATCGTCAATGTCCCTTACTATCCACATTCCATCGAGAGAGCCTTCTCTGAATGTCAGTTGGAAATAGGGCTCTTCACTGAATGCTTTTTCATCTAATCCCGGCAGCAATGCCATAGTGGTATCTATGTTGAGGTAGGGGACAGCATCAACACACACTATATAGTCATTGGAAAGTGGAGCGCTTAAAAGGAGTTCATGAAGTTGGTTGACCAGGACATGGGATTCCGTGTCCTTTGCCGATTCATCTTCACTTTCTTCTATATCAGGAATGACAGGATCAGCTGCTTCCTCACCCTCAGATTTAACTATCTGCGTGTCATTATCAATTTCATTATCACTTTCGGCTTTCTTCTCAAAATCGTCGGATGAGCCTTCATTTTTCTTAGAATGTATATCAACATCAATAGAGGCAGAGGAGCGGCCTAAATCATTAACCTTAAGAACAGCCGTCTCAACAGTATCAGTAATTTTAGTTATAACGTCCCGACCGGGCACTGGTCTTCTGTATTCAGTAACTGTTTTTTGCTCGTCAATGTAAATAAAGTCTTTATTGGCATTAACGCTAAAAAGACCCGGCACTGAGTCAGGGATTTTATAAGAATCAAAGATTAAACCAATCCACCTTAGCTTAAGAAGGTTATAGAATTCTAGTTTCCCTATCCCATTTCTAAAGATGTTTGATATTTCGTTTTCCGAATAGATACCCGGAATGAAGTAGTGAACGACACGCTCATCATCATAGGGCTCGACGTAACCACGTTGAACTAGGGATTCTACCAATACGGTCTTACCAGCCTCTCCCTGAGGGAAGTTATATTTATGTAATTCGAAATCATTGAGAACAAAATCAAGGAATGCGTTCTCGTTAAGGTATACCTCACCATTTACGATAATGATGTGCATAGGCTTAGCATTGTAATTGTTGATATTGATACTGGTAAAGTTGTGCTTGATGGTACTAATGGCCCTTGCTGCTGCATCATTAGAACGCAGACCCATGATAGGGTCACGTAAAACATTAAGGTCTGTACCAGTAGAATAGAAATCAGCGGTCCTCACGCATTTAGACAAAAAGTCATTCCCATCAGTATAAACGTTTAGGGCGGTGATCATTTTTGAATAAACACGTTCTTTATTTACCCGATCCAAAAATGCAAGACATACCGGGTTTAGGATTCGCTCAAGGAAAACGCTGGACCAGATATTATGTTGATTATGAATACGCTTTCGCCAGTGGATTTCGTATTCAACCACGTCATTTTCACGTGCCCAGTCAAGAAGACTTTGTGAGCTTGGCGTCCAAATGATCGGACTAGCTAAATTCAGGCTTACAATGTCGAGATCGTAAACCTTTCCGGCATCATGGACTAAACCACAGATAAACGCAGCATAGAGATATACTTTTCTACGGACTACTTCTTCATCTTGATATCCGATTGGTCTCAGTTCTGAGTGATGCGCATTTTTTAAAGAGAGTATGGCCACTTCCAGGCTGTGAGAAAGTAACCCACCAATACCATTATGATGATGATTTTCGGAAGCTGGCAAAAGATGTATCCAGCGAACATATTCAACCAAGGGCTTTAAAACTAAATTAGTAAATGTATATGCATCGTCCCTGATGTCGCTATCGCTGATAGCTAACATCATTGAAATTGAGTGCAGCTTTTCCCGATACAGAGACAGGATTGACTGTTCATTAAATGTCTGTATGCCCGTCGGACGAGTTGGATACTCGATGAATTTCAGGACTTCTGGATTTGGATGATCAGGAACAGTGTACTTCTGATCTCCTAGAATCTGCGCAAAAGGAGAGAGGCTTGATATATCCTCAATCATTACAGAGGTTGCATCATTCTCCTGAGATGAGAATATCCCCAAAATCCGTTTAATACATAAATACAGCGCCCTGAAATTCATCATCATACCTTATCGACGTTTGCCTGACAGTTCGGCTGCAATGTATGCCTGCACACTTTTATATTGCATTACTTTGGTGATGAACTCTGCTGGACTGTATGGCCCATCCTTACGGCGAGAAACATTCAGAGTCTTTTTCACATTCTCAACATATAAATTAATACTCTTTATAATGTTGTGAGACATAACCGGATAGTCGCTTACAGCCAGTAAACCCAATGAGTTGTACTCATACATTGTGTTCATGAGCTGGTTCATCTCGAAGATGTACTTGTAAAACCTCATGGTGTTGTGGTTATTGAAGTTGAGTTGTACTGGTTCAAAACTGAAAGGTACAAACTGAGTTGATGACATGAATGAGTCATTCTTGTCGAACTCAATTGACTTAATATAAGCAACAAGATTTTCTTTCATCTTATTGTTTTCTTCATGCAGCTCGTTGAACCAATCCTGAATAGCCTGAACAAGGTCAGGATGTTTAACTGCATCAACCGTTTTAAAGAGAGAGGAAATAGCGATACTCACATCATCAAAACCTCTGATGACTGCTCCATTTCTGGCAGTTAAAAACCGGTTAAAGTCTGGGGTGCCGGGGTTAATAATAACTTTGGCCATACCC
Organism: Enterobacter cloacae; assembly: GCA_014169315.1. Lineage (NCBI taxonomy): Bacteria > Pseudomonadati > Pseudomonadota > Gammaproteobacteria > Enterobacterales > Enterobacteriaceae > Enterobacter > Enterobacter cloacae. The sequence goes on along the minus strand of AP022134.1, from coordinate 202,392 downwards.
TGGTGCTCTGGTCTACGTTGAGTAGAAGTTTGAGCGTTTACGCCTTGCTTTTTATTTGAACCTTTTACCATTACATCTTTTGGTTCAATGTTAATACGCTCATTGTCCGTGATAATTGCGTCGTTCATTGTGCCACCTTAGTTTTTGAGTATTGACGGATTTTTCGTCCAAGTTCGATATATGCTGAATGATAGAGCTCAAGCATTTCTCTGTAAGGCTCCAGCAATGCTTCCGTTTCAGAAATCATTTCGTATTCCCAGCTGGCATGGTTTACAAAACAGTTCTTAGAATATTTTCCACTTTTCATTGGTTGCACCCGTTTTGACATGTGGCTAGGCGCTCTTGTTTTATAAGGGCTGAACTGATGCCAAGTGATCGTTACTTTTCTGGCATTACCAATTAGCTCAACTTTTGGTGCGTAAGAACCCAGGTACTCCCTCTTTGGAACTTTGCTATGTCGGGTAAGGTTAATCTCTTGGTGGTTTCGTTCCTTCCACTTGATCCAGTATTTTGTAATGAGATCTTCAGCCTCAACACGCAAACCTTCAATCTGAGCACGTAAATTTTTACGTGTTAGCTCTATAGAACTTATAAGATTTGAATTACTCATGACGCCTCCTGATGTGAAATTACTATACCGGAGGAAATTTCCGTTTTTTTTCACGAACAGAAGATTTTTGAATGCTCTTTGATGAGGGAATTGAACAGATGTAATGCACTCGCTGTTTCCCCCATTCGGGAGGGGCCTTCAGAAACAGTAACAGCGAGTTTAGCCTCACTTCCATCGCTACCCCCTAAAGTTACTTTTGACAGAATGACCATTGTGGATTATTGCTTTTGATAATGTGCATTGCTCTATTAAAGTTATACATATATCTAGTGCCACTTTTCCAAAAAAAATGACCCTATGGAACTTTGTCCATAGTGACACTTTTATAAAAAGTGACCCTATGACGACATTACATAGGGTCACTTTTCAAACATAAGTGACCCTATGTGAGGCATTCATAGGGTCACTTTTCTTTGTTTAGTGATCCTATGTAAGCATGAGGTTGATGAAAAGTAAAAATGTCAGTTTATGACGGTCAGTGAAAGACGTCGTTATTCTAATCCAACGTTGGGAGGGGCTGGATTTAGGTTTTTTTTTAATCGCTTCACATTTCGTTAGCATGCGCAGGAATTTTTGATAAAATTCTGGTTAGTTTGGTTAAAAAGTGTTACAAGTAAGCGGTGTGGTTGAAGGGATAGATTTAAGGCTTATTCAAGCCTTAAGAAAATACTAAAAGTTACTTTTCACCCTACCGAACACCTAACAAAAAATCCATGTTGAAGATTTGAACAATTGTAATGGCGCAAGGACAATCAGCACATGTCAGAATCTGATAATTTAACTCGTAGCTTACTCGGTAAACTTTTCCGCACTGAGATTTCGCTTATTCGTAGTTACCGTGCATTTTTAATGTTATTGCCTGTGCATGGATCTTCTGCATATCAAACTGGGACTCCTCTTCTCCAGCGTCGCCTATTTGGGAAAGGATTTAGTACAGCCGCTGATTTAGCTTTTGAAGTGGAAACACGTCCAGGTAGTTTTTTGGTTCCGCGTACACTCGGAAAGGAAATTACATGGGAGAGGTTTTTTTCTGCGGTCTTGGACGGTGATTCCAATGTAATTCGTGAATATGATACAAATGATATTGACTATGGTATTTACGATGCCGGTGAAAAAGTGACTTTTCTGAATGGTACAGTGGATATCTATAATCCCAAGAAGATTCATGAGTTGCGTTCTAAATGTGTTGATATACAGAATGACTACTTTATGCAGGTGTTCTTTATCTCAATGCTCGCACCAGAGTTTGTAAGTATTTTCTTTGGTTTAAAACCAACTACAGCTGATGCTATTAAAGACATTGGTTATTCATCGTTAAAAACAATTAACGATGTCGTTCTTTTCCCACGTACAATTGCTTTCTCACAAGGGCATATTGAAGAGAGTGTTTCACTTAAAACGAAAGTTTTTGCCTGGGCTTATGAATTGTCTGCTGACATCCGGTTAGGAAAAGTTAGTGATGATTTGATGGAACTATTACGTTATGACACTATGTTCACCAGTCACCGTCAGGATGTGTTCAACACTTTAACAAATAAAGTTATGTTAAAGGATTATTGATATGGCAAAGGTCGATCAAACAAAAGCTAATGCTCTATTGCGAGCAGCAAGAACTATGTCGCTTGGGGCAAATAAAAATACAATACGAATTTTGTACGGTAATCATGTTGCTGAAAATATCGATTTTGAGCCTGGTGCAAAAACAAAACTCAAAAAAGGTATCCGGGGCTGGAGCAAACGCACAGATAACCGCCGAGCCTTTTCTGCTGTTATTGATGTCGCAGTTAACTATTTTGGTTTTGATCCAATAAATCCGGAAGCGAGTTTTCGGCAAATTGACTTCAACCGAATAATGAGTGTCCTTCATAATCTGGGATACTTTGTATGCGCACCGGAAGTTAATAAAATAATAGAAATCCTTACTTCTATGAAAGAAATTGAAGAACTAGGTGCCTGCGAAAAATGTAAACGCCCATACATTGTGCCAGTGACAAATGATGCTCATTGTCCACGTTGCAGATTATCTTCAACTGCTTCAGCCATAGAGAGGTATTCTCAAGAAGAATTAGATTAAATTTAAAAAAGATATCGCGAAACTTGCCTTGTCTGAATCTAAATATTGACTTAAGTCAAATTCTGTTGTTTGCTTTACAATCAAATATTAGTTACAACTTAAATATCAACTCTTGACAAGTAAAGATATAATTTGATTTTTCTTTATTCAGTTTTTCTTCGTTCCAAAAATGTGCACCTTTTTTTCTGTTGAAAACGTAAAACTACTTAGGTTCTCAAAACCTTCTATGCATGACGACTTCTTAATCGCTTTCAATTAATATATTTTATATTCTTGTCTAAGTTCGCTTCTTTGATCCTTAGCTATTCCTTTTTTGAAATATAGAAACAGCATTACTTGTGATGATTTTTTTCAGCTCTAAATACACCTGTTTTCAAAGCAATATTTGCTTTTAGATATTCGATAAAACCATGTTTTTGTTACACCGGATTTTTGACAACGTGCAAGATGGATGATCTTTCCATCACCGAGACTATCTTCTTAGTCAGCACTCCTTTTCCGTCCTTTTCAACATAAAAACGACCATGCTATACGAGCTCTAACCTTTTTTTTGTATGCCATCATAACCGCATCAGAAAAGGAGAACGGTCTATGACTCGTATTGCATTAGCGCCTTCAAAGATGGTTTTGCTTATGTCTTTGGTAATTACTGGTGCCCACGCCAGCCCTGAGCAACCCCTAATAAAAGATACGCCCTTTGTATCTGGCCAGGCTTATAAGAAGGGTTTCTTCTGGTATGACGATCCTGCTAAAAAAAGCGAAGCTGAAGAAGAAGAGGTTTTGCCACCAACCGGTGCTGCTAGCTCGCCTTCAAAAGAGGAAATGGTAGATTTAAATTCAAAATGGCTAAAAGAGAATATGCCTCGACTGTTAACGCAGGCAATGGATAACCCTACCGCAGAAAATCTATCACGTTATTACACGGCGCAAAGGTTAATGCTGGATATCAGTACGCGTTTTTCTGACAAATCAAAAGATTATTTTCTTAAAAACCCGATGATGTCTGAAAAACGCAGGCAACCAGTGGAAAAGGTGGCACTGGATGCTCACCGCACTGTTGTTGAAAAAAATCAGCAAACGGTAATGAAAGATATCTTTACTAAGTCAGGTTTATTTTTCTTTTTCCAGAGTACTTGCCAGTTTTGCCACGAAGAAAGCCAAATACTTCAATTTATGCAGAACTATTATTCGGTAGATATTCTTCCAATCAGTATGGATGGAAGGCCATTGCATAATGGCCTTTTTCAGGATTTTAACATCCCCAACGCACAAATTATTGATCAATTTAAAATTCGAGAGGTACCTACAATTTTCCTGGTTTCAAAGGATGGGACATCAGCTCAGCGCATTAGTGAAGGCATGATCTCCGCTGATGAATTAAAGAACACTATTATACTTGCCGCGAAGGGCATGAATCTGATCGATGACGCTTCGTTCCAGTCAACTCTAGATATTAAAAGGCAATATACCATCGGCGATGATGGCGTTATTACCGTTAATAAATCCGAAATGGAATCAGACCCATTCCTACTTCAAAAAATAATGGACCAAAAACTCGAAGGCTATGACATGCCTACGGCCGATCCGGTCAATTATCTCAATGCTGGCGGCAGTTTTGGAGGCACTTATGCGCAGTAATGCCGTTTTCAACTTCAAAAAGTTACTTTTGTCTCTTTCTGTTTGTGCTGCAATTTTAGCCCCGACTGCAAATGCAGACAACGCAATGCGTAACATTTTCAATGGCATGATGACGTCTACCAGCCCGGCCACCTTTTCCACAGCAACCCGTACAGGCATAGTTGGCGGGTCAATGTCTTACCGAACAACAAACGTTAATACCAACCTTGTTTCCATGTCGTTTCCAAAAGCTTCTGTCGGTTGTAACGGTATTGACGTTTTTCTTGGGTCCTTCAGCATGATCAACGGGGACCAGCTTGTGCAGGTGGCCCGTGGTATTGCCCAGGGTGCGGCTATCTATGCTTTTAACGTTGCTGTTTCAGCTATTTGTGCTGACTGTGCTGCAACGATTAATGACATCCAAAACAAACTGCAAGCGCTAAATAAATTTGCGAAAGATTCATGCAATGCAACTTACTCTTTCCTTTCTGAAAACGTGGGTACGCCAAGCCAGTTCGCTAACTCAGTTAGCTCTGGACCAGCCTCAATTCTGGGATCGATTAATGGTCTTATTCCTGATTTTGGCTCATCGATGACAAAGTCACCTGAAGCTGTCACTTCTCAGGTTAAAGCAAAGGATCCCGAAGAGTTCGCTGAAAAATTCAGTGGTAACCTCTTCTATATGTCGTTCATGGATATTGATAAGGGAACGATGAACATCGGAGGGGTAACGGAGTTATCCGGTTATAAACTGGCAGAACAACTTATGTCTCTCGTAGGTACTGTCATTATCAACTGGGATAGCAAAGGCGAAAAAGCGGGAATGGAAGTCCGCCCGTCTACCATGACTGTCACGGATTACATCATGGGGCCACCAGCTGGCGGATCAATTAAAATGCTCAAGTGTTCTCCGGCACCAGATCCATCATCCCCACGAAAGGCTCAGTGCCTTGTCATGTCAGAAGTTAATGACGGTGGTTTTAAGGGATTGAAGGATACCATTTCTGATCTTCTTTTAAACGTACAGAAAAAAATCATCAACGACGTTCGTGTTTCAGATGATGAATTACGCATTATCTCCTATATCGGCATCCCGACCATTATCGACTCTTTGCAAACATTCGAAGCACCGGAAGGGTACGCATACATTCAGGACATCAGCACTATTGCTGCGACGAGCCTCGTAATCAACATGTTGCGCCAGGTTGAGGCCAAAATTTCAACCATGAGCATACCGAGTGAGTCGCTGTCGGGTAAAAGGGATGATCTCAACCGATTAACAGACAATCTCTCAAAACAGGTTAAAGCCGCCTATGAGCTATCGCACAGCCAGGTCGGTACCAGCTCGGACGTCATTTCAACCTGGGATAACCGTCGCCTGCAACGGAAGGCTTTCACTGAAAGTATTCGTGGCACACGTAACTGAGGTCTGACATGGATTACAACATATATACCCTGGGTGATATTGATTTTGTCTGGTCGGCTTTTACCGGTATTGCCCTGATCTTTTCTCAATATACTGGTGTAAAAGAGTTCCTGACCACGGCCGCCGTTGTAGCAGGTGTGAGCCTATTCTATAAAACGTGGCTATGGCTTCAGGCTCCGACCAAAAATGAATTACCGTTTTTCTCCTGGTTTTTGGGGTTGATCCTTTTCATGATGGCAATGGTTCGAGTGGATGTAACTATTGAATCTGTAAAGTCGGGAGAGGTCAGAAACGTCGACGGAATTCCAATTTTTATTGCTGCGATGGCAACCGTCACCACTAACTTAAGCCAGGGTTTGCTGAAGGATTATAAAACAGCGTTTGATCCGCTTTCTCCGGTGGACCTGTCTGCAACAACTCTGGACGATGACATCACCCTCGGTCCGATGATCCGATTCGTGAAGTTTTTGCAATGGGGCGGCGATAGCCAGGGCTACTGTTCCGCATTTCCTGAACCGGCCAGCGGGCTAGGGCCAATGAACGTATGTGCTACCGTTCAGTCTCTTGCATACAACTGCCTGAAGGCTACCCAAAACTCAAGCGCAAATATTGCCGGTAAAGAAACTATTTTTAACGATATTTTCTCAGCTAATCTGGCAGATAGCATGGACCGGATTAATCAGGCGATGAAAGGCGCACTGAAGAATGCCTCTGCCAGTATTGTTGGCGCTAACGGTTCAAAATCTGGTACGTGTGATGAGGTCTGGTCAACTGTGAAACAGGTTACCAGTACAGCTGAAGCTCGCCAGACTATTTCCCTTATAGGACAGACAAACGGCATCCTTACTCCAGACGAAGCAAATGGTGCACCTACCGGCGCAAGCTTTACTGATGTTATGGCGTCAGCAAATGGTATGTACGGTAAGGCTATTGGTTCGTATGACGCCACCCTGAACCTGTTCATTATGAATGAGCTCAGAAATGGCGCAAGCAAATATAAGACCCCACTCGGTCTGGCTTCCGATATGCAGTTGTTTGAGGCTTCTCTGAAGCGAACCAACACAATGGCTTCACAGGGCCAGTTGTGGTTACAACTGTCGGGAGCAGCAATCGCATTCCTTGAAATGTTTGCTTATATGGTTGCTCCATTTGCTTTGCTTATGCTGCTGGCGTTAGGTGGTAATGGTGTTGCCGCTGCGGCGAAATATTTGCAACTTATCCTCTTCGTGAATATGTGGCCGCTTACGGCAGTAATGGTCAACGCGTATGTGAAGAAAGTCGCGACGGCCGACTTGGATACCTGGAGCACCCTCAACAGCCAGAATAATGCCGTCACGTGGATGGGACTCCCAGGGCTTGCGGAAACATACAGTTCATACCTGTCTGTTGCTTCCGCCCTCTATGCTCTGATTCCGGTACTCACATTATTCCTGATGACACAGTCGATTCACCCGATGATGAATGCGGTTAAGGGAGTGACCCCCGATGCGCCGGTGGATACTGGTCATGTAACGCCCAAAGTATGGGATGGCCCTAACAGCGGTAAATCTTCATTTGGTGACGTGACACGAACCGCCTTAACCAGTACCGGTCAGGGATACAGCGATGGCGGCGCAGTTGATTCAAGTAATTTCCGTCTTGGAATGTGGAATGCTGGTTCAAGTATCGCTAACAGCCAGGGACAAGGATCAGCTGTAACCTCATCAGTTATGAGTGCGGCAAGTAATTCATTCCAGGCTGGTTACAGTCAGATGAGCGAAATTGGAAGGTCAGGACAGTCGAGCCAGCAGTTCTCAACCAACCTGCAAACAATGAAGCAGATCTCGGATAAGATTGGTGCCTCTGTAGCAGAAGGTATTGCAACGAAACATGGGGTGAGTGCGTCTCAGATGGCCAGCATTGCTTCAAATGTTATTCTCAACGCTGGGCTTAATGGAGGTGTTGGAACTGGCAATGGAGCCGGGCTGAAAGCGGCTGTAGCAGGGCAATTGAGTAGCGGTGCATCTAAGACCAATACAGGCAGTGACTCGCTTTCAAATGACCTTTCAAAAGCAATCACGAATCAGCTTAGCCAGGATTCTGCGTTAACTGACCAGTTCAGTAAAGCGGCGTCTCAGGTAAGCAGCGATCAGATATCCAATACTAATGCGTTTAAAGAAGCATCGTCGAAAATGAACCAGGCGACACAGACGATGGCGCAAAATATTTCTACATCGGTTTCGACTAACGCAAGCTCCAATAGTGGAATGAGCCTTGATTCTAAACAAAGCATTAACCTGGACAGGTTCTCCGATTCTATTCGCAACAAAAACTTCAGTGATGATGATGTAAGGAATTTTGCTCGTAAGAATGGGCTGGATGAGAATGCGTTTATGGAGAAATTCAACTCCTATAACGATACCTTCAAGGCCAGTAATCAGCTTGGATCGCAGCTTCAACGTACTGACGCGCTTGTGGCTGCAACCCGAGATTTCAGTGAGCAAAAAATTGCGATTGATACCGCCCGGGGAGAGACGGCCGAAAGTAATAAACAGGATCTCCGTGAAACCTCCAGCCTGCTTAAAAGTCTGGTTTCCGACTTCGGTGGTAATGCACAGCAGCTGCTACCTATCACCAATCAGCTCGACAGAATTTCAGGTGACGGGTCAGGAATTAATACTATCACTCAGGCACAGGATAGAACTCCTGACAGCGTAAATACGTCTGGCGTGATGAGTGCGTCACGCGTAGGGGAACTGGGTGGAAGTGTAGATTCGCAGGCTAAACTCGGTCTTTCCTCCAACGCTCAGGACGCGACACAGCATGTCCCTGGAAAAAGTGAAGCTGGCTTTACTCCGTATAACCTTGATAACGCGGGCAAAGGCGATATTCAGGGAATACATAACAACAACGTGGGCCGCACTTATTCTGATGAAGAAAGGAATGTGCTTAATTCTCTCGAAAAGAATGGACCTGTACTGAATAATCAGGGTGTAGAGAAAGTCGTCAATTCGGGTCAGGATGTCAGAAATGCAGAAGGCACATTTAACGATCTGGAAAAGGTTGGAGGTCGGGTGGTTGGTGATGGAATGGATCAACGAGCCACTGCTTTGAACAGTATGTATCAGAGCGGGCAAGTTCGTGGCTTATCTAATAACACTGATAACTACTTTAGTCGTGTTGCCAACAACCCGAACTTAAGCCGGGACGATAAGCGAGCTGAATTGGCACAGCAAGCTGTCTTTACCTATGGTGCCAGCACCATGGCTACCGGTGCCGAAAGAGAGCAGCTCAAAGCGGATACCCAGAAGATCCTTAATGAACTGGGTAACTATAACGTTAACTGGAGTATGAATGACGTTAAGAGCATCCATAGCAGTTTCAACACTCATAACAGAGCTGATGGTTCACTTGAGTCAGTCGTACGGGCAAACCTGGGAGAAGGTGGGTCGGGCGGTGGTCTCGTTGGTAACCGCACTCAGACCGTCACAGATCGCTTGGTTGGGGAAAAGATAGAGGCCAACACTGAGCGGGGCGCGATTTCTGGTGCGCTACTCGGGGGCCAGCAATTTGTTTCGGATACGCTAACCAGCGTTGGGGCGAAACCGGTAAATGAGATGCTTACGGGAGCGGGCATCCTTCAAACCCAGACATCGATAGCAAATGATGCCTCTAACCCTGCAAATATGCCTGATTCTCTCCAGGGTAAAGTCCTTAATCACATGCAGATGTCTGATGGCGTCGCAGCTGTAAGTGACCGGTATCAGAGTATTAGCAGCGACGGCGTTTCGACTTATGCGAATGCAGCGCAGAACTCTGAAAGGGCTATCCGGCAGCAATTGACGGATGACCCACGCTTTGGGCCTCAGAAAGCAGATGAATTCATTCAGTACATGAAGTCAGAGCTGAGCAACACAAATGAGCCTTACCAGTCACGTGTCGATAAAGCGGATCAGTGGCTTAATGAAAATAAAAAATAAGGGAGGTTGAATATAACCTCCTGAAATGACTATCAATAGATTGTAAATTACTGCTAAACAATTAAGGCCGCAAAGTATGTGTTTGCGGCCTTTTTTTCAGAAGTACCGCTCTTGCGGAACATTCAACTGACGGTTTGAATCAGTGAAGACAAAAATCTATCAAACTCTGTATGAGATTCAATAACATAATCAGTAGATGCTTTGTCTCTTATCTGAAAGCAGTCGTCTGCAAAACTATAAGCGAAAAGTGACATGCCATCTTCTCCGATTAACACCTTATCAGTGAGATTTGGGTCAACGTAGATTTCATTGTCTCGTGCTTCAAAGTTGCGTATGTAAATATTTGACCACAATAGATTTTCGTTCTCTGCCTGAACAAGGTTATAAAACGTAAGTCCGTTGTACTCAAAACCATCCATAGCATTAAACACTTGGGCATAATCAAGCCTGGTTTTAATGAGTTTCTGTATATCTATATAGGCGCTCTTTTTGTGATCTGCCCACTCCACTGGAGGCGGATTGCAGATTAAGTCTTTCAAGACTTCCGGGGCTACCGGGCTGGCTAAAGGGTAGTGATCTGCAACCATCAACCTCTTTAAGCTGCTGAGTAGTTGAGTTAAATCTTTCATGAGCGCCTCTTACTTTCCTACCGGGTAGATAACACCGTTCGGCGATGGCCATAGAACTTTGGTGCTTGAATTATACGGTAGATCCTTCGTAATGATGGATTGTGCTTTCGACAGTGCTGAATGGTATGGTGAATTCTGAATAAGTACCAGGTTGTCTATAGCGTTTGTGCCACCATCATCAAGAGGGATCTTGTGGTGAACCTGCCACCCAGAGGGGACCTTGCCTGTTGCAAGTTTCATCAAATCGTTAGGTTCAAACGTAGCCAGGGCATCTGGGTGGTCTGAAAGTGATTTAAGGAAGTTAGGGCGTACAGTATTGTTGAATTGTCCACGGAGAGCTAAATATTCAGCTCTGTCTCGGCGCATGTAGTTCAATTCGCTAACATTCATATCATCGAGCAAAACGTGTGCTTTTTTGTACTTGCCGAGATAACTTGTCAATTCATCCGCAGACCTTGGATTTCGGATAACCAGAAGTGAAGCCGCTGCAACCAGCATACCTGAAGTTGTTTCGTTCAATACCTGGTCATAGCCTTCAACAGCTTCGCCGCCAAGTTGTTCAGCCGTATGTCGAAATCCCTCCACATTTCCATTATAAAGCCCGCCAGCTGCGAGAAGACGACCAGCCGCTTTGGAATTAATGGTTTTTGTTGATTGGGCGTGCTGTGCTGGTGTCGTTGATCGAACGTAATACCCCGGGCGTTTCAACTGACGAGAGATGATATCGCGCAGACGGGTAAAGAGGGACAGGGGCAGGTCATTGCGTAGGTTGCCATTTGATATAACCCCCGGCCCGGCATTGCCGGTTATGTCTTTTCTAAGCAGAACGATCTTACCGTATCTGATGTCGTCAAGCGTATCGCGGTAAGCGAGCCAGGGGCGTTGATGGTGGAACTGGTGATACCGGCTGACAAACTGTGTATATCCCTGCGGTAAATTCCATTCCTGAATAATCCGGTTTGGCAGGGCGGTATCTTCGAGGTCATGTACCGCCGTGGCCGGATGTATGATGTGGGGAATATCCTCAAGGTATATGTCATCCAGTGACTTAGCCTGACAGTGATGCAGCATAATGTCCCTTTCTTGTCGAATTCATATGAGACATTATTGCGTATGGTATAAAACAATCAATCCTAAAGTGGATGGGCGTACGAGATCAGCAGTGACAGGGTAAAAGGAAAGTTACTTTGTTCATCAGCGTCCCATGAGCTGATGGTACCTTGCGTTAAGAGCTGCAAGGTCAGATTCGGTGAGGCCCGTGTAATAATCGGTTTTGTGCAAATGCGGATAACCGGCCGGAAATAATGATTCGTCGTCATCAAGGCAGATAAATGCTTTAACTCGATGTGAAAAGACAAAGTCCTCACACTCGGCAGCCCGCACACCAGTCTGTCCGTGTTTTAAATATACCGAACCGGTTGCACCTATGATTTTGTCTCTATAAGGCACCCGGAACAGAGATTTCAGATAACTTGTATTAGCGCACTCACGCCATGAGCTGGAGATAACAATCACCATGGCAGGGCAGTTATCCAGCAATTTCTCTAACAGTGGCATTCGCTCAAAGGTTTCATTTTTACACCTGTGGCAAACCCCATCGAAATCTAAGAAAAGCACGACATGCGAATCAGGGAGAGGGGCCCATAAACCAGCTGTTGTTTCTTCATGAACACATACTTCTTCATGATGAGGGTTTTTCTGGATCAAGAAAGAAGAGAGAATCTTAAATAAATTTCTTGCAGAAGAAGACAATATATTACTCCTGAGTCAGTGTGAAATATTTGTGGTGGTTTACCCAAGCCACTCGATGATCTTCTGTAATATCGGGTTGTATTTATTTAACAACAGGAGTCGGGTTTTGCTCCGGGACATTTTTAGCTATATGGCCATTGTATCGAGGAGGTTGCTGGGTCCATTGATAAAGCTCACCCATCCCGTTACGCTGCTGGATCCGGCGATTGTACTTTACCATGAAGTTAAATATGTACTTTGCACGTACCTTTGGGGTTTTGCTGTTGTAATCTGCAATCCCTTCAAACACATTGCCCTTGCGATCAACAATTTTTCTATAGAGCCACCATGTTCCAACCCAGAAACTTGCGCAAGCATCGTAAGCCAGAACCCGCCACGTTACCGTCGGGAAATGCTTTTTTATTTCAGGTAGATTGGATGAGTTGATCTGCATTGGGCCAATATCATAAGTGCCGTTAGTATTCCTGCTGAAAGTACCAACCTTACCGCCTTCATTGTCAAACAACGTAAAAACCAGTTCAGCATCAATTCCGAAGTAGCGGGCGGCATCCGTAATGCACTGAGTGTAAATCTCATCAGGAACGGGAATAGGTTTCACATCATCTGCTGGTGGTGTAAACACAACGATTTCTCCACTGAATCTACGTTTTATCTATTCTCCCATATATCTATCGACTTTCTTTCGGCTTTACCCGTTGATTTAAGCGTTTAAGCAAAATTCTGGAATTTTGGGGCGTGATAATATTAGTGCTCGATTTAAGGAGCGGAAATGAAAAAAATTATTAAGGCATCGGTATTACTTCTTTCATTAAGTACCGCCTTCACGATGAATGCCGAGCCGGTTAATACAATGGTACTGCCAGATGCAGCCCGGGATAAGCTCAAAGCCATTGGGCTTTCAATCGAGCACGTCGAACCCTCGCCAGTAAAAGATATTTTTACGGTGATTTCCAGGGAGGGGGTAAGTTACGTGAGCAAAGACGGAGATTACATTTTTACCGGAAGCTTATTCCACGTGAAAGGTAAAGATGTGGTAAACACCACTGAGCAGGCCATTTTAATGGGCGTCCGGGAATTCGCATCCAAAACAAAATCCATCGACTACAAATCACCAAACGAAAAATACCGGCTTGCTATCTTTACCGATATAACCTGTGGATACTGCCAAAAACTGCATCATGATCTGAAGTCTTATCTTGATGCCGGTATTTCGATTAAGTTTCTTGCATTCCCACGTGCAGGACTGAACTCGGTAGTAGCCGGGAACATGGCCAAAATCTGGTGTTCAGCAAAGCCAAACGAAGCTCTGGATGCAGCGATGAATCCGGTTTCAACTATCCCGGAAGGACGTCCTGATGAGGCTTGCTTAAACATTATCAAATCGCATTTCCAGGTGGCCTCAACAATCCCGCTGCAAGGTACTCCTACCATGGTGACACTAAGCGGCAAACCGCAGTTATTTACGGGGTGGCTGAGCCCGGAAAACCTGGTGACCCAAATGGGCGCTGCGCAAAAGTAACTTTTCCGACTGTAAGAGGTGTGTATGAAATCTACTTTACTGAGTACGTTAATGCTGGTTGCTGTAGGTGTACAGCCCGTTTTCGCTGCACAATGTCAGTACGGAGCCTGTGGAACGGAAAACGATCCCGGAATCGGATTTCTGATGTCATCGGTACAAATGGATAAAGGTGAACATCTAAAGGAACTCTCTGGTGTTGCGACCACAGGTGACACCATCTCTAAAAAGATGGAAAGCTACCTGGGAAATAAAAAGCTCAAGGTAAACACCGACAGTACCCGCAAGGGGCCGGGTAATACCACCATCAGGCCTACAGATGAGCTCGCCCCAACGAGGCAACTAAAAGTTATCCGGCCCGAACTGGTAAAAAATCCCGATTCGCAGCTCGTGGTAGCTTTCAATGAGCGCCTGGCCTGATTTATTGACTGAGAGCGTCCAGAAGGAAAAAAGATGTCGATACTCAGTAGCTTCGTCATCAGAGCAACGGGGATACCTGACAAAAAGTATCTCCGGGATCCCGTAATAAAACGTTGTTATAAACGTCTGAGTCGTAGGGTGCCTGCTCTAATGACGGGGTGGCTTCTGTGCATTCTGGGTTCAGGGTATGTCAGTATGGCACTGGAACAGCCTGATAGCACTGTATTACTCAGTCTGCTGCTGTTGTATGTTATGTCAGGCATTTTACTGATGCAGTTCCAGTATATGTATTCAGAGCGAAGCATAGGCTACAAGTTCTACCTGGAAGTGCTTATGAATGCAGCTGCCAGTACTCAACATAAAGAACAGTTACAGTATCTGTTCATTAATAAGCCCAATTCCATCACGATGGGCGATCTTTACCGACTTTATGATTTTAATGGGGGAGGGCGATAGCCACGTTAATGTGCGTGTCCAAAAGTCACTTTTGAACATTCTCTTCCCGCCGTCTGCTTTCAGTTCCAGGGGATCACTGCAACATAATTTCCGGAACGCAGCGGCGCATCAAATTTATCAGTAAAGGCGTCGATCATTGCTGAATAAGCAATGCTGTCTGACGGCACAGGTGCATTGCTTTGCATACTCACTTTCAGAACCTGCTTTGCTCCTTTCGCTGACGGGTATACCTCGACATCCAGCTGTCGCATATAGTGCATCTGCGACATCGTCTCAGTGCCTATTACCCCATCGACTGGCTTGTAGTCATAGTCAGTATGCAATTCGCCATGCTTGTCAGTTCTCGTTGTCTTTTTATCTACAACGTAGCCTGTCACCCCAGTAAGAAGCTGCTCGCTATACTGCATGTTCTCCTGTGAGCTGCTGATTCGGAACCTGAGCACATAATCTGGCTGGTGAGTGGAAATAATGACTCCTTTTTTTGCTAATCCATCAGCAAAACGGCCTGAAAACATTCTGGACTGAATACTTTCGTCCGGAGGGACTATCTGAAACCTTTTATTTGTAACAGGACGAGGCATTAGATCGTACGCATCTACCTGGTTTGCGAAATGATATCCGCATCCACTCAAAAGCATTGCGGTTGTGAGTATAAAGCCCTGCCTAATCATCCTTTAATCTCCAAAAAGCATTGTTTCACGAATAATTCCGATTTACCGGGCCAGTATAATCCATCGCAGGTTAATAACTAACAGGCTGAAAAGCATAAAGGTAGCTATGTCTAAAGAATTTTATTTAAAACCGATGGCCACGATTTTAATTTCTGCGGTTATTGCTACCGCTGCCTCGGCGTTAATCACGGCAACTTATTTTAAACCGAAGGTGCTCAGTGAGGAAGAAATTGGCAAAATTGCCGCTACTTACCTGGTAAAAAATCCCCATTATTTAGTGGAAGCAGGTAAGGCGCTGGAAAATCAGAACGTGAGTGCCTCAGTGGAACGAATAATTCCATATGCGCCAGCTCTGCTGGATACCAAGGAGACGCCAAACATCGGCCCTGATGACGCCGACGTCGCGGTAATCGAGTTCTTCGACTATCAGTGTATTTACTGCATGCGGGTTACACCTGTTGTTGAATCGGTAATGAATCAGAGCAAAGATGTAAAATTCTTCTTTAAAGAATTCCCGATTTTTGCCGGTTCAAAACCTGTATCTGCCATGGGGGCCGCTACGGGTCTGCACGTCTATCAGAATTTCGGTGCTGAAGCCTATCGTAAGTACCACAACAACCTGATGGCTGTGGCTCATACCTTCATGACCTCTCAACGCAAATTCGAACTCACTGACTTTAATACTGTGGTGGAAAAGTCAGGGTTTAACAGCACGTTTTCTGACAGGGAAAAAAACCGGTATGAAAACGTGATCTCCGGCAATATGCAGCTGGGCGAAGCGCTCGGGATCACCGGCACACCCGGTTTCATCATTATGAATATGAAAAAGCCGAATGCGGCGACTACCACATTTATCCCCGGGGCTATGGACGCAGCAACTTTGCAGGGCGCAATCGAAAAAGCTCGCGGGGCCTAAAGTTACTTTCACATTTGATGAGTACGGCCATGCCGGTCATGGCCGCTACGCTTTTACAACGAGTAATTCATCCCAGCGGGTCGTATATCTCGGTGATAGCATGGCCTGCTTCATACGAAAATCCTGTTGAATGCCTTCCCCCAGTAAAAACAGAGCTCCGCGCTTTTCTTTATTGAACCGGTCCATAACTTTCATCAGTGCCTGACTGCCAGGCCTGGCCGGGCGAGTATCAAACAGGCTGAGTTGCTCTGTGCCGTCAGTCATAGCGGAGAGCATTACCCCTGCTTTCGCATACGCTATCCCGGGTCTGTAAATGCGGTTCAGGATGGTCATGGCTGCATCAACCAGATCGCGGGTGTCCTGTGTAGCGGTAAGCGGCTCGATACCACAATTGCTGTAGCGGTTTTCACCTTGCGCATAATTGCTACTCTGAATGAAGACTGTGATTTGACGGGTCCACGAGCCATCCTTGCGCAGCTGCTCTGCCGCCCGGGCGGTAAAAAATGAAACTGCCTCATGTAGCTTGCCTATCTCATTAAGGCGCTGACCAAAACTTCTGGAAACGATAATCTGTTGCCTGACAGGAGGAGACTCGTGCAGCCGGAAACATGGTTCGCCATGCAGTTCCCGCCAGGTACGCTCGATTTCAACGCCAAAGCTTTTACGTAAAAAGCGAACGTCGCTATTATAAAAATCACCGGCAGTGATGATCCCGAAAGCCGACAGGCGTTCACTAATCTTTCGACCAATACCCCATATTTCTCTGGTACTGATCAGGCTCAGGAGCTTCCTGATCCTGGCCTGATCAGTCAAAACTACAACCCCGCCTGTAGCTGCCCATCGTTTGCTCGCATAGGTGCATAATTTAGCGAGGGTTTTGGTGCTTGAACAACCCACACCACAGGTAAGGGACAGATTATGAAGAAGTGTACTTCTGATCAACCGGCCGTAATCTTCATAATCTATTATCTTGTTCATGTTTTTCAATAACATGAAATTTTCATCTATGCTATATCGACTCGATTGAGGCGCGAAGCTTTCCAGCGTTTCATGGAAGCGATTTGAGTAGTCTTCATACAAAGTAAAGTTAGAGCTCCGGACTTCGATCCGGTGTTGCTGAATCAAATCCCTGCACTTAAAAATTGGGGTCCCACGCTTAATACCAACGCTTTTAGCCAGTTTATTCATTGCAATGACGGACGAATCGTTATTGCTGGCTATGATGAGCGGCTTTTTTGACAGCTTGGGATCCATCGCACACTCAAATGCCGCATAGGCTCCGTTAATATCAACGTGCATGTACATGGCTGAACTGATTCAGTGCAAAGGTGACGACGCCCCATATCTCAAGGGATTCAGGATTTACACGTATCGGCTTATAGGCTGGATTAGAAGGCATCAAAAGCAGCTCAGGATACGTGTGTAAGATCTTTACCGTAAACTCTCCATCCACCAGCGCAACGACGATAGAGCCGTGTCGTGCTGTTAAAGACCGATCCACAACCAGTATTGCTCCATCATTGATACCGGCATTGATCATACTGAGGCCCGCCGCCCTGACAAAGAAGGTTGAGGGGCGGTTGCGGACTACATATTCATGCAAATTTAATTCATTATCTTCATGCCCGGCGCACGGACTCATCACTCCACAGCTTAGTAAATCACTGAAAAAAGGTGCCATTTCGTAAGGCTTGTTGCTAATGTGCTCAAGGATAACAGACATAGCTACACTCGAATTCTTGTGTCGCGGTAGGGATACCCGTTACCGGATACCCCCCGCACAGATCCCGGCGTGCGCGATTTACGCACCGGGCTCCTGCCTCGGGTGTCTGGCGGTGAACCGCTCCACAGGCCATGGATGAAGAACCCGAACCCTTGGTAGCCATGCGGCTGCCAGTTTGTTTGCTTTCGTCCAGGTCGTATCATCCTTCTGGCTCCTGCGCCTGAGCGCCCGGCGCCAGAGGTTTGTTACGTGTGTCCTGAACTTCTGCATGGTGGGGAAGTTGCCCGGTACCGAGTGATAGTTCAGGTATCCCTGAACCACTCTCCTGAGCCATTTTCCCTGTTCGGGGATTGAGTAATGCCAGCGCCTTCGCAGACCGTCTTTGATGGCTTTCAGAGTTGCCGTCATCCGATCCCGGCGGGTCTTTCGTATCAGCATGAACCTGCCGTTGCGATCTTTCCCGCTGATGTGCGTGAACCCGAGGAAGTTGAACGTTTCTGGTTTGCCTTTTCCCCTGATGGCACGGTTTTCGGCAGCGAAGCGGCCGAACTCCATCAGACGGGTTTTCTCCGGGTGAACCGTGAGTCCGAACTCCCTCAGTCTGCGCTGCATGGCTATACGGAAGCGCCGGGCATCGTATCGTTTGTCGAACCCGATGACGATGTCATCGGCGTATCTGACCATTACCACATTGCCTGTGGCATAGCGACGTCGCCACTGATGCGCCCACAGATCGAAGACGTAGTGGAGGTATATGTTTGCCAGCAGCGGTGAGATGACCGCACCCTGTGGGGTGCCTTCCTCCGTTGCTCGCCATTGACCCTCCTCCGACGTCCCGGCTGTGAGCCACTTACGTATGAGCCTGATTACCCTCCGGTCGCCGATCCGATGCTCTGTGAACCTGATCAGCCATTCGTGGCTCACCCTGTCGAAGAACTGACTGATGTCGGCATCCAGTACCCAGTTTACGTTAGTGCGTACCAGCCCTGTGGCCAGTGCGTCCAGTGCATCGTGCTGGCTTCGCCCGGGTCTGAACCCGTATGAGAACCCCATAAAGTCGTTTTCATAGACTGCGTTCAGGATTTTCACCAGCGCATACTGGACGATCTTGTCCTCCAGCGAGGCGATGCCGAGCGGGCGTTGTTTTCCATCCGCTTTTGGGATGTAGTGACGCCTGCCGGGCTGCGCCCTGTAGCTGCCCTGATGTAGCCTCCGGTGCAGATCTGTTATGTTGTTCTTCATGTTTCCGGCGTAGTCCATCCACCTGATGCCATCCACTCCGGCGGCCGCTTTCCTGCTCAGGGAGAGGAATGCGGCTTCCAGTGCTTCGACTGTCAGCAGGTGGAACAATGCTGTAAACCGTTCTTTCTTCCGCTGCTTCGCAGCTTCCCGCACGCGTGACAGCCTCTGTGACATGCTTTCCCGGCTCTGTGTCCGGCGCATGTGTGGCTGTTCCGCGTTCCCCTTGGCCCCGCTCCTTCGCTCCACTGACTCCGCTCCTTTCGGGTTGTTCGCCTGCTTCGCCGCTACTATGAGCGAGTCCGACTTCTCCTCTCCGTACATCACCGGCTATGACTCCTCGTCTTCCCGGTGCGGGCCATCTCCGACACTGGCAGATGGTCAGAGGGGAGATCTCCCGGTTCCCGCGTAGAGATCGTATTGACATGCCAGGGTCTCAGACCCCGCCGGGTCCATGTGGCACTCGCAGTATCGCACCCTATGATGTTGCCTTCCGTTAACAGTACAACGTCGGCACCCGGTAATTTAATATACATTTCGTGGCTCAATGGCTGGCCTGTCAACACCCCTGTCAACGCTTCGCCCCATACCTCGCGGTATGCAACGCATGACTCGGGGACCTTGTGGATTGCTGGTCCTTCAATGGTCGGGGACTTTCACCCCTTGATCTCTACCGGTCTCCCGGCGCACACTGTATGTATAAACAGTATTGCGAGTTGAAGAGAAAAGATCAAATCTCTCCGGTAACGCTATCAAGCCTGACGAAAAATTAAGCTTTATCATAAACATCAAAAACCATCTTTTACCGATAATGGCGAGCTGGCCTACGAAGAAGGTATACAAGCTAGGATGAAAGGATTCTGATGCTCCTCCCACCAAATTTTTTATCTCCTGAAGACCAGGCTGAGTACGATGCTTATATGGCAAGGTTCAGCGAGGTAAATCACTATTATGAGCATTGCACTGTCCCCGTGATTGACTGGTTTTTTAAACAAGCAACCGAGGCGCTGCATCATGGTCTATGGTTACCGGCCTGTACGAGCTTTCTGAATGGGATCGAAACATCACTCAGGGTTACGCTGAAGTTGAAATCAACTGTTAACGTTCAGCAGTCAGTTCCTGTACTGGTGGACTTAGATGGTACGTCAGTAATGAGTAACGCTTTAATGCGAAAGGCTAAGCAGGAAGGGATGCCGATAGAATTACTGTCATTTCCAGCCGAGAAGAATATGTTGGCAAAGATAGACGCTGGTAAAAAACCTGAAGCAGATATCGTCAGGCTTAGAAATAGTCTATGCCATGGCAACATTCTGGAGTTCATTATGAGTGTTAAAGTCGGTTCTCCAGATCCCATACGAATTTTTACTCCTGGTAACTGCTGTGGTTTAGCGCTTTTACTTTCGGCCTTATCGAAGAAATGGACGGTAGGCTTGCATCAATACTGGATCGACAACAATCTGACGTCCTGCTGAAACCTCATAAATCATGCCTACTAAAGTCACGTGCAAAAAAACGTTGTAGCATGATATGTTTAAAGTCAAAACAGTGGGTTCTATGTTTTGACGGCAAACATGATATAACTAATACTTCATAAGTAGATATCAATAGTCATAATGGAGTGAACTATGAAATTAAAAAATATTCTGCTGTGTGCGATGATGTCAGTCGCTTTTGGCTCCTCTGCTAATACTACACATAAAGTTGAAAACGAACCTATCCCAAACATTATTCTTGATGGTAAGGTTGATGATATTTGTAAAGATGCAAGCATCCGAACTGAACTTAATCATGATAAAGCAAAGGAACTGGTAACCACCAACCTGAAGCAGGCATTACCATTAAATACGGTACCGGATAAGTTGGATGAAGTTGCAGAAGCCTTTGTAAACCGCGACAAAGGCGCTTCAGAAACAGCAGACCATTGCCTTGTTAATGTACGTAATAAATACTGGGAAATGTATCCCTCTGAAGATAAGTAGCATTTATTATTAAAGGCTTCACTTAAGAAGCCTTTTTTAACCCTTTGCGAAACCTGCTTTAAAAGCAATGCGCTATTCATATCTAAGAATCTATTTAATTAATGAATAATAGTGGACGGATTCATTTCTAGTGAATGCCGAAGTTGGTGTTTTTTGAGTTATTAGACGGTAAGTGCAATCTGGTATGATTCACCTAACATACGAATCTGGAAGGAAAGGTATATGGGTGACCTGGTCAGCAAAAATAACATTGACCGTTTAGAGCGATTTCATTCTTTGCTGGCGGGTCAGTACTGGACGTCCACTGACAGCATCCCTGAAGAGGGTATTGTGGCAGGGGATACGCTGCTCATTACGTCTTTGCGTTACGTTGAAGATAAGCTGCACACAGTGATTCTACGCGCCCATCCCCGCGTTTACGGTCAGACTGTAGCTATTGTCACTGAAGACAGCAGCGGCAACCGTAGGGAACGTGGCAAAGAAATGCGAGAGCATCGCTTCCTGGTTAAGGATTTTCTGTCCAGTTTTGTATTTGAACCCGACCATAAGGTAATCCGGGATGCTGAACTCAGACAAGCTCAGGAAGAAGTGAATAGCCTACAGGCATCGCTTACAGCCCTCGTGAGCGATGCTCAGGGGCTCCGTGACCTTGCGATTGAGCAATTAGGTACAGATGACCGTGAAAACCCTGTGACGGGCCTTAGCGTTGCGTTAGTGCCCCCACAAGAGCAGCAGGCGGTAACCTCACTGGCGATTGGATCAGTTCAAAATGCTCTGTCCTCTGGTATTTCAGATACCCGCATTGAACAAATCAGAGAAGCGGCCTTAAAA
Organism: Enterobacter cloacae; assembly: GCA_014169315.1. Taxonomy (NCBI): domain Bacteria; kingdom Pseudomonadati; phylum Pseudomonadota; class Gammaproteobacteria; order Enterobacterales; family Enterobacteriaceae; genus Enterobacter; species Enterobacter cloacae. The sequence continues at coordinate 180,574 of AP022134.1, read as the reverse complement.
GAAGGGCAGATCAGCACAGCCATCAGCAAAATCATCACACAACGAACGCAGGCAATCGCTAATGCCAGCAAAAGAATGCTGCCCTATTTCGAGGAAGTTGCAGCGGCAAGTCTGGCCACTACAGAAGAAGCCATGGAATATGTGAAGAAAATCCACGATGGCGTTGGCAGTCTGGAACTGTATACCGGCAAAGACGTTGAGGTAGTGAATATCGTGAAGGGTGAATCCGCTCCATCACACCTCCCGCTCCAGGTCGTTCAGGCAAAGCTGATGGTGGATGAAGAGCTGGCCGTATGGTGCGATCTCGATAGCTGGTTCGACTTCTCTGATATGGAAAAATTTCATGAAACTTTACGAACCAGCCCCGGGCTGGTGGAGCAGATTTTTCCGTCCGAACGTTCCATCGTATGTATGGCCACAACACGACGTTATATCGATTACCGCGATCCCTGGGAAAATCATGTCCGCAATGACAGGAACCGGGTTGTATTCCTTCTGGTCCGGGACGGTCAAAATATTCATCAGGTTTACTCTTCGGTAGAAAGCCATCTTGGGGCTTCGCAGCTATTCCCTTCCGCCAGCGAACAGGAAGCACATTTCCAGGGGATTGATGGCAGCACCATAAAGTTTGAGGACGTCAGTTATACCGACCGACTGAAGCAGCATGATCTTATGGCACTTCACTACCGTCGTTTCCTGATCCTTATCTGCGGCCTCGATCACCGGCTCAAACTATTTGGTGATTTCTATGATACCAATACCCCTTACAGTTTTCTGAGCCTTGAGTTCCAGGAACGGTACTTCCAATTTCTGCACGACAAAGACGGTTCTGGCCTTTTGGGTATGGCTGAGACACGGCCGTCTCTGCAAAGTTATCTTGAACAGGCAAACTCATGCCTTCAGTCCGGATCCCGGGTAATGTGCAACTGGGATTCGTTGATGAACCCAGTGACAGCACCAGGAGCAGTTCAGGAAGACAACAGCTACTCTGGCTATAAATGGCTTGGGAGAACCCATAAAAACTATGAGCCGGTTATTGCATTCCGTCAGGGAGACGATATCTGTGTCAACGCAACAGTAAACAGATACTCAACGGATCGAGATTTCAATTGTAAGGTGAATTTGTCTTTATTTAAGGAGTCCAGCAGGAATGATGCTGAACTGGGTTTCCTGTGCATGGATACCATTAAAGCGGAGGAGCTCGAATGGTACATTCACAGACGTAAATTCAGGTCTAATCACCTGTTTTACATTCGCTTCTTCAAGATGGCTTTAAATTATATTCGTGCCGAGCGTGAGGCAGAAGAACCTTACCGGCAGATGCTGAGCCAGGCTCTGGCCGATGGAAATATTGGCCAGCCTAATCTGAGATCAGAGTTGATAGATCGATGCATTGTAGCCTGGCGAGCTGATAACAGGGGGGCGACGCTGGAAGCTGCCATGAGTACAGAGAAGGGCTCCAAAGAGCTCCTGAACCAGCTCTATATGCTCGCTGATGTGGGGCTCAAACATCTTCCCGGGGTTCGTAATTTTATTAGCAGCAAAGGCTATGAGCTGGTCAGGTTATCGGTAAATGCTTCAGGGAAACTTGTTGCATATGCCGCACCAGCAAATTTTGAATGCGACAACCGGATGGAAGGGCATGCCTGGGTTCATCGAATGGTACTTGCTACATCCCGAAATGTCTTAAACGTCACTCATCAACGTTTTGCGAAAATGAAACACTTCTTACCAGCTGAAAACACCCTGTTCGAAGATGAACAGCTGGTGGCCACATGGTCGGGCAAAAAGACTGCTTTCAAAAGCTTCGAAGAGAAGCAGCGTTATTTTGATACATGCTCCCGTGGCGCTCAGGCTCTTAAGCAGTTTTTAAAGCTGAACGATCCGGTGATTTACACCAATCTGCTTGGCCAGTGGATTGAGGCCTATGAAAGTATCAATGAAACCAGTGAGTACGTACAGCAAGTAAGCCTAATGGCTCCTGTTGCGGTCAAGAGCGAAAAAGGTAAAGCCAGCCTCATCTATATTGGCACTAAAGACCTGGCCGACTGGTTTTATCAGAAAGCGCCGACACCCGAGTTGCAGGCGCTGTTCCTTGAGGAATACCTGTCCAAATTTGAAAATAAAGAGGTCAATAAAGAAAAGCTACTTTCACGCAGAAATACCGCTCTGTCTCTCAGTTTTTACACCATGGACAACGGGGAAGTACCAGATGAAATCCTCGTCACCAAATCAGTTGATAATGCCAGACGGTGGTATTCAGGAATGTTCACAAGCATGCCAACGATGTTAAATGACCAGTGGTCCTGCCATGTTGCGCATTTTTCCCGTAACGGAAAACTCTATTTGACGCCTGATCTGGTCACTGATGAAGGGGAACCTGGTTTTGATGAAATACTCGGGTATCCGCGCCCGGAGGGGCTGGTACCGGTAACCGTGTGTGAGTTTGAAATTGACCACTTTAACCGACGTGGCATTGATGCGAATGGTGATAAGGTGAATATTACACAGTGGGTCGATATTTATCAGGGTGAGCGTGAGGTTACGGAACTGCTGGGGCCTATTTCTGAAGAAGGGGTGAACATCAAAACCTACAGGATGGACACTCTTGAGCAGGCGATGAAAAACATCTCCCGGGGCTCGACGCGCCTCAGACCGTCAACGGAGAATAGCGAGTGGCAACAGCCAGCAGAAGGTGTGAGCCGCTATGTACTTCGGTCATGGTAAAACGCGGGGGCAGGTGCCATCAAAACATCAAACAAAAAGCCATTACAGGCTCAAAGACCCCTTATCGCTCAAATTTGAAAGAGATAAGGCTTTATGATGGCAACGAGGATTATCACCCATCTCGCCGGAGTAACTGGCATAAAAATTGTTTAATCTTTATGCCAGCGCTTCGGCATTTGCTGGCAAGGAGACAGTGTTGAAAGACCATATCGTACCCCCACGAAAAACTAGCGCGAGTTTATCTTATCAACTCAAACGTATTGGGCGCATGCTCCTTCTTTTACTGAGCTTGGCTTTTATAGTTTACGGATTCGTACTGGCTTTCCATCCGCCGCTAACAACCTGGCTACTTCAACCCGGTGGACACTTTGCCCCAGATGACCGATTCATACTGGTTAGTGTTAAGGTTCAGTTTACAACCGGAATAATGGGGCTAATTGTTTGGCGCTTATGGTAAAAGTGGCAAGCAATGATGGGAGAAGGATAACGTTGCTCAGCTCAATCCGGTTTACTGATTGCTTAAATAGAAGGCAGTCATGCCTACATCAGAAAGGAGAAGCATAGATGGTAGAAGCACGTTATCAAGGCAAGCCTGTTAGCAGTCTTCCTGAAGAAGCTTTTGCTGAAGGGTTATCGCGATCCGGTTTAAGCCCCGTTCTGCTACTGGCATCCCCGACCACAGTACCCGTTACCACGGATGAGCGCTGGTGGCTCGCAAAGGAAAACGTGTCAGGACATTACGGCAGGATTTTTTATGCTGCGGTGCGGGAGTTGGTCATAAGGTCGGATATCATCTCAGTAGTGAGAAGTATTGCAGATGAGAATTTCACGTCCGAACATATGGGGTACTTCGAGCGACTTACCTCTGATGAAAAAGAAGTCGTGTTTAGTGATTACCTGCGCACTCTCGCTGAAGGCGGTCTTACCTGCACTGAGAAGAATCTCGTCAAACTGACGCAAGATTTATACCCGATTGATGCAACTCCTGACAACATTAGAAAGCTATCCACGGACAGGGATGCACTGAACGAACTACACATCGATGGTATGGTACTTTTTATTACCGGCCCTGCGCTTTGATTATGGAGATAATACATGCGGTGTTATCCCTGTTAAGGGTTAAGGTAACATTCTTCTAGAATTACAGAAAAATAGAGGTCTAACATGATAGTAAATAAAAACAGGTTTATGCATAAAAACGGGAAAAGGTTTAAGTCCATCGGAAGGTATTTAAGATTTTGGCAAGCAGTAGCGTCCTCTGGTTTACCCATGGACATGGTAATACGGGAAAAACCATATCAACTTATGGTCGCTTTGATTGCTTTATATACGGCCATCCCTGTTGTTACAATAGTAATTTTATCTGGTCAGCAATCGCATAAGTTGGAACTAATTGCTGTGCATTTCAGTACAATTATCACGATGGTGTTTGTTTTGCGTCGAAAGATGGGGAAACGTTGGCTGGATTTATTTGAAGAAAAATTAGCCATTTATAAACCTAATGATAAACTCGCGCTTAGCGAATTACACGAAAGCATACGTGAGAAAAATGGGCTAGACTTGCAGGATTTACAAGATTGGTACTGGAAAGAGAAGATGACATATGAGTATCACAAAGAACGTAAAACAACTATAAGCTATCAAAAATTCAAGTAGCGTTTTAAAATGACAGGGGAGGGCTATTGTGATTTATTAAGTCGGCAAGGTTATTAGGTAGGGGTGTTCAATATGATAAATTCTTCGAGTGAGGTTATTTCAAGAGTTGTTCTGGGCCTTTGAGATAGCTAATTATCATTACAGACTTTATCGAAAGGTATGAATTATGAACATTACCGACAAAGAACTTAGCTCAAATACAGTGAGACAGTATGGATGGAACTTAGGAGAGTTCAATCACTCAACGCCTTTTACATCTCATTTTATTTATATCACCGACTATCATAAAGATAATACATGGATGATTTCACTTTCGCAGGAGGATTTTAATACAACCAAAATTTTAACATCGTTAAGTCTAGGGAAGGTGCGAACAAGTTCCTGATATGAGATCATCATATTCATCCGGAGCGCATCCCAGAGGGACATCATGAGCCATTAACTCACCTTCGCCGATAGTGAATTCAGCACTAAGCGCCGTCAGACCCGAAAAGAGATTTTCCTCTCCCGCATGGAGCAGATTCTGCCATGGCAGAATATGACCGCTGTCATCGAGCCGTTTTATCCCAAGGCGGGCAATGGCCGACGGCCCTATCCGCTGGAGACCATGCTGCGTATTCACTGCATGCAGCATTGGTACAACCTGAGCGACGGTGCCATGGAAGATGCCCTGTACGAAATCGCCTCCATGCGCCTGTTTGCCCGATTATCCCTGGATAGCGCCCTGCCGGATCGCACCACCATCATGAATTTCCGCCACCTGCTCGAGCAGCATCAACTGGCCCGTCAATTGTTCAAGACCATCAATCGCTGGCTGGCCGAAGCAGGCGTCATGATGACCCAAGGCACTTTGGTGGATGCCACCATCATTGAGGCACCCAGCTCTAGCAAGAACAAAGAGCAGCAACGCGATCCGGAGATGCATCAGACCAAGAAAGGCAATCAGTGGCACTTTGGCATGAAGGCCCACATTGGTGTCGATGCCAAGAGTGGCCTGACCCACAGCCTAGTCACCACCGCGGCCAACGAGCATGACCTCAATCAGCTGGGTAATCTGCTTCATGGAGAGGAGCAATTTGTCTCAGCCGATGCCGGCTACCAAGGAGCGCCACAGCGCGAGGAGCTGGCCGAGGTGGATGTGGACTGGCTGATCGCCGAGCGTCCCGGCAAGGTAAAAACCTTGAAGCAGCATCCGCGCAAGAACAAAACGGCCATCAACATCGAATACATGAAAGCCAGCATCCGTGCCAAGGTGGAGCACCCGTTTCGCATCATCAAGCGGCAGTTCGGCTTCGTGAAAGCCAGATACAAGGGGCTGCTGAAAAACGATAACCAACTGGCGATGTTATTCACCCTGGCCAACCTGTTTCGGGTGGACCAAATGATACGTCAGTGGGAGAGATCTCAGTAAAAACCGGAAATAACGCCAGAAATGGTGGAAAAAATAGCCTAAATAGGCTGATTCGATGTGTTTGCGGGAAAAAAATCGGCCCAGATCCGCGAAATTTTAATCAGCGAGTCAGCTTGGGAAGAAATGACCTGCTTATTCGCACCTTCCCTAGATGCCTGTGTATCCATGCTCGGAAAGATACTAAAAAAAATGTCTAACAAAAACGGTATCTCACAAACGGAAGAATCTGAATTCGCATTTCTTTTAACAAACTATATTAAACAGACTTTGACTTTTAGAGAATGGCAACGCAATGCTGACGGAAATCAACGACTGCACTTTCTTATTAATATCTACGGTGCAAAAGAAGACGGTGGCGAAGTGGTTTTAAGACCATTTATTGTAAATCCTGATGAATTAATGCTTACTCCAGCGGATGTCGTTGAATTTAATTCGCAGGTTATCAACGTTGATCGGCAGCGTCATCCTGAGTGGTTCCGTTAACTGGTCACAAGGGTTAAGAGCCTGAAAGGCTGCGATAGTGTATACGCAGCCTATTCTGTATAGCCGTCGCGTAATAATTGTTCTAAATGACTATCGACCGTTTCCTGATCACCAGGAATATATCGTGGCCATCCTGTTATATCGTTGACGCGTTTCACTATGTATGGATGAAACCCAAACTGCTCGGAAGTGATGTCAATATAATATTGCACTTCTTCGAAGTTCAATTCACACCAATAATGGCCAAAGCCACCACTCTCTGTAAATATACCGCCATCATCTGCACCGTTACCCCCACGAACAACAGCATCTAGACCTTTAGTTTTTGCTAAATAACATACAAGATAGCTTGCAAAAAGGCATGTGCCTTTCGTCTTCTTTGTGCCGCACTCCGTCAAAACTGAAAGTAGCTTTTCATGCGCCACTCGTGCAATGCCTGATACCAATTCCGGGGACATGTCTGCTCCAATGAAATTATTAGATCGACTTAAACAGGTAATATGTAATTAGGCATTACGATAAGTCGTGCCCTATTGGTTGGTACATCGTAAGAAAAGTAACTTTTCTAATCCCAGCCTGCACTCCGGGAATGCTTCTAACCTGAATAAATCACGGGGGCAGTGCTGGATACTTGTCAACTGTATTTGGATTCACAGGCTAACTATTTTTATACAGTTTAAGTGAATAAAACTTACTTAAAGCAGCGAACCACGCCGAAAGTGTAATGAGGAATACCGCCAATTCATCAGAACCATTTTTGATAGCACTGAGTAGAGCGATTAGTCCAAGGAACACCGAAAGAAAGACTAGTATTGCGGGTAAAAGTTTATACATGATAGACGTTCCTTTTAAAGGTTCAGATAGGTAGACCAACGCAGATAACGTCGGAATTGCCTGTTGTAAGATTACGCTCATTTAATTATTTTTATAACCTATGAATCCGCGTATAATTTCATTTGTAGTAATCTTCGTAATATATATCTGATAGACATTGATCTTTTTAATGTCTTGTTGACTCACAACACCATATAAGCAACTCTTAGATTGGTTTAACACAGCGCTTCCACTAACTCCATTTTGATAAAAAGCAGTCAAACCATCAGAACCAACTATTCCTTTATAATAGTAGGTTGAGTCGGGGGAAGCATACGTATTTGAAAGCGTATTATACATTCCCGATAGAACCCAAACAGACTCACCTGGAGCTAGAACATTATCACATACTGGAAGCTTCCAATTAGGTGGGGCTTTGACAATAGTATTTTTTTCTACTTTTAAAAGAGCGAGGTCCCGGTTCTTAGGATCATCAATATTGATAACTGTTGCTGGTTGGCTCCCATTCCTTGTTATTATACTTAGACTATAATCCTTGCTTGCATCAAGCCATAAATGTGAAGCTGTAAGAATATGTTGTTCATCGATCCAAGTACCTGAGCCGGAGATTGTCTTATTTCCAGACTTGATTTGAATTTTTACAGCTGAGTCCGAAAGCTCAAAATCATTGTGGTGCATACTTTGTTTATGAGGATTATCGGTGGAACAAGCAGAAATCAGTAAGGCTGAAAGAGCTAAAACCTTTCTATACATAGTCAGTTTCCTTCGAATAAGGCGAGTTTGGTTTCTAGAATATTTTATCCAGCGAGGAATTCTTCTAACGTGCTATCTTGGTACTGGGGATATATCTGCTTCATCATGCCAAAAGCAGCAACCGCTACGCTTTCTAAGTCGGAATAGAATTTAGGCTCCGTATTAAGATCATCACCATTCTTCAGAACGCCCTCGAAGCAGCTATAATCATTTCCGAACTCTTGAACAATAATCCAGCGCCCATCACGGAAACCTACGAGCATAACCGCTGAATTAGGATAGTCGCCAGCAGGCGTTAGCCAATCAAAGTGATAGTGCTTTATCGTATCATATTTCAGATGTACATTCATTATTCCTCCGTTGGCGATTACATTATTTGAGTTTTTTCATGGACTCTAAAGAAGCGAGGTAGGAATTATAGCGATCACCAAATTTTTCTTTCGCACGCTTAACGCGCATTTTCTCCGCGAGCTCAGTCTTGTTTTCTGCCTGGTAGGTCCTATTATTTTGCGTCTTTACTTCGGCCCCTGGGCCTGCTGCGTACGTTTTGTTTTTCTCGCTAATACACGCTCGGCATTTACTCTTGAGGCCAAACTTGCCCTTGAGCTCTTTTCCAAACTGTTCAAAGGGTTTAACTTGCTGACATGATTTGCATTTTTTAAAGCCCGGGGGGAGGTAGGTGTCAGCCATGAGCTGCTCCAGTAGGTATTGATTATAGGTGATTTTAACTTAAAGACGACGTCACTTTCAAATAAATCGACTACTTAACGCTGATCTTACATAATCCTGATTATGCGCACTTAAGTTGTTAGAACCATTTAGTAATGTCACTTTTTATCCAGATAGAAACGTCACCTTAGAGTAAGCTAAACTGAATGCAATTCTAAGGGGCTCAACGCATGTTGGTGACCATGTCAGATAAAGAGATCCACCGCCTACCGGTGATACAGGCAGTTTGTGAAAAGCGTCTACGCCGTCGTGATGCAGCATCACAGCTTGGCATTTCAGAACGTCAGGCGCAACGACTTATCAATCGTTACCGAGTTTCTGGTGCTGAAGGACTTGTCAGCCGCAAACGCGGCCAGCCCAGCAACCGCCGGTTGACCGAATCTCTCAAACTACGAGTACTCACGCTGATACGTGAAAACTACAGTGACTTTGGGCCCACACTGGCCGCAGAAAAACTCAGAGAGCGCCATAATATCCGGCTTTCAATCGAGACCGTCCGCAACTGGATGACGTCTGACGGACTCTGGGTCCCGCATGCTCGCCGTAAGTCACGGGTTTATCAACCCCGACATCGGCGTGATTGTCTGGGTGAACTTATCCAGATCGACGGCTCCCACCATGACTGGTTTGAAGGCCGTGCGCCAAAATGCTGCCTGCTGGTCTTTATCGATGATGCCACCGGGCGTCTGATGCATTTGCGGTTCAGCGAGTCAGAAACAGCCTTTGACTACATGCTGGCAACCCGGGAATACATCGAGCAGCATGGGAAGCCGGTATCGCTGTACAGTGACAAACACGCAATATTTCGCGTCAGTGGTCCGGAGAAACGCAATACCACCGTTACCCAGTTCGGACGTGTGCTTTATGACCTGGCAATCGAGCTTATTTGTGCCAACAGCTCTGAAGCTAAAGGCCGCGTGGAACGTGCGAATCAGACACTTCAGGATCGGCTGATCAAAGAAATGCGTCTGGAAGGTATAACCGGCATTGAGGCCGCAAATGCCTGGCTTGCCACTTTCATCGCTGACTTTAACAGCCGGTTTTCACGACCGGCTAAGTTCCCCAAAGATTTGCATCGTCCGGTGCAGGAAAGCCCCGATGAATTAAGAGACATCTTTGCCTGGCATGATGTTCGTACCGTGTCGAAATCACTGACCTTCCAGTACGATAAGATCCTTTATCTCATGGACACCACAGAAGAAAATAGCCGTCTTGCCGGTGAAAAAATTAAAGTACTGGATTATCCCGATGGCACCCTCGCCTTCCTCTATGGGCACCGGAGCCTTAAGTGCCAGGCATTTGATAAGCTGGCCTGTGTCGACCAGGGGCAGATTGTTGATAACAAACGTCTCGGGACTGTACTCCGACTGGCTCAGGTAAAACAGGATGAGCGGGAAAGCGAAGGCAAACGGGAACGAAGCAAAAAATCGCCCAGCCGTAAGGCTCAGGTGCGCATCCAGGAACAGCTCCGGGCTATCAATCCCGTTCTGGCAGACCCGAGCTTGTTTGTGGCAAGTTCAAAGCGATAGAATCGACCATCAGTGCTGCAAAGTACCGGAACAGTGAGTCCCCAAAAGGATACTTGAGATGATTAAATTCCCGACTACAAAGCGCGTTGATTTGTATAAAACTGCTGTCAGCTCTGAGCAATTACATCTAGATCTGGTTGCGGCTCAGGAGTTCATGTTCGATGCCTGGGAAAATGATGACCTGGAAGTTGTGCTGAAACTCATCAGAAAAGCTATCAAGAAATCCCCGCTCTGTGCTGACGCATACTCATTCTACTGCGAGATATCTCAAGAACCTCCTGAGTCAAAAATCGGGAAGCTGGAGACTGCTTTGTACGCAGCCAGCATTGCACTTGGCGAGGATTTTCAGGAGTTCGCAGGACGTTTCTGGGGATTTGTCGAAACACGTCCATATATGAGAGCAAAAGCAGCTTTGGCTGAGGCCTTATGGGAGTCTGGTAATTTTTATCCGGCTATGGCTCATAGCCGCGAAATGCTGAAGCTCAACCCGAACGATAACCAGGGGATTCGTCATTTATTAGCGAACTATTACCTTGAGCTTGAAATGGTGGATGATCTGGCCTTGCTACTGGACGATTATCCTGGGGATATGCGTTCGTTTTTTCAGTATACACGCGCCCTACTCGCCTACCGACAGTCATCCCCGGATGCCGATGATATCGCTAAAGCTGCGATTGATTCTAATAGACACATCCCCGGCTTGTTATCGAAGTGCAGATTACAGATCAAGTCTAACAGTGGATATATCACGTTAGGTGGAATGGATGAAGCCATTTATTATGTGAATCATAATATAAAGCCTTGGATTCGCACCTCTGGCGCAATTGATTGGATTGTAAATAATTCATTAAGTAAAATATAAGGATTTAGTTTTAATGTTTAATCTAATTATGGGCGGAGAACCTGACTATTTTGAACATTGGCCCATGTATGAACGGGTTAGTGGGAGTTGTGATTTTCCTATATCACGTATGTTAGAAGGCACCTCTGATGACATCCGGTTGAAGTTAACGCCTTTGAATGATAAAGCATTATCTTATATTGAGAAATTACCTACGCTTTTTATGTCAGAACTTTATTCCCGAGACAATGTTGAATACATTACTTTGCGACTTGGTGTAATTTCAAATCTACGAACAGTTAACAAAAATGTTGAGTTTGATTTCAGAATCACTCACTCACAAGATGATGTCGTAGTGATAAACAAAGAGTTATATCAAACAGCTTTAGAATTAGGTGCATATGGGCTGAAACGGACTCACTGGGGAATAAAAGCACGTGATTTAAATCAAACATTAGCACTTCTAAATATAACGACAAGAAGTACACCACTTCCTCCTACTGAAGCACTTCCTGATGAAGTTGATAACTACCCAATAATAGATAATGTTCAAAGTTTCATGGCGCGTGTTTTAGAACAAGATCATGAAGAAGATGCAGAAATATTTTATCGTGGACATTCTGATGTATCTTACGAGTTGGCTCCATCAGTTTTCAGGAAAAACAAAAAAGGTAACTTCAAGCATTTGCACAGTGAATCAAATTTAGTCCGTGAAGCCCTAACAGCAAGGCCAACTGAGTTTGTTGATGATAAAACAATGCTAGACAAGTTAGTAAGGATGCAACACTACGGACTACCAACTCGTTTGTTGGATATAACATCAAATCCACTAATCGCTCTGTATTTCGCTTGTTGCGACATTAGTAATAATGAAAATACAAATGAGGTTGATGGACATGTTATTATTTTCAAAACAAAAAGGGATCGTATAAAATTCTTTGACTCTGATACAGTAAGTTGCATATCAAATATATCAATGCTAAGTCAAACACTGAAAGATCAGCTGGATTGTAAAATGGACAAGGAGGCTTTCAATAAAACTGAAGCTTGTCAAAAACTCATACATTACATTAAAGATGAAAAACCTTATTTTAAAGATGTAATTATACCATCAGATTTGGAAAGGTTAATTTTCGTTAAAGGAAGAAATAATAATGAAAGGATGTCATCACAGTCAGGTGCATTCTTATTATTTGGGAATAATGCTGTTTATCCCGATTTAGTTTCAAACCCTGATGATGCTATGCAAGAGTTTAAAGTAGAAAAAATAGTGATCAGAAACAAAGCTAGAATACTTAAGGAACTCGCAAGGTTAAACATTACAGATGCGACAGTTTATCAAGGCATGGAAAGGACAATGAAACTAATTGCGGCCAAATTTTCCGCAGGAGATTGATCTTCATGTGGTTTTTTGACACACTAGCCTGTCGCTACTGGCATTGGTCCCTTGTATGCTAAGCATATGAACTCTGGTGTGTGTTGGACAGGAGCAATTAACCAGTCGTATAGTAAAATTTGAATGTAAAAATATAAAACAAGGAGTTGAGAATGAACCCCATTACTTTGAGTGAAATGAGTGATGAAGATGAAGAGGTAAAAATCATTTCTTCATATGAACCTCAAGATGATGAGATTGCGATCGTTTTTGATAGTTCAAAAATTACTGGAGGTAATGCACTGGATTTTTTCCAGTTCACCAAGCAATCACATTCTAATGTTAAAGTGTACGGAGATTCTAATGGTGTTTCGTACCTGCAATTAAACAGTATAACGTTAGCGTTAGGCACTTTCTTTGCCACATCAGTAATGATACCTTTTTTAGTAAATCTTGTTTCAAATTATATTCAGAAAAAAATTGATAACTTTGGAACTAGAGATATAGACGTTAAAGTCTCTATAATTAAAAAAAATAAATCAGGAAAACATGTGAAATACACTGTTTCTGGAAAAGTAGACGATGTTTTAAAAGTAATTAACAAAATCAAATAAAAATCTATATAGATATTATGAATATTCACGAAAAGTTAAAGCGTTGGATGTGTATTACTCAAGAAGATAGTGCTATTCTTGATTATCTTAATGCTGAGTTAAAAAAAGCTCAATCCTTGAGCTTGAATAATGAATCAAACAGATTGTTTTTATACAAAACAATTTTACTAGCCCATTTAAAATATATTCAAGTCATTAATTTACTTACAAGAGGTGATTTTTATGAAGCATGGGTAGAACTTGAAAGGATAGAAATAGATTTAATACATATTAAAGAAAATAATGAGTTTCTGCCTGAGGTTAATTTCTATGGTGTTAACTTCTTAGCGAGAATGGTATGTAATTGGCAGGCGTTATTCCCATATAAAATCTTCGGTAGTTCTCGTGAAATAATAAAAGAAGTGAAATGTTCAGTATGTAATACAACCCGTAGTTTTATTAATGATTGTGGTCATGTTAAAAATAAACTTTATAATGGAGTTCTTTGCTTTGATGAAGTGATCGATTTTGAATTAATTACTTATGACATAGTTAGTAATCCCGTTAACAAATGTAGTGTTTTTTTCTCCAATGATGGTGATCATTATAACTATTCAACTTTAATTAGTGTTGTCAAATACATACAATCCCCACATCAAATTTTCAATATTACGACCTGGAGATTTAAGGCGAAAGAACATGATGGAGTATTATCGCCAGAAAATATTTGTCCATGTGGAGATTCTTTAAAAAAATATGCAGATTGTTGTTTGCCACGTAATGGTATTTATAAAAAACATATAGATATTTGGTTTCCCTTCCCGTTGAATGTAGAACCTATTTAGAACCAGATATTCAATAACTAAAGATCCCGTTGACACAGATATTTCCATATTAAGATGTTTTCGTTATATTTTTATTCCAGTCTTTCATATTTAACTTTTGCTTTATTAATTGGTTGAGTGGGATAACGCAGCAGTCACATTAATATGATTACATAGGCTGAAAGTGCCCTTTCTATCTTGCACAAAGAGGTGACATTTTAAACTTGCTTTGACATAAGTTGTAGTAGCAAAGTTGTAATGTCCGATAATGGCTAAGTTAAGATGTCCGGCGTGTATAATCAAGTAAGGATTACCATGACGGCTCTCGCAGCGGAGTTTTTCACATTGGATGAAGTTAACCGACTCAAAATCATTCAGGATGTCATCGACCGGCGTCTGACAACACAAATGGCAGCTCAGCGGCTTGGTATCTCCGACCGTCAGTGCCGTCGTCTGCTTGCGCGTTATCGTGAAGATGGTCCGATTGGCATGACCAGCCGCCGTCGTGGTAAATCCAGTAACAACCAGTTGCCTCAGGGACTGGCCGCATACGCGCTGAACATTATTCGCGAACGCTATAACGATTTCGGTCCGACGCTGGCCTGTGAAAAACTGTCTGAGGTGCACGGTGTTCATCTTTCCAAAGAAACCGTCCGTAAGCTGATGACTCAGGCCAGTCTGTGGGTCCCACGTAAGCAACGTGCGCCAAAAATTCAGCAACCTCGTTACCGCCGTGCCTGTGCCGGTGAACTCATACAAATCGACGGCTGCGACCACCACTGGTTTGAAAATCGGGGACCTAAGTGTACGGCACTGGTTTACGTTGATGACGCAACCAGTCGTTTAATGCAGCTTCTTTTCGTGAAATCTGAGTCTACTTTCACCTATTTTGAAGCGACCCGGGGCTATATTGAAAAACATGGCAAACCGCTTGCGCTGTACAGCGACAAAGCCAGCGTATTCAGGATCAACAATAAAAATGCAACCGGCGGCGACGGCGATACCCAGTTTGGCCGTGCGATGCATGAACTGAACATTCAGACCATTTGTGCAGAAACCAGTGCTGCCAAAGGCCGCGTTGAACGGGCGCACCTGACGCTTCAGGACCGACTGGTCAAGGAGCTCAGGCTCCAGGGCATCAGTTCCATGGAAGCTGCGAACGCATTTGCCGAAGAGTTCATGAACGATTACAACCGTCGTTTCGCAAAAGCGCCTCGCCAGGCGTTTGATGTTCATCGGGAACTGGATGTCGATGACGATCTTGATATGGTATTTAACTGGCATGAAGCTCGTAAAGTGTCGAAATCACTCACAGTGCAATACGACAAAGTCCTTTATCTGATTGAAGACAGCGAATTCAGTCGTCGGGCGATTGGTAAATACATCGATGTCTGGCATTACCCGGATGGACATAAAGAGCTCCGGCTTAATGGCGTATCACTTCCCTACTCCACCTATGACAAGCTTTCTGAAATCGATCAGGGGGCCATTGTGGATAACAAACGTCTGGGGCGGGCCCTGGAAATGGCGCAGCTGGTCCAGGCCGAGCGGGATAATAACCGGTCGCAATCCGTACCATCCGGAGACGGCCCTTCTCGCAGGCGTAAAGCTCCCACGACGAAGAAATCCCAGCGTTCCCTGGATCAGGACGATATGTTCAATGCCCTGGTGAAACTTCAGTCACGCTCTGAAGAGATATTTGGGAAGAAACCGATTTAAAGCCCGGTAATCCATCCGGGCATGCCTGGCTGTCAGATTTTGGCCTGATTGACCCGTGCCGCGAGCTCCTGATGACTCTCTTTCCTTTCGCTGTAGCGGTCGGACAGGTAGGCTGTGTGCCCTTTCAGGAGTAACGTCATTTTGAACAACTCTTCGGTAACGTCGACAATCCTGTCATACCAGGGTGAGGGTTTCATGCGCCCTTCATCATCAAATTCCTGCCATGCCTTTGGCACTGACGACTGATTGGGGATGGTGAACATCCGCATCCAGCGGCCAAGTATCCGCATCTGATTGACCGTGTTAAACGACTGTGAACCACCACAAACCTGCATGACGGCCAGCGTTTTACCCTGGGAAGGACGAACAGCACCTTCACTCAGGGGTATCCAGTCAATCTGGGCCTTCATCACCGAGCTCATGGCGCCATGTCTTTCCGGAGAACTCCAGACCATTCCGTCACACCACCTGACCAGCTCGCGGAGTTCAAGCACTTTGGGGTGACTTTCGGGCGCATCATCGGGTAACGGCAGACCGGATGGGTTAAATATTTTCACCTCAGCCCCCATCTTTGCCAGCAACCGCCCGGCCTCTTCCGCTGCAAAACGACTGTAGGACCGCTCTCGTACTGAACCGTACAGGATGAGAATTCGCGGCATGGTTTCGTTGTTGCCCGTAAGTTTGCTGGCAAGCGCATCATCAAAATAAGCCGGTTCGATTGCTGGTAAGTCGGTCATAAAAAATCTCCATTTCATAAGCTATGCTTTAAAAGTTATCACATATGAAATACCATATGTATTGTTATTTTTTTACGAGGTTAAGCATGCTACAGCCTGTTCAGCTTTTTAAACTGCTCGCCGACGAGACCCGTTCAACTATCGTGATGCTTCTCAGGGAGTCCGGTGAAATGTGCGTCTGTGACATCTGTGCGGCAACCGCAGAGTCTCAGCCAAAAATTTCTCGCCATATGGCCCTTTTACGTGAAGCCGAGCTGGTCATCGACCGTCGCGAAGGAAAATGGGTGCATTACCGACTGTCGCCACACATGCCAGCATGGGCTGCGGGTATTATTGATACAGCCTGGAACTGTGAACGAGAAAACATACGCAACAAGCTCAGTAGCGTGGCATCTGTCTCCTGCTGATGGCGATATATATATCCGAATAAACAAATGTGAATGGAGTTTCTGATGTTACTGGCTGGTGCTATCTTTTTATTCACGCTCGTCCTGGTTATCTGGCAACCCAGAGGGCTGGGGATTGGCTGGAGTGCCTCACTGGGCGCAATTCTGGCATTGCTGACTGGCGTCGTTCATCTGGGGGATATTCCGGTGGTCTGGCAGATAGTGTGGAATGCGACCGCCACCTTTATCGCCGTGATCATCATCAGTCTTCTGCTCGACGAATCCGGCTTCTTTGAATGGGCCGCGCTGCACGTTGCCCGTTGGGGGAATGGCCGGGGGCGGCTGCTCTTCACCTGGATCGTCCTGCTTGGTGCGATGGTTGCGGCACTGTTTGCCAACGACGGTGCGGCACTGATCCTGACACCTATCGTTATCGCGATGCTGCTGGCGCTGGGATTCAGCCGGGGAGCAACCTTAGCGTTTATCATGGCCGCAGGGTTTATCGCTGACACGGCAAGCCTGCCACTGATTGTCTCAAACCTGGTGAATATCGTCTCGGCGGATTTCTTTAAGCTTGGTTTCTCAGAATATGCCGCCGTGATGGTCCCGGTTAACCTGGCCGCGATTGCGGCTACGCTGGTGATGCTGCATCTGTTTTTCCGTAAGGACATTCCCGCCGTTTACGACGTTTCTCTGTTGAAAGAACCGAAAGACGCTATACGTGATGTGAATACCTTTAAAACCGGCTGGCTGGTTCTGGTGTTGCTTCTGGTGGGATTCTTCGGACTGGAGCCGCTGGGCGTACCGGTCAGTTTGGTCGCAGCCGCTGGTGCATTGCTTCTGTTTGCTGTTGCGAAAAAAGGGCATGCCATTAACACCGGTAAGGTGCTGCGTGGTGCGCCCTGGCAAATCGTTATCTTCTCGCTGGGGATGTACCTGGTGGTCTACGGCTTACGAAATGCCGGTCTGACCCACTATCTCTCTTCCTTGCTGAATCAGCTGGCAGAGCAGGGATTGTGGGCGGCAACGCTGGGTACGGGCTTCCTGACGGCCTTCCTGTCATCAGTGATGAACAATATGCCGACCGTGCTGGTCGGGGCGCTGTCGATTGATGGCAGCACAGCGACCGGTGTTATCAAAGAAGCGATGATTTACGCCAACGTCATCGGCAGCGACCTGGGGCCAAAAATTACCCCTATCGGCAGTCTGGCAACGTTACTGTGGCTGCACGTTCTGTCGCAGAAAAATATCAAAATTACCTGGGGATATTACTTCCGGGTGGGCATTGTCATGACAATCCCCGTGCTGTTTGTCACGCTTGCAGCACTGGCGCTTCGTCTGTCTTTCACTTTGTAATGAGATACTGATATGAGCAACATTACCATTTATCACAACCCGGCCTGCGGCACGTCACGCAATACCCTTGAAATGATCCGCAACAGCGGTACAGAGCCGACCGTTATTCATTATCTTGAAACCCCACCATCACGAGCTGAGCTGGTAAAACTCATTGCGGATATGGGGATCACGGTACGAGCGCTGCTGCGTAAGAATGTCGAACCTTTTGAAGCGTTAGGGCTGGCGGAAGACCGCTTTACTGACGAGCAGTTAATCGATTTTATGTTGCAGCACCCTGTTCTGATCAATCGCCCTATCGTGGTAACGCCGCTGGGTACCCGGCTATGCCGCCCTTCTGAAGTCGTGCTGGATATTCTTCCCGATGCGCAGAAAAGCGCGTTCACGAAAGAGGACGGTGAGAAGGTAGTTGATGAAAAAGGTAACCGGCTGAACTAAACGTGTTCTTGTGACGAAGGGCGAGAGAACTCGCCCTTTTTTATTTAAGATAATCAGTGCTAACGGAGGATAAGAAGCGGTTGTTGCGTCTTTTGCAGCATTTCGGAGGTATGACTACCGATAAAGAACTGCCGCAACCTGGAATGACCGTAGGCCCCCATCACTATCAGATCGACAGCATTTTCCTCGGCGTAACGAATAAGCGCGTCCCCGACTGATTGCCCGGTAAGATGTGTTGTGCTGTTTTCTATATCCGCGTCACGTAAAATTTGCTGTGCGGTCAGCAGCTCTTCCTTCTTACCGTTTACCATGACAAGGTGGCACTCCAGCCCCCTGAGTAAGGGACTCATCGTCAGACGTTCCAGGTTACTCCTGCTTTCTTCACTGCCATCATAAGCCAGCATGACTCTGGAAGGCACTGAGTAGTTCTCCGGAACAACCAGTAGGGGTTTCTTTTGCAGACGAATAACGCTTTCCAGATGAGAGCCTACCGGATGCTGGCTACCCCGACGCCCCAGCACCATGAGACGAAGGTCGCTCAGCTCTGCCAGAACTTCATCCGGTGTACCGTGTTTTTGCATCAAAAGCACATCCGGGCTTCCCTGTTTTTGAAGCAGTTCAGCACAACTTTCCAGTATTGCTTTCCCCTGGGCCATCAGCAGGCGATTACGTTGCCCTTCAATTTCTACCAGCTCATCGGTCAGCAATTGCTGACTGTCTATGCCGAGAGTGCCGGTCAGGTCTGACACTACCGGGGTGCTGTCTTTTTCGATAACGTGCAACAGTGCTAGCTGTGATTGCAAAGTGCGGGCTGCCCACGCCGCATATTCACACACTGACCGCGTTGAAAGTGAACCGTCCACACAGGCTGTAACAGTATTATTCATAGTTTTCCCTCCAGTCTGTTAATGACCGCCCATCAGTTTTTCGACTTCTTCAGGTTTATCGTGAACACCAAACCGGTCAACGATGGTGCGGGTGGCTTCATTCATCCCACGTATTTCAACCCCGGCGCCCTCTCTACGGAACTTAATGACCACCTTATCCAGGGCGCTGACGGACGTGATGTCCCAGAAATGGGCATGTGAAACGTCTATCACCACATTCTCAATCGCTTCACGGAAATCAAAGTGGCTCGTAAAGCGGTCTGCTGATGCAAAGAATACCTGGCCGGTGACGGTATACGTCCGGCTCGTCCCCTCCAGAACTGAGGTTACACGCATGAACCGGGATACTTTAGTGGCAAAATTGAGCGAAGCAATCAGTACACCGGTCAGCACACCGAAGGCCAGATTATGTGTTGCCACCACAACCGCGACGGTGGCAAGCATGACCACGCTGGTTGAAAGGGGGTGTGTCCGCAGGTTGGCAATGGAGCGCCAGGAGAATGTCCCGATGGAAACCATAATCATCACCGCGACCAGCGCTGCCATCGGAATTTGGGAGACCCAGTTGCGCAGGAACACAATCAGGCAAAGCAGCACCACGCCCGCCGTGAGGGTTGAAAGTCGTCCGCGTCCACCGGATTTTACGTTGATAACAGATTGCCCAATCATCGCGCAGCCTGCCATTCCTCCGATAAAGGATGTGCAGATGTTCGCGATGCCCTGAGCTTTGCACTCCCTGTTTTTGTCGCTTGGCGTGTCGGTCATGTCATCCACGATAGTGGCGGTCATCATCGACTCAAGCAGGCCAACCACCGCAAGCCCCGCAGAATATGGCAGGATGATGAGCAGCGTCTGAAGATTTAAAGGCACGTCCGGGAGCAGGAAGACCGGCAGACTGTCGGGAAGTTTCCCCATATCCCCGACGGTTCGCACATCCAGATGCAGCCACATGGCAATCCCAGTCAGCACCACGATGCACACAAGCGGTGAAGGAATGGTTTTGTTGATATAAGGGAAGAGATAGATGATCCCCAGCCCTGCCGCAGTCATGGCATAAACATGCCATGTCACATTGGTCAGCTCAGGCAACTGGGCCATAAAAATCAGTATTGCCAGTGCATTAACAAACCCCGTGACCACTGAGCGTGAAACAAAACGCATCAGCCCGCCAAGCTTCAGATATCCGGCTATCAGCTGGAATACCCCGGTCAGTATGGAGGCAGCCAGTAAATACTGTAAGCCATGATCTTTCACCAGCGTCACCATCAGGAGAGCCATTGCACCGGTGGAGGACGAAATCATCGCCGGACGTCCGCCAAAGAAGGCCATAACGAGAGGAATACAGAACGCCGAGTAGAGGCCCACCTGGGGATCAACACCGGCGATAATGGAAAAGGCGATCGCTTCTGGAATGAGTGCGAGCGCGACAACAATACCGGCCAGAACGTCACCACGGACGTTACCCAGCCAGTCCTTACGCGTCGAGGACAGCAACATAGTAATTTCTCAGTTTTTAGATACAGTCAGCCCTGGAGGGCTACATTTTTACGTACGGTAAAGCACATCCGCAGACGGGATGTTATTGAGTGCGTGCTGAGGCTTGCTCAGTACGACAGAGGAAGGAAAAACTCAGGGTGGCGTAATACGCATAGCGGTTGTCAGATTCTCCATAGCGGATGTGTATATATTGTCGGCTCTGTTGTCAGGAAGAACTTACAGAACACGTCGCGTTTGAACATGAAACACTTCAAAGCAGCCCAATACTACAAATAAAGCGAATACGGGGTCAACCCAACAAGGTACTCAAACGAAGAGGTTAAGATGCGATTTTTATCCAGGAATTCAATATTATCAAAGGACATTTGAACTTTGCCCCACCCCGGACATCTCTACTTAGCTTTGACATAAGTTATTGATTCATATGTGGTTATTTTTTAACATTTACGTTTCACGTACTGATAGATTGCCTTTGAAGCCAACGCTGACCGTCATTCATCTTGATCAGGAATTTGGGCATCTTCTAAAAACACCTTTGTACGGTAATCATCTTTCCAGCCTAACCAAACTGAATCTTCACCACCGGAAGAAACAACTTTACGGTTTCCTGTGAGATTATCAGCCTGTTCTAAGCATATTGACTGCATATCAATGAGCAAATCAGCTTCTGCGACTTCCGTGCCGCCGATCGTTTCATAGCCGGAAATCAGAACAATTGCCTCAGGGTCTCTTTCGTTCAGCATGGCGATCAACTCTTTCACTTTCATTT
This sequence comes from Enterobacter cloacae, assembly GCA_014169315.1. Taxonomy (NCBI): domain Bacteria; kingdom Pseudomonadati; phylum Pseudomonadota; class Gammaproteobacteria; order Enterobacterales; family Enterobacteriaceae; genus Enterobacter; species Enterobacter cloacae. The sequence goes on along the minus strand of AP022134.1, from coordinate 159,030 downwards.
TAAGATACCAGTAGTTTATTTGTGTGCATTGCTGATGGATTTTATAGTGCTGCCGACCTTTTTCAAGGTGCTTCCGTTGCTTCCAACGATCATGCTAACGACCTTGTTGTCTGACCTGGTATTGCCGTGGTCATCCTTTTAGAGAAATGCTCCAAAGATCAACATGGCGGCATAGGTTTTCCAGCTTGACCAATCAATCGTGGAACCAAGCAACAGATAGAATGCCAGGGCTACCAGCCCCAGCTTTACTACTAGCGCGATTATTATGGTGAAGATAGACTCATCGCGTTCGCCTTTAAGTATTTTATACCGCGTAATTAAACTGTCGTTTTTCATGTAGCATCCGTTATAGTTATTAAAGTCCTGCATTAGAAGTTGTTATTTGCCGAAGTTACCTTGTATGAGTTAACTGTGGATCCAAAAATACAAAATATAAGCTGTGCCAATTGAAAGGATTAGAAAAGCACAGTTACTAATAAAATCTACTAATGCTTGTAGCTTCTTTATTCTCACAATTGCTGGACCGTGTTCAGTAGAGGTACTACTCAGCCCTTTTGTTCTGGCACTCTCTGCTTTTCTGAAAAAATTGTAATGCAATCCTGACCGCAAGCAAAACCATGCCAAACCAGTCGTTATTACGATATTTATGTAGAAAGCATATTGAATCATTTGTTCAGTTTCGAAGCTTTCCATTGAAAACCCTTTGTTGAAATGTTGAATAAAATTATTTTTAGTAAATGTAAGCAATAAATAGAACGAATATTAATAGTGAAAGATGCAATGCCAACATCTGCTTATGATGCCTTATGAGGATTTCTTCCTTCGCATTCATTAAATCGTACATCTCATCAATATTTTTATTGCTGGTATATTCGAGACGTTCATCACGAAGTAATTTGAACTTTACCAATACGACAAGTGATTTAATAATAAAGCTCGTAAGCATAACAGTTATAGACAAAAATAAAAAATAGGCCAAATTCATATATCACTCCATGGAGATTAATAGAAAAATTTATAATAAGTAATCTCATAGAGCATTACTTGAATCTTCTTCCCATACTAAGGACTCACCGAGAAACTTAGTTAAAGATGATTTGGCATACTGTGGTTCGGAAAAAAAACGTGGGAACCAGCCGTCAAAGCTTTGGGTACCATTGTGACGATTTTCAGGCGAGACTGATAAGCGGTACCCGTCTTCGTAAGGTGAAATGCTAAATGTGTATCCATCATCTGTCTTTGAGATCAGCGTTTTGCATGTCATATGACTGTTTGCTCACAAAGTTACTTTTCTAAGATATCGAAAAGTGTGGATTAGATCATCATTCAGATAGTCTTTTCATCACAAACTTTCCTGCCCACATTATCACAATTATAAAGGTAATAAAACCGATCTGCTCCCAACGTAAATTGGTTTGCTGTTCGGAATCATCCAAATGAATTGCATAAATGTAACATCCGAAGGTAAGCGAGAGTGGAACAACAAGCATCCCTACCTTTTTAGTAATATTTCCAATAAACCACCAATAAAGAACCCAGGAAATAATAGAAGAATAAAAAATTGCTTCTGAAACTATCATATGTAACCTCTTGAATTAGTCGATGCTGTGGGTAAATAAACCCGGACCGTCAAATGATGCAATTGCAAAATATTTAGTAACCATGAATCCTTCGGTTATCTATTTCAGCCATGTATGCAGTAGGCTTTTTTAAGAGATAGATTGGTGAAACGACATTCGTTTTGACTTTATAAGCCAGAATGAAAACACCTGCGGAGCTTGCCATAAGTACCGCAAGAAGAATAGATACCGTTAACTCCTTTGGTGTTTGTATCACCGAAAGAAGAAACAATGCGCTTATGGCTGCAAAAATCCAGCAATATAATGATGCATCCATAAAACCAGCTACAACACTCGATCCAAAAAAAAACCAAAATAAACTTATTAAGATTACTGAGTTTTCATTCATGTCTGTTCCTTGTTATTACTAATTATATTATGCTTTATAGTTGACCGTCAGACTACCCACGGGTTTTGACGAACAAAGTCACGCACTCCATTTATACATGCTTTTGAGATGACTTCAAAATAAGGATGGTTTGATGGAATCATATTCCCGGTATTATCAAGAAGCATAATAGTCCCTAAAGACCGAACCAGTTGATATTCATTGAGCTTACGCTTTAGCAAAGTTTGCAATCTATAAATTGTCTCACCGGAACTGTTACCTTCGATACCTACAACAGAGACCGTACAGTTCACTTCCTGATTATCAGATTGATAATCGAACCAGTAATTTTCGTTGCAATTTCCTTTTTGCGCATGCTCAATTTTGCCAGGCCATTTTACCCATAAAGAAGAGTTGTTTTTAGATCGTAAGATCTGCTTCAGCGTTTCCAATGGATTTTTTTCATCAACCTCAGACCAGGCCGAAATAAATTCTTTCTGCATTGCCTTAGGGTCTATAACGGCAATGAAATCAAATTCCTCTTTATTGATAGAGTTGGCTCGATCTTTGAGATAAAACAGACCGAGTTTATATCCCTTTTCACTTTTCCAGTTTGCTCCCACAGGCTGATAGTCTGTATTTATAAACGGTTTGAAAGTGTGAGTGTCGGGAGAAAAAATTACTGAGGGTGCCAGCACCCGGCCTCGGTATCGTATTGGATTTACAAATATTTTTTCCCCGTCACATAACATTTCAATAATTGCTTTTGTCACAACTACTGAAATAGAAGGTCTACATGTATTTTGATTTATTTCCCCGAGGTGCGCCAAACTTCCATCCTCACTCTTCAACACCTTTGTAAGGCAAGTCGGGCAATACTGTTGATCTCTATAATAAACAGGCATGGTTAGACGACCGGAATCGTTTAGTACCAACTGAAGTAACGGATGAGGCTCTTTCATCATGGTTATTTCTTCCCTTTCACCTTTCTGGGCTTTTCGTTTGCCTGTCTCCACTGCCATGGTGGGACAGGGTTGGTGTCTGCCCATAACCCTTTTGCCTCCTTTTGTGCTGCGGATTCATATTTGATATAGCCAGGGACAATGGCGTTATCTTCGAACCGATAAACCCACGCATATCCACTGTCCACCATAGAGGCATTGATATCATATCCATCTAACCAGATGGTACCTAACATACGGCCATAGATATCCGTACCATGGTCTATCACGGTAACGATTTTAGTTGCTATAGCTGTGGTTAAGGCCTGTTTTGCTTTTTGGCCAAAAGCCTGTTTAGATTCAGGAGCGTCTATACCATACATCCGTATTTTGATGGTTGTGTTTTGAGCATCCAACGCAGTTATGGTGTCACCGTCAACAATCTTAACCACCTTTGCCTCAAAAGTTGTTGAGTTCCCCCAGGACGCCACTGGGAATACAACAATCATGATGGGCAAAAGTAACTTTGTTAAAAAAAACATCATTTCACCTTGATTTGTTGAGTACAGACATGTATCCACAAGCCTATTTACAGGCAGTATTTTAACAAGTCATTATTTCATGGGCGGGCTTAAAACCAATCTTTTTGCAACTTAAAGGCAGAATAATCACAATAAATTTAGAACCTGAACCAAAAAATAATCCAAATTAAGCGTGTTAATCTATCTCAAAGATATTATTCCTGAGAGAGTTTGGATGAAACGTTACACTCATGATCTTGAGACAGACCTGAATGATGTGGATAAAACACCATCTCTGATCCACAAAACTTTGTTAACAGCTTCGACCATTTATGACCTGAAATATCTGGCTCAGGTATTAAATGATGAAAATGGCAGTAATTGGTCCCGTGCATCCCTTAAACGTCAGGTTACATGCATACCTGAGCATTGTGAGCTGAGTATCGCAGATGGACGCTATCTACAGACTTTAATACCTTCACGACCTGCTGATTATGAGGACAGGCACTTTAGCTTTATCGATCTGTTTGCAGGGATAGGTGGACTGCGAAGCGGATTTGATGCCATCGGTGGTAAATGTCTTTTCACGAGCGAATGGAATACTTATTCCAGCCGTACTTACCGGGCGAACTGGTATTGCGATGAGAACGAGCACCGCTTCAATTCAGACATCCGTGACATCACTCTTAGCAACCGGCCCGAGGTTACTGATGACGAGGCATACAAATTTATCGATGCCTCTATCCCGGATCATGATGTTCTTCTTGCGGGATTTCCATGCCAGCCATTCAGCATCGCCGGTGTCAGTAAAAAGAACTCTATGGGTCGCAAACACGGTTTCGAGTGCGACACTCAGGGTACGCTCTTCTTTGATGTGGCCAGGATCATCCGGGCAAAACAACCTGCAATTTTTGTTCTGGAAAACGTAAAAAATCTGAAGAGTCACGATAAGGGTAATACCTTTAACATCATCATGAAAACGCTCGATGAGCTTGGCTACGACGTCGCAAACAGCGAAAGCACGGGCGCGGATGATCCTAAAGTCATCGATGGCCGTCATTTCCGACCCCAGCACCGTGAACGTATCGTCCTTATTGGTTTTCGCCGCGACCTACGTCTGAAAGACGGTTTTACTCTGAGAGACATTAAAGACTTTTATCCGGACAAGCGCCCTTCTCTCTCAGATTTACTGGATCCGAGCGTAGATAGTAAATACATCCTCTCCCCTAAACTCTGGGAGTACTTATACAACTATGCAAAGAAACATGCGGCAAAAGGCAATGGTTTTGGTTTTGGACTAGTAGATCCTTCCAATGTTAATAGTGTCACCAGAACCCTCTCAAGCCGCTATATGAAAGACGGATCTGAAATTCTTATTGATCGGGGCTGGTCTCATGAACTGGGAGAAACTGATTTCCATAACACATACAACATGGACCGTCGGCCACGCATGCTAACGCCACGTGAATGCAGCAGGCTAATGGGCTTCGATAAACCCGGGGAAAGTGTTTTCCGTATCCCTGTGTCCAATACACAGGCTTACAGACAGTTTGGGAACTCCGTGGTCGTTGATGTCTTTGCGGCCGTCGCCAAACTGCTGAAGTCACGAATTGAATTTGCAGCCTCCCAGCGCTTGCGGCAGTTTTACGACGAAGTCAGCTGACCTGAGCTCCTTCATCAATTTAAATGCTTAAGATTGTTGTAATAATGTCAGAGGTCAACCATGACGTATTTCGAATCAGCTGAAGGTGAGACGGTATCTAAAGAACGAGCATTACAAGAACTGTCCAGGCATTGCGTTCCCGAAACAGATTTCGAAGAATTCTTTAGCGACATGGGCGTAAAGGAACAGTATGACGCTCAGGAAGTGTTGCTCTGGTTGGGATATTAAACTTCCTGTTTAGGAGACTACTATGAGCCAAAAATTCGCAGTGATGATTGCTTACGACGACGATCCAAACGTCAAAAGGTATTCACCTGACTTTCAAACGCAGGATGAGTTTGCTAAAGGGTGGCAGTCGGCTCTTAAAAAGGCACACCACACCTCAGGTCAAAAATCAGTCATCACCTGCGGATGTCGTGGAAAAGGAGAAAAGCGACTTTATGTTCGTGCTTTACCGAACGGTGATGCCTTTATTCTCGTCAAAGCCGCTAACACGGGCATTGAGCATGATCCTTCCTGTGTATTCTTCTCCCTTGATGCCCGGCATACCGGCCTGAAAGGATATGCGAGTGGTGTGGTCCGGATTACAACCGAAGGTGATATGGCTGTAAGGCTCGGTATCGGTATGACAGAGAAAGATCCTCCTGAAAAATCAGAAGTGCCTCCCCTGCCCCATGTTCAGCGACCAGAAGGAGGTCAGGCCTCAATGACCCTCCTGGGCTTGCTTAGTCTTTTGTGGACAGAGTCTGGTCTGAATGTCTGGTACCCGAAAATGGCAGGGAAACGTAACGATTCACTGGTACGGTATCGTCTGCTTGAAACCGCTAAACAAATTCGTACCGGCAGAGCCTGCATAGGTGACCATTTATTCATTGGTGTACCTGACCCGAAACAACCTGTCGCTCAGTCGCAAATTCAGCGTCTTTCATCACAGGCGATGAGTGATAAACGTCTCATGCTCCTGTCAGTTTTACCTCGCTACGATGCTGAAAAGCATGAGAAGCCACTTAAATTTTTACCCCTGCGGAATTTTGGGGGGCTACCGCTGATTTTTTTCAATTCAGAAGTCCATTGGGATAGCGTAAAGAAACGATTTTCATCGGAGTACGCAGCATGGAAATCCGGGGCGAAAATAGTTGTCTTTGCGTTGACGTCACCAGCTGCGGTAACCGGCAGAGGCCCTTCTGTAAGAGCTCATCAAATTGTGCTGATGCACGTTAGCGAGAACTGGATACCTCTGGACTCCTCCTATGAGGCGGTTGTTGCAGAAAAGCTGGATGCAGAGCACCGGCAGTACGTTAAGCCCATGCGTTATGATGCGAGTATTAGTGAGGTGTTCCCTGACTTCTACCTGCTCGACACAAAAAGCGATAAGCCGTTCCCGATGGAAGTATTTGGTATGGCCACTCCTGCTTATCTGGCCCGAAAGCAACTCAAAAAAGATTATTACAACCGTGAATATGGGCCTTATGGATGGTGGCACTGGGATGCGACCACAGCATCTGAAACTATGGTGCTGCCTCATTTTCCAGAATCACGCAAACCTCTTTCAACTGACACACCTGCTTAAAATGGAGAAAAAATGTCCTACATGCTTTCGCTAAGCGAACAGACAAAACTGAACGCTTTCCTGTCAGGGATCCTAGATGATTACAAGACTGGGGTTATCACTCAGATACAAGCTGTTGGTAGAATCGGTAACGTGTTTTCTGCTCTGGAAAGTGGAGACTCAAAAAAGGTAGTGCATTTGTTGACTGAAGGACGAAAACTCCTGCGGACGGGCTGAATGTCCGCAGAAGTTCTTATGTGCCAGGGGATGCAGAGAAGTGTATCAACCTGGCTTCATTTATCATGATGTTTTTCTGCTACGCGGCTGTTTTGACTTTCCAGTACCTCCCCCTGCCATTGCACCAGTTAATGTATCAATGGTGCCTTTCAGGGATTCTGAGATTGTTTTCTCCGCCTCCAGGGTAGCTTCCAGCTTCATTACTTTGGCCTGGAGCGTTTTGAGTTCATTGCTTTGTTCAGCCACTTCCGCTTCATAGCCCTGGCTGACCAAAGTTACTTTATTCAGGTCGGCGCTCAGCGACTCGTTTAGTTTATGGAGTTCAGTAAGCTCGGCATTCACCGCCACCAGGTCACCCTCTTTCCCGGACAGTGCACTTTTCAGCTCAGTACAAAGGTTCTGTGCAGCAATCAATTCCTGTTCAAACCTGTCCCTCTCTGCCTTTGTATCTGACACAGTCTGACTTAACTGGTCGCATTGTCTGGAAAGACCGGCGTTATCAGAACGCTGCGTGTTGATCTCTTCGTTCAGCTTTTTTTGATATTCAAGGTGACCAGCGATCTCTGTTTTACGTTCAGCCAGTTGCTGGGAGAGTGAGTCATTTGACTGCTGTGCGAGGCTCAATTCATGCCGTGTGCTATCTAACTGGTGATGGCAGGTTTCGAGTTCTGCTTCGGCAACATTCAGCCTTGTTTCTAACTCCTTGACGGTACTGTCCCGGATCTCTAATCGACCCTGTAGTGCCTGATTCTCAAGTTTCAGCTCATCCATATCGGTAGCGCTTTGCTCAAGCCGCTGTAACAGCTGCGTTACCTCCTCCTCCAGCTGCATGCTACGTGCTTCAGCTTTTTTAACACTATCATTCTGTATTGCGGTATAGCTTCTACGGTAGTGCCAGGTGATGTACGAGATAATATCGCCGAGTGCAACCTTTACCTCATCGGGTATATCCAGGTAACGGGCCTCTTCAGGAACCTCTTTAACATACTTCTGGTACTCCGCGAACATCTCCTGTGACCTTGCAAACGAGCCGCCAACAGCGTTTCTGAGCCAGTGAACTTTGAAGCTCAGATCGATATTTTCCGGGTTAATTTCTTTCTCTTTGCACAGACGTTCGATTGCATTGAAGTAATCGATCATCGCGATAGATGAGTACCTTGAACGACCCATTTCCTTTGATTTTTCAGTGGATTCGCTGCGGATGTCATTCTGCACCTCTGGCGGGGTAGCATCGTTCAGGCTTTTTTCTTTATCATTTTCAATCATCATTTTTTTCCTGCGGCCGGAAGCTGGTTTGCAAAATATATGCTGATAAGATCGTTCAGAGCATTCAGAAGCGAGATACTGTCGATGCAAATATGAACGTTTCCATTCTCAAACAGGCGACACCGCCAGCCATTCTCATCACTGAACTCGCCTGTGAATTCTGTATTTCTCATGGCCGTCAGCCTGTCGACCATACTCAGCCCACCGCCGGTTGCAGGTGTTGGAGTATCAGAACAGATGCATACAATATTCTCAAAGTCGCGTAAACAAAAGTGATTGTCCTGCGAGAAACCGTTGTACCTCAGCACGTTCACACCAGGAAAAATCCCCCGAAGAACAAGCTTTTTTGGCATTGTATATTGCCTGGCATTGCTTTTGAAACTTCGGTCAAGCTTGTTGAGAACATCAACGAAACCTTCTGCAAGGGTGTCTCGTCTGTTAGCCAGTGCATGCTGTAATGTTCCCTTAACAATCTCCAGGGAAGCGACGGGCGGATCCGTACGAAGGGATTCGTTAAAGGCTTCTTTTTGCTTATGGTTCCAGTACCGGTCCATACCTGTTTCTTCAAAGAGCCTTTTCCACGTTTTACGGTCAATTTCCTTACGCCCCTCCTCGATGGTGCGATCCAGTGACGACGGAAGACCAAATGCGTTGGGCTGCATAATTCTGCTGGTGAAGAGAGAGAGACCGCACAGTTCCGACGCTTCCGAGATTAACCGCATCCCTTCTTCGAATTTCTGCATGGCCATATCCCGGGCGCTGATGAGCTGCCCTGTCCGGCTCGCCGGTACTGGCTCAGAACCCTGGTTTTGAGTCATTTTACACTCCATTTTGGTATGTCAGAACATTTTGATTTGAGCAAAGGTAGGTGTACACAGACATTAAAGTTGTCTCCTTTAACATGAAAAAGACTTTAAAGTTGTCTACTTCTTCAGATAGACCTACTTAACAGGATACTAAGTAGGTCATCTCCTTTCTCGCGTAGCATCTCTCGACGTTCACAGCAGAGGACACGTTTCAAAATGTCATCCAAAATTTTTTTCCATTATCTGACGTTGGGTGATTTTGATGGTCAGCGAGTAGAGGCTTTAACAATGTGGGTTGCCCTGAGCAAAGTAAGGGAAGTAGATGTACCAGAAATGTACGCGTTGCCTTGCATGAAGGGGGGCATCTTAAAGCTCATTGATTAAACAAACTCACTATGCCGCTACAAACAGCCCAAAACCGTCACTTGATAACGTGTTATTTAGATAAATTAATGCTCAGGGCTTTTAGCCAAACTGTCACTTGATGTAAGAATCCAGAACCTTCAGCACAACGTCCAGGTCTTCTTCTCGTTTCTGTTCTTCACTTTCATGAACAATATGTTCAGTCAAATGTCCTTTAATCACTTCACGCAATAAACCATTCACGGCACCACGTATGGCGGCTATTTGTTGCAGTACAGCGGCACATTCGTGAGGTTCATCAAGCATTTTTTTCAGCGCAGCAACCTGCCCCTGGATCTTGCTTGTACGTGCTTTCAGTTTTTGTTTATCGCGGATGGTATGTGACATGTGGGCTCTCACTCTCCTGGATATTTTATGTAACTATACCAGCGTTATTCTACTGGGGGGTAGTATATTTTACTGGGGGGGAGTAGAATCCGGCCTACACTTAATAACCAAGAATGATTCTCATGAACGAATTTACGACACTTCTTCAGCAAGGCAACGCATGGTTTTTCATCCCCAGCGCCATTCTGCTTGGCGCGCTTCATGGACTGGAGCCCGGGCACTCCAAAACAATGATGGCAGCATTCATCATTGCTATAAAAGGCACCGTACGTCAGGCCGTGATGCTGGGTGTCGCGGCAACATTGTCGCACACTGCAGTCGTATGGCTGATTGCTTTTGGAGGGATGTATATCAGTAATAAATTTACCGCAGAATCAGCCGAACCCTGGCTACAGATGGTCTCTTCAGTGATCATCCTTGGTACGGCTTTTTGGATGTTCTGGCGAACCTGGAGCGGTGAGAAAAACTGGCTGGAGGGAATGCAGGAGAATGAACATCATCACCATGACGAAACAAGGTTGATCGATACTGGCCATGGAAAAGTTGAACTGTCCATTTTTGAAGAAGGACAACTTCCCCACTGGCGGCTACGCACTCTTAGTGGCCAAAGATGGGCTTCTGAAGATATCTCATTAACCACACTTCGGGAAAACAGTACGATCTCTCAGACTTTTGAATTTGTTGATCATGGTGATTATCTGGAGTCAACATCTCCCATCCCTGAGCCTCACAGTTTCAACGTACGTCTGTCTCTGGGACATCGTGGTCATGTCCATGACTATGATGTGGCGTTCGCTGAACACGACCATGACCATGACCACTCTGAGCTTGATGGGCTGGATGTGAATTCGAAAGAGTATCAGGACGCTCACGAACTGGCTCATGCCAATGACATAAAACGCCGCTTCGACGGGAAAGAAGTAACCAACGGGCAAATCCTGATATTTGGACTGACAGGAGGGCTTATCCCTTGCCCGGCAGCTATAACTGTATTGTTGATCTGCCTTCAGCTTAAAGCGCTTACGCTGGGTGCCACACTGGTTGTTTGTTTCAGTATCGGCCTGGCATTGACCCTCGTAACGGTTGGAGTGGGTGCGGCGATCAGCGTTCGTCAGGTCGCCAAACGCTGGAGTGGCTTCAATACCATCGCCAGAAGAGCCCCCTATATTTCAAGCGCCCTGATTGCTGCTGTTGGGATTTACATGGGTATACATGGCTGGAATGGGCTGGTGCATTAACACCGGTACTGATGACACACACTCTGGGTACTTACAAAGTACATCCTAAGCGCCACCGTTGAGGTTATGAGCAGAAAAACCCGGAATATAAAGCTGCTCTTTCCGGGACTTGTTGCTGAGGCAGGGATTAAGTAACTGATTAAATCCATTCCCATAAGACTCAATGATAAATGAAAGAATAAAAAAAACGCTCCCGGACGGGAGCGTAAGCCAGTGACTTCGGCGTCAAATGAGGGTCTAACAAGTGGAGCTGCGGGTTAATTCTGGGTGATCTGGCTGCGATGCTTTTCAGCCTGCTGCTGATGAATAACGGAAGACTGACCATTATTCGCCTTCTCGTGCACAACAGCGGCTTTTTCATGCTCGTTCATTTCTGAAAATGACGTTGCTGATTCGTTGGTGGCCCCTGGTTTGCCTTTCATCATTTTTTTATGCATCTCCGCCATGTCCTGGTGGGCAGAAGCGTTGCCGTTTTGCATCATTTCATGGGACATTGCAGCCTGATCGTGTCCGCTCATATCCATCATTGTCATACTGTCTCCCTGAACAGCGCTTTTTTCAGAGGTTGACTGCATCTGATGGGCGGGTGCCTGGGCATTATTTACCTGGTCATGCATGTTCATTGTCTCTGCAGCCATGGCGGATGAAGCGACAGCCATAATGGCAACAAATGATACAAGGATCTTTTTCATGGTTGGGTCTCCGGTGTTTTCATACCCAAACAATCAACGGCTTATAACAGAGAAAGCATTTGATCTCAGGGCGGGTTATTCATCACTCCAGGAACCAGGCGATTGCGTTATCACTCTGCTCCTGATTTATGTATGATTATAAAAAACCGCCTCTGTTTATCGCGTGACTGAATGATGACAATTTTGTCACCTTCCAGGTTTCTCCTGAAGAACGGGATTAATCCATTAACAGGCGCACACTGAACACAATTTCCCGCCCCTGCTGTTCTGCTGACAGCTCGCCGCCATGAGCATGAATGATCGACCTTGTAATTGATAATCCCAGCCCCGCGCCTTCCGTGTTGTGGACCCTTGATGAATCAGCTCGATAGAACCGATCAAACAAACGTTCCAGATTAGCGGGAACCTGGCCGGACATCGTATTCGTAATCATCACGTTCACACAGTCACTGTCACGCTCAAGGTGTATCGCTGTACAGGTGTTATCGGGAGAATACTTGATTGCATTGGAAAGCAGGTTACTGAAAGCACGTCGCAGCATATCGCTGTCTCCGGCAACAACGCCCTCTCCTTCAACGGTGATTGTCTTTCCTGTTTCGTCTGCCAGAGGCTCGAACAGCTCACGTAATTCATTCAGTTCGGCGGCCAGATCCACATCATGTTTATCCAGCTGCAGCAGACCATGCTCTGAACGTGCCAGAAAAAGCATATCACTGGTCATTCGTGACAACCTTTTCAGTTCTTCCAGGTAAGCGAATAAGATTTCGCGGTAATGCGAAACATCCCTTTCCTTAGCCAGTGCAAACTGCGTCTGCATCATCAGATTACTGACCGCTGTGCGCAGCTCATGCGCGATGTCAGACGAGAAATCTGACAGTTTCCGGAATGACCCCTCCAGGCGATCGAACATGTTATTGAACTCCTGCATGGTCTCAGAAATTTCCGGCGGAGCCAAATCGGGATTAAGACGCTGATCCAGGCTGTGTACGGTCATGGAGGAAGCCAGACTGGTCATTTCCCGTAGCGGTTTCAGACCAATACGTGTGGTCAGCCAGCCCAGAAAAACAGAAATAAAGACCAGACCGATATTGAACCAGAACAGCCAGGTACTGAGCTTATCCATAAACAGGGTGTGATACCCAGTATCCGTGGCAACCGTAATGATGACATGTTTGCTTTTACCCTGTTCCGGCGTCACGGCAACCCGCCGCGAGATACTGCGGTACACGGTGTTATTTTCTTCCGTCTGGATCATATAGTCGAGAATATCACCCGACTTATTAAGCAGGACCGCTGGAACAACAGAATTTTTGGCATAGAGTTCAACAATTTTTTCATTTTCCATGTTTTTTATAGAAATGAATAAACCATTGTGCCCTACCATCGCATCGTTTATTTTTTCTGATAATGACTTAATATCCGTTTTGTTCCGGAACGTCTCTGTTTTAAGAAACTCTTCGGTGAGCTGAAGTTTACCTGTCAGAAAATCGCGGTCCTGATTATCGAAATAGCCATTAAGGGTGCTAATCAGGATAAAACTTGATAACCACCATACCGTAAGCATCACCGCGGCTTTGTTGAATAAATCGAACTTTTGCTGAGTTGAAGGATCAGATCACGCATCTTCCCGACAACGCAGACCGTTCCGTGGCAAAGCAAAAGTTCAAAATCACCAACTGGCCCACCTACAATAAAGCCCTCATCAACCGTGGCTCCATAACTTTCTGGCTGGATGATGAAGCTATTCAGGCCTGGTATGAGTCGGCAGCGCCTTCTTCACGAGGCAGACCTCAGCGCTATTCTGACCTTGCCATCACGACTGTGCTGGTCATTAAACGCGTATTCAGGCTGACCCTGCGCGCTGCGCAGGGCTTTATTGATTCCATTTTTTCTCTGATGAACGTTCCGCTACGCTGCCCGGATTACAGCTGTGTCAGCAGGCGGGCAAAGTCGGTTAATGTCAGTTTCAAAACGCCCACCCGGGGTGAAATCGCACACCTGGTAATTGATTCCACCGGGCTGAAGGTCTTCGGTGAAGGCGAGTGGAAAGTCAAAAAGCATGGCCAGGAACGCCGCCGTATCTGGCGTAAGCTGCATCTCGCCGTTGACAGTAAAACACATGAAATCATCTGCGCTGACCTGTCGCTGAACAACGTTACGGACTCAGAGGCCTTCCCCGGGTTAATCCGGCAAACCCACCGGAAAATCAGGTCAGCCGCCGCCGATGGCGCTTACGATACCCGGCTATGTCACGATGAACTGCGGCATAAGAAAATCAGCGCGCTTATCCCTCCCCGAAAAGGTGCGGGTTACTGGCCCGGTGAATATGCAGACCGTAACCGTGCAGTGGCTAATCAGCGAATGACCGGGAGTAATGCGCGGTGGAAATGGACAACAGATTACAACCGTCGCTCGATAGCGGAAACGGCGATGTACCGGGTAAAACAGCTGTTCGGGGGTTCACTGACGCTGCGTGACTACGATGGTCAGGTTGCGGAGGCTATGGCCCTGGTACGAGCGCTGAACAAAATGACGAAAGCAGGTATGCCTGAAAGCGTGCGTATTGCCTGAAAACACAACCCGCTACGGGGGAGACTTACCCGAAATCTGATTTATTCAACAAAGCCTCGTTAAGGTTAACCTAAGATTTCAGAATGATAATCTCTGCTTTGCAGCGAATAAGGCAATCATAATATTAGATTGAATTGTTGTAATTATCATCAATGTTTTTACTGGTTTACTATTTTCCGGAGGTGTTAATGCCTGTACTTTTCAGGGTGAAAGTTATTCCGCTGGTTTTACTTCTGGCAATGATCTTTGCGTTTTTACTTAACTGGCCAATATTGCTGCATTTTTACGAGATTTTGTCGCATTTAGAGCATGTCAAAATTGGTTTTGTCATTTCTATTCCCTTTGTTCTGGTTGCGGCGCTTAACGTTGTTTTTATGCCTTTCTCAGTTCGTTTTCTGCTGAAACCTTTCTTTGCTTTACTGTTTATCACTGGCTCACTGGTCAGTTATTCGACACTAAAATATAAAGTAATGTTTGATCAAACGATGATTCAAAACATTATTGAAACTAACCCCCAGGAAGCGCATTCCTATCTTAATGGCTCAATTATTATATGGTTCGTCTTTACCGGTATCCTTCCTGCCATCCTCCTTTTTTCAATAAAAATTCAATATCCTGAAAAATGGTATAAAGGCATTGCTTACCGTTTGCTCTCCGTGCTGGCATCGTTGAGTTTGATTGCAGGTGTTGCCGCACTTTATTATCAGGATTATGCCTCTGTCGGCCGCAATAACTCGACATTGAATAAAGAGATCATCCCGGCGAACTACGCTTACAGCACTTTCCAGTATGTTAAGGATACGTACTTTACGACTAAAGTGCCTTTCCAGACGCTGGGGAATGATGCTAAACGCGTCGTCGCTCACGAAAAACCCACGCTGATGTTCCTGGTGATTGGCGAAACGGCACGCAGCCAGAATTTCTCGATGAACGGTTATTCGCGTGATACCAATGCCTTTACCAGCAAATCCGGCGGCGTTATTTCGTTTAAAAATATGCATTCCTGCGGTACCGCTACCGCAATATCCGTTCCGTGCATGTTCTCGAATATGAATCGCACCGAGTACGACAGTAAAAAAGCATCTAACAGTGAAAATTTCCTCGACATCGTGCAGAAAACCGGTGTCTCGCTGTTATGGAAAGAGAACGATGGCGGTTGTAAAGGCGTATGTAGCCGCATCCCGACTGTCGAAATTAAGCCTAGTGATAACCCGAAACTGTGCGATGGCAAAACGTGCCATGACGAGGTGATGCTGGAAAACCTTGATGATGAAATCGCCAAAATGCCAGGTGATAAGCTTGTCGCCTTCCATATCATTGGCAGCCATGGACCGACTTATTACCTGCGTTATCCGGCTGAGCATCGCCACTTCATGCCCGAATGTGCACGTAGCGATATCGAAAACTGTACTCAGGAACAATTGGTCAACACCTACGACAACACCCTTCGTTATACAGACTATGTATTAGCTGAGATGATTGAAAAGCTAAAAAATTACAGCGATCAGTACAACACCGTGCTGCTTTATGTGTCCGATCATGGTGAATCATTGGGCGAAAGCGGGCTATATCTGCACGGCACGCCGTACAAACTGGCACCGGATCAGCAGACGCATATTCCGATGCAGGTCTGGATGTCACCGGGCTTTATCGCCGGGAAACACATCAACATGTCTTGCCTTGAAAATAATGCGGCGAAAAAATCATATTCCCACGACAACCTGTTCTCATCGATTTTGGGGCTGTGGGACGTAAGCACCAGCGTCTATAATCCTGACCGCGATTTGTTCCGCGAATGCCGTGGCTGGTAATGACTCCAACTTATTGATAGTGTTTTATGTTCAGATAATGCCCGATGACTTTGTCATGCAGCTCCACCGATTTTGAGAACGACAGCGACTTCCGTCCCAGCCGTGCCAGGTGCTGCCTCAGATTCAGGTTATGCCGCTCAATTCGCTGCGTATATCGCTTGCTGATTACGTGCAGCTTTCCCTTCAGGCGGGATTCATACAGCGGCCAGCCATCCGTCATCCATATCACCACGTCAAAGGGTGACAGCAGGCTCATAAGACGCCCCAGCGTCGCCATAGTGCGTTCACCGAATACGTGCGCAACAACCGTCTTCCGGAGCCTGTCATACGCGTAAAACAGCCAGCGCTGGCGCGATTTAGCCCCGACGTATCCCCACTGTTCGTCCATTTCCGCGCAGACGATGACGTCACTGCCCGGCTGTATGCGCGAGGTTACCGACTGCGGCCTGAGTTTTTTAAATGGCGGAAAATCGTGTTGAGGCCAACGCCCATAATGCGGGCGGTTGCCCGGCATCCAACGCCATTCATGGCCATATCAATGATTTTCTGGTGCGTACCGGGTTGAGAAGCGGTGTAAGTGAACTGCAGTTGCCATGTTTTACGGCAGTGAGAGCAGAGATAGCGCTGATGTCCGGCAGTGCTTTTGCCGTTACGCACCACCCCGTCAGTAGCTGAACAGGAGGGACAGCTGATAGAAACAGAAGCCACTGGAGCACCTCAAAAACACCATCATACACTAAATCAGTAAGTTGGCAGCATCACCGAATATGACCTGTTGGCAATTCTGGTCGGCAATGCAACCAATCAAGGCATTTACGGCATGGCACAGATCTCTGATCGTACCTATGATCAGCTCAGCACTATCCAGGCGAACTATCTTCGCCTGGAAACATTGAATGCTGCTAACGACAACATCAATAACGCGACAGCCAAGCTACCCATCTTCCGGTACTACAACATCCAGGAAGATGTGATCCACGCCAGTGCCGATGGTCAAAAGTTCGAAGCCCGGCGCGAGACCTTCAAAACCCGTTATTCGTCGAAGTACTTTGGCACTCAAAAAGGTGTTTCTGCCATGACCTTGATCGCCAATCACGCTGCGATCAACGCCAGAGTGATCGGCGCCAACGAACATGAATCGCACTACATCTTTGATTTGTTGATGAGCAATACGTCAGACATCATTCCGGATGTGCTCTCAACCGATACCCATGGGGTGAACCATGTGAACTTCGCGTTACTGGATCTGTTCGGATACCAGTTTGCCCCACGCTATGCCCAGGTTGGCAAAGTGATCAATGACATGTTTGATGTCAAGGAAGACAAAGAACACCGAATTCAGCTGTGCTTAAAAAAGCCAATCAATACCCATCGTATTGCGCAGCACTGGGATACCATCCAACGGATTGCAGTATCACTTAAGCAGCGGAAAACAACGCAAGCCACCTTGGTGAGAAAGCTCTCGGAGTACAAGCGCAATCACCCGCTGCTGGAAGCCCTGACGGAATACAATCGCCTGGTGAAAGCGAATTATCTACTGTGCTACATCGATGATGCCAGTTTAAGAAACTATGTTCAGCGCGCGCTGAACCGGGGAGAGGCCTATCACCAACTGCGTCGGGCCGTGAGCAGCGTCAATGGGGATCAGTTCCGGGGCAGTTCAGACGAAGAAATCCAGCTATGGAATGAGTGCGCTCGCCTGGTCACCAATGCCATCGTTTACTTCAACTCCAGGATACTCAGCCAGCTGTTGACCAGCTTCGAATACCAAGGAGATACCAAGAGAATAGATATCGTCAAACAGGCATCCCCTGTGGCCTGGCACAACATTAACCTCAAGGGGACTTACCACTTCGAATTGAGCGAAAAATTGCCAGATCTGGAGGAGCTTATGCGCTCAATCGAGGGATATTTACCCGTCAGCGAAAAGTAATACCCCTCTGGAGGCCACGGACGGCGCGGCCTCCAGAGCACTTTGTCGTTTTTGGACGGAAAATCCCTAGAACCCCGATTATGACCGCTTCTGTAACGTCTCAGGCATCGCCAGCCACGGCGAAACCTACCGTGTCAGTGACAGCCAGGATTTCTGGTTAACCCCGAACGGCCGCTATCTCAGCCAGGCTGAGTACAGCAGTCCGGCAGATACGCTTCAGAAACTGACGGGCGTGGTCAGTGGTGAAGATCCTGACCAGGTGCGGAAGAACGCCGTCAGGGTAAGGGTGTTCCGCGTCGAGAGTGAAAACAGCCATAAAGGTGCGTGCCTGCCTGTGCGTGCCGTGGTCGAAAATGATATCCATAATAGCATCCATCATGATGCGCAACTCTTCAGCGTAAATAGTCATAGCGTTCTCGATACGGCAGCACAGTCAACCTTTATAGAAACCGGCGAAGTGGTTTCAATGGTGGTGGGGCCATTGAGAGTGATGGTAGCGACCTCATTAGCATTATTTACCGGAGCGTTCGCACGCCCCCTATTCCTGCTGCTTTGATATTGGTCTGATGGTTTACCGTCACGTTATTATCTCTGCCGGCACGTTCCCGACCAGGGTTAATACCGTCGGCTAACCAGCCTGAAGTATTAACGGTCAGATCGTTAAATTTATCGTTTTCGCTAATCAAATACAGACTCCCGTTTTTCAGCCCACCTGAAGCTCCCCCTGTCGCCCTGGTGGTAATAATTGCCTTATCGTACGTAGCGGGTAAAATCCTGACCGTTACCGTTTACAGAGCCGTAGTAATAAACTGCATAGTTCGCATTGAACGTATTCTCTTGCACGGGGCTGCAAACGCTAAAATCCGGCAACATGCGTATTCAACCGCTTTATGCATTAATATTTAACTGTAGGCCCTTCTCACGGCAAAGTGATAACAATGAAAAGGGCCATCAATCAGTTTAAAATCGCTTATAACGAATGTGAGAATCGGAAAAGGGTATTGATATCGGCCCCCATTTTCTTTTCCGCACGGCGCTTTGCAGCATAGATAGTACGAATATCGACATTGAGTTCATCAGCCAGTTGCAGACAACCGTCTCCGGAAATCAATGCGCTTAAGACAGCAAACTCCAGTTCAGAGAGTGACTCTCCGCCAAAGAAGGCGTCGCGCTGATAGATAAATCTCTTTTTTAACTTTTCACAGGCCAGCGTCAGCCGATCTTGCTGATAGATAACAAGAAAAATATCTTTAGAATGCTTAAACCAGTAATTAGCCAATGGTTTAAGGTATTTATCACAAACGATAACAATTTTTAATTTCGTTTCAATTAAATAATCTATCCAACGTTCGTTAGTAAAAAAGCGCAAATGGCTGATAGAAAAATCGACAAAAATACAGCCTAAATATAGATTATTATAATTTTGTTTGAGGAGCCCCTCCATAATCCCCAGAGAAAAATAGCCACTCCCTTCTGGCCAGGTACAAAAACAATAGTCCTGGCAAAACGAAACGCGCAATGAGGCATTTGGTTTTAATTCACATTGAGAAGGGCAACTCATACAGTTGATTCTTCCGTAATCATAAATTAGTGACTTCATTGTCCCCCTCCTTATCCATGATCGAATAATTTCACTGCCATAAAATGATGTCAATATTCTTTTGGAGGCCCAATAACTCTATTGGCCGGATTAAAACAATATTCTTACAAGCCATCCAAAGGGTGGAAAAACAACCATGCGGAAATAAAGAGGAAAAACAGTGGAAGAATAACTTCCGGCGGAAACAATGAGAAAACTGCGAATGTAAATCAGATAATTACAATAAAAAGAATGAGTCATGTGACTAATCACAATGAAGACTATTCAAAATAAAATAATTTACTTCCATTACTTTGCGGATTTGTTTTTTGGGGGAGGTAATACTTTTGACTTAAAAAGGTCTTAAGGCCATCGAAAAGAATGATATTAATAATCATACAAAAAGCTGAAGATGTATATCAAGAAAAGCTTTTACGGATATATAAATAGAAAGTGGGGCACCGTAGCGCCCCATTATTGAGAGTTACAGCCCTTCGGCGATGATTCTCGCCGCTGAAGCCAGCACATCGCGGCGGCTCTCTGCGTTCTGTTGCGGCTGGGTAAAATAGGTCACCAGAACCAGCGGCGCACGACCCTGCGGCCAGATCACCGCAATATCATTGGTGGTGCCGTAGTCGCCGCTGCCGGTCTTATCACCTGCAGTCCACGACGTCGGTAAGCCGGCCCGAATGCTGGCTGCGCCGGTCGTATTGCCTTTGAGCCACGTCACCAACTGCGCCCGCTGGGTTTCGCCCAGCGCATGACCCAGCGTAAGCTGACGCAACGTCTGTGCCATCGCCCGCGGCGTGGTGGTGTCTCTCGGGTCGCCGGGAATGGCGGTATTCAGCGTAGGTTCAGTGCGATCCAGACGAAACGTCTCATCGCCGATCGCGCGGGCAAAAGCCGTCACGCCTCCCGGGCCACCGAGCTGGGCAATCAATTTGTTCATGGCGGTATTGTCGCTGTACTGCAACGCGGCCGCGCTCAGCTCTGCCAGCGTCATTGTGCCGTTGACGTGTTTTTCGGCAATCGGATTGTAGTTAACCAGATCGGCAGGCTTGATCTCGACAGGCTGATTAAGCAGCTGCTTTTGCGTTTCACTCTGCTTAAGCACCGCCGCGGCCGCCATAACTTTACTGGTACTGCACATTGGAAAGCGTTCATCACCGCGATAAAGCACCTGCGTATTATCTGCGGTATCGATGAGCGCGACGCCCAGCCGCCCTCCGCTGCTTTTCTCCAGCGCCGCCAGCTTTTGCTGCACCGCACTCGTCTGCGCATAAAGCGGCGCGCTGCCCAGCAGCAGCGGAATGCACGCCGCCGCCGCGAACATCATCCGTTGCACTCTCTTTGTCACCATCTCAAACTCCCAATACGGTCAATCCGTGTTACATCAGTATTCATTAAAAGGTCGAACTGAAAAGCAAAACGCCGCGATTTTTCTGTCGCGCCTCGGGTATAGGAAGTATAAACCACCTTTTTGCTCCTCATCCGAAGTATCTTACCTGAAATTCCCTCACTCGTTTACCGCTCAAGCCCCAATTTTAACTGCCGGTCCAGCCTAAACCGCTCTAATAAGGTTCGATTTGGCGGTAAAATCTCTAGCCTGATAGCTCGAGAGATACAAACTGCCCCACCGCCCCGTTTAAAAGTTGGCAGTGTTGAGCAGTGTTGGATTTGGGGTCGTCAGTCAAAGAGACGACTCTGTGATGGATCGAACAGGCTGGGAGTCAGTGGCGGCGCTCGTTCTGGTGGCAGCTCACGCTGCTTGGCGGCATTCGCCTTGGCTGTTTTCTGTTTCAGATGCTTGAGAATCTGCTCAATGACCTTCGGATCTTCGATGCTGGCAATCACTTTGACGTGACCGCCGCAGTGTTCGCAGACTTCAATATCAATATTGAAGACTCGCTTGAGGCGTTGCATCCAGGTCATGGCGCGGTGGCGCTCTGCAGGACTCTTGTCACGCCAGTTAGTATCGAGACCTTCCGATTTGTCGGGCTTCTTGCCCCGCTTGGCGGGTGTTACTTGAACTCGGTGTTTGCTGTTCGGTGCAAAGACGCCGTGGAAGCGTGTGAGGTTGACTCGCGGCTTAGGTACCAACGCAGCGAGTTTGGCGATGAAGTCCAGCGGCTC
The DNA here is from genome assembly GCA_014169315.1 of Enterobacter cloacae. Taxonomy (NCBI): domain Bacteria; kingdom Pseudomonadati; phylum Pseudomonadota; class Gammaproteobacteria; order Enterobacterales; family Enterobacteriaceae; genus Enterobacter; species Enterobacter cloacae. The sequence goes on along the minus strand of AP022134.1, from coordinate 137,393 downwards.
GAAGATCACATGGGTGGTGCCATTGCGGTACGGAGTTTTGAGCTCGTAACGCACCTGCCCATTGGCGGTTAATGCCAGACGTTTTTCTGAAACCGCTGGCCGACTAATGTAGCGACACAAGCGCTCAAGCTTATCCCGCTGATGCGCTTCGGCCATCACACCGGCGTGTAGCGAGAAACCAGCATGGTTGGCTACTCGACTGCTTGAGTCGGCTTTATCCTCACGCCCTGGCAAGGTTTGCAGGGTGAAGACTTTGCGCCCTTGCTGGGGGCCGACGGCAATGCGATACGTAACCGAAGCACCATGTAATTGAGTCAGCGTATCGTCTTCGCCCTCTTCCAGTGTCAACCACGTATTCTCGGCATCACGCTCCAAAATCCCACGCTTTTCCATGCAGCGAGCGATGCGATGGCTGAGGGTGTGAGCGAGCGTATTCAGCTCATCGTAAGTGGGTGCCTTGACACGATGGAAGCGTTGCTTGCCATAGTCATCTTCGGCATAGACACCATCGAGAAACAGCATGTGGTAGTGGACATTGAGATTTAGCGCGGAGCCAAAGCGTTGGATAAGAGTCACTGAGCCAGTTTGTGCAGAGGCTTTGGTGTAACCGGCTTTTTTGATCAGATGAGTTGAGAGTGTACGATAGACGATACTCAAGACCTGGCCCATCAGCTGGGGATGGCGAGCCAGCAAAAAGCGTAGCTGGAAAGGAAAGCTGAGCACCCACTGGCGAATGGGCTCCTTGGGGAAGACTTCGTCTATCAGCAGCGCCGCACTCTCGGCCATCCGGCGGGCACCGCAGCTAGGGCAAAAGCCGCGTCGTTTACAGCTGAAGGCGACCAGACGCTCGTGATGACAATCCTCGCAGCGAACCCGCATGAAACCATACTCCAGACGGCCACATTGGAGGAGGTCGTTGAATTCTTGTTGGATGTAGCGAGGCAGGTGTTGACCTTGGGCTTCGAGTGAGGCTTTGAAGGCTGGGTAGTGCTGCTCAACCAGCTGGTAGAGCAGCGTCTGGTCGGGTTGGTGGCGTTCGTAACCGTTTGTTTGAGTGGGCGATTGACTCGCCGTGGCGTTCCTTGCCAGCGACATGGGTATCCTCCGCTGATACTGTGGTTATGTACAGTATCAGCGGCTTGCGTTCAGACGTCCAGTCTGGCCCTAGACATCGCTAAATGCTTAACCCGCAATAGCCCTCACGAGTTGTTATCAGCCACTACCGGTTGAGCGAGAAGGTTTTGGGTTCAGGGTGCTATTGCTCCACCAATCACAATACTGAAGCCCCAACTGTTATCAGTTGGGGCTTTTTCTTGTCTGTTTGCGGCGGTTGCGTTTTATCGGTAGTCGTCGAGCTCTGCACCATCCCACATAAGAGCTTAACGGTGCGATCTTCAACGCCATCACACAAAACTTTCTTTTTCACGCACAGTCAACTTATTGGATGTTTTATTAACAACCCAAAAGGAGATATTTAGCGGGCGGCCGGAAGGTGAATGCTAGGCATGATCTAACCCTCGGTCTCTGGCGTCGCGACTGCGAAATTTCGCGAGGGTTTCCGAGAAGGTGATTGCGCTTCGCAGATCTCCAGGCGCGTGGGTGCGGACGTAGTCAGCGCCATTGCCGATCGCGTGAAGTTCCGCCGCAAGGCTCGCTGGACCCAGATCCTTTACAGGAAGGCCAACGGTGGCGCCCAAGAAGGATTTCCGCGACACCGAGACCAATAGCGGAAGCCCCAACGCCGACTTCAGCTTTTGAAGGTTCGACAGCACGTGCAGCGATGTTTCCGGTGCGGGGCTCAAGAAAAATCCCATCCCCGGATCGAGGATGAGCCGGTCGGCAGCGACCCCGCTCCGTCGCAAGGCGGAAACCCGCGCCTCGAAGAACCGCACAATCTCGTCGAGCGCGTCTTCGGGTCGAAGGTGACCGGTGCGGGTGGCGATGCCATCCCGCTGCGCTGAGTGCATAACCACCAGCCTGCAGTCCGCCTCAGCAATATCGGGATAGAGCGCAGGGTCAGGAAATCCTTGGATATCGTTCAGGTAGCCCACGCCGCGCTTGAGCGCATAGCGCTGGGTTTCCGGTTGGAAGCTGTCGATTGAAACACGGTGCATCTGATCGGACAGGGCGTCTAAGAGCGGCGCAATACGTCTGATCTCATCGGCCGGCGATACAGGCCTCGCGTCCGGATGGCTGGCGGCCGGTCCGACATCCACGACGTCTGATCCGACTCGCAGCATTTCGATCGCCGCGGTGACAGCGCCGGCGGGGTCTAGCCGCCGGCTCTCATCGAAGAAGGAGTCCTCGGTGAGATTCAGAATGCCGAACACCGTCACCATGGCGTCGGCCTCCGCAGCGACTTCCACGATGGGGATCGGGCGAGCAAAAAGGCAGCAATTATGAGCCCCATACCTACAAAGCCCCACGCATCAAGCTTTTGCCCATGAAGCAACCAGGCAATGGCTGTAATTATGACGACGCCGAGTCCCGACCAGACTGCATAAGCAACACCGACAGGGATGGATTTCAGAACCAGAGAAAGAAAATAAAATGCGATGCCATAACCGATTATGACAACGGCGGAAGGGGCAAGCTTAGTAAAGCCCTCGCTAGATTTTAATGCGGATGTTGCGATTACTTCGCCAACTATTGCGATAACAAGAAAAAGCCAGCCTTTCATGATATATCTCCCAATTTGTGTAGGGCTTATTATGCACGCTTAAAAATAATAAAAGCAGACTTGACCTGATAGTTTGGCTGTGAGCAATTATGTGCTTAGTGCATCTAACGCCGGAGTTAAGCCGCCGCGCGTAGCGCGGTCGGCTTGAACGAATTGTTAGACATCATTTACCAACTGACTTGATGATCTCGCCTTTCACAAAGCGAATAAATTCTTCCAAGTGATCTGCGCGTGAGGCCAAGTGATCTTCTTTTTGTCCCAGATAAGCTTGCTTAGCTTCAAGTAAGACGGGCTGATACTGGGCAGGTAGGCGTTTTATTGCCCAGTCGGCAGCGACATCCTTCGGCGCGATTTTGCCGGTTATTGCGCTGTACCAAATGCGGGACAACGTAAGCACTACATTTCGCTCATCGCCGGCCCAGTCGGGCTGCGAGTTCCATAGCTTCAAGGTTTCCCTCAGCGCCTCGAATAGATCCTGTTCAGGAACCGGGTCAAAGAATTCCTCCGCTGCCGGACCTACCAAGGCAACGCTATGTTCTCTTGCTTTTGTAAGCAGGATAGCTAGATCAATGTCGATCATGGCTGGCTCGAAGATACCCGCAAGAATGTCATTGCGCTGCCATTCTCCAAATTGCAGCTCGCGCTTAGCCGGATAACGCCACGGGATGATGTCGTCATGCACGACAAGGGTGACTTCTATAGCGCGGAGCGTCTCGCTCTCGCCAGGGAAAGCCGAAGCCTCCATAAGGTCATTGAGCAATGCTCGCCGCGTCGTTTCATCAAGCTTTACGGCCACAGTAACCAACAAATCAATATCGCTGTATGGCTTCAGGCCGCCATCCACTGCGGAGCCGTACAAATGCACGGCCAGCAACGTTGATTCCAGATGGCGCTCAATGACGCTTAGCACCTCTGATAGTTGGTTCGAAATTTCGATGGTCACCGCTACCCTCATGATGTCTAACGCCCGCCTCAACTGCCGGAGGTTAATGGCGCCTTTTTTGCAGCTCCACCGCAAAAAAAGGTGACAGTAACCGGAGGTCAGATTGCAGGCGCTTGTTAACTCTTTTGCCAGATTTGATAACAATAGTTAATGTTAGACTCGAAATCTTGCTCAAATACCAACTTGAATGTATCTGGGATTTCAGGAAAAACTATGTCTCCATCTCGCTCGATGTCGACTGTTGAAATATGCAAAGTATCTACTTTGGAAATCAAGCTTTTGTATATTTCACCACCACCAGAAACGATAACATGATCCGTGATTTCCTCTAAATTTATTAAGGCATCCTGAATTGAGGAGAAAACCATTACACCCTCATCATTCGTAGAAAAATTAGAGCGAGTTACAACTGCATACTTTCGATTTGGGAGAGCGCCCATTGACTCAAAAGTTTTGCGTCCAACTAAAAGCCATTGATTATATGTAATTGCCTTAAATAGAAGTTGCTCGCCTTTGGCGCTCCATGGAATATCTGGTCCATTACCGATAATACCGTTCTTCGACTTGGCAGCCATTAGTGATAACTTCACGATTTCTCCCTCGAGTTAACTTTGTTTTAGGGCGACTGCCCTGCTGCGTAACATCGTTGCTGCTCCATAACATCAAACATCGACCCACGGCGTAACGCGCTTGCTGCTTGGATGCCCGAGGCATAGACTGTACAAAAAAACAGTCATAACAAGCCATGAAAACCGCCACTGCGCCGTTACCACCGCTGCGTTCGGTCAAGGTTCTGGACCAGTTGCGTGAGCGCATACGCTACTTGCATTACAGTTTACGAACCGAACAGGCTTATGTCCACTGGGTTCGTGCCTTCATCCGTTTCCACGGTGTGCGTCACCCGGCAACCTTGGGCAGCAGCGAAGTCGAGGCATTTCTGTCCTGGCTGGCGAACGAGCGCAAGGTTTCGGTCTCCACGCATCGTCAGGCATTGGCGGCCTTGCTGTTCTTCTACGGCAAGGTGCTGTGCACGGATCTGCCCTGGCTTCAGGAGATCGGAAGACCTCGGCCGTCGCGGCGCTTGCCGGTGGTGCTGACCCCGGATGAAGTGGTTCGCATCCTCGGTTTTCTGGAAGGCGAGCATCGTTTGTTCGCCCAGCTTCTGTATGGAACGGGCATGCGGATCAGTGAGGGTTTGCAACTGCGGGTCAAGGATCTGGATTTCGATCACGGCACGATCATCGTGCGGGAGGGCAAGGGCTCCAAGGATCGGGCCTTGATGTTACCCGAGAGCTTGGCACCCAGCCTGCGCGAGCAGCTGTCGCGTGCACGGGCATGGTGGCTGAAGGACCAGGCCGAGGGCCGCAGCGGCGTTGCGCTTCCCGACGCCCTTGAGCGGAAGTATCCGCGCGCCGGGCATTCCTGGCCGTGGTTCTGGGTTTTTGCGCAGCACACGCATTCGACCGATCCACGGAGCGGTGTCGTGCGTCGCCATCACATGTATGACCAGACCTTTCAGCGCGCCTTCAAACGTGCCGTAGAAGGCACTGTTGCAAAGTTAGCGATGAGGCAGCCTTTTGTCTTATTCAAAGGCCTTACATTTCAAAAACTCTGCTTACCAGGCGCATTTCGCCCAGGGGATCACCATAATAAAATGCTGAGGCCTGGCCTTTGCGTAGTGCACGCATCACCTCAATACCTTTGATGGTGGCGTAAGCCGTCTTCATGGATTTAAATCCCAGCGTGGCGCCGATTATCCGTTTCAGTTTGCCATGATCGCATTCAATCACGTTGTTCCGGTACTTAATCTGTCGGTGTTCAACGTCAGACGGGCACCGGCCTTCGCGTTTGAGCAGAGCAAGCGCGCGACCATAGGCGGGCGCTTTATCCGTGTTGATGAATCGCGGGATCTGCCACTTCTTCACGTTGTTGAGGATTTTACCCAGAAACCGGTATGCAGCTTTGCTGTTACGACGGGAGGAGAGATAAAAATCGACAGTGCGGCCCCGGCTGTCGACGGCCCGGTACAGATACGCCCAGCGGCCATTGACCTTCACGTAGGTTTCATCCATGTGCCACGGGCAAAGATCGGAAGGGTTACGCCAGTACCAGCGCAGCCGTTTTTCCATTTCAGGCGCATAACGCTGAACCCAGCGGTAAATCGTGGAGTGATCGACATTCACTCCGCGTTCAGCCAGCATCTCCTGCAGCTCACGGTAACTGATGCCGTATTTGCAGTACCAGCGTACGGCCCACAGAATGATGTCACGCTGAAAATGCCGGCCTTTGAATGGGTTCATGTGCAGCTCCATCAGCAAAAGGGGATGATAAGTTTATCACCACCGACTATTTGCAACAGTGCCACCGACGACCGGGTCGAATTTGCTTTCGAATTTCTGCCATTCATCCGCTTATCATCACTTATTCAGGCGTAGCAACCAGGCGTTTAAGGGCACCAATAACTGCCTTAAAAAAATTACGCCCCGCCCTGCCACTCATTGCAGTACTGTTGTAATTCATTAAGCATTCTGCCGACATGGAAGCCATCACAAACGGCATGATGAACCTGAATCGCCAGCGGCATCAGCACCTTGTCGCCTTGCGTATAATATTTGCCCATGGTGAAAACGGGGGCGAAGAAGTTGTCCATATTGGCCACGTTTAAATCAAAACTGGTGAAACTCACCCAGGGATTGGCTGAGACGAAAAACATATTCTCAATAAACCCTTTAGGGAAATAGGCCAGGTTTTCACCGTAACACGCCACATCTTGCGAATATATGTGTAGAAACTGCCGGAAATCGTCGTGGTATTCACTCCAGAGCGATGAAAACGTTTCAGTTTGCTCATGGAAAACGGTGTAACAAGGGTGAATACTATCCCATATCACCAGCTCACCGTCTTTCATTGCCATACGGAATTCCGGATGAGCATTCATCAGGCGGGCAAGAATGTGAATAAAGGCCGGATAAAACTTGTGCTTATTTTTCTTTACGGTCTTTAAAAAGGCCGTAATATCCAGCTGAACGGTCTGGTTATAGGTACATTGAGCAACTGACTGAAATGCCTCAAAATGTTCTTTACGATGCCATTGGGATATATCAACGGTGGTATATCCAGTGATTTTTTTCTCCATTTTAGCTTCCTTAGCTCCTGAAAATCTCGATAACTCAAAAAATACGCCCGGTAGTGATCTTATTTCATTATGGTGAAAGTTGGAACCTCTTACGTGCCGATCAACGTCTCATTTTCGCCAAAAGTTGGCCCAGGGCTTCCCGGTATCAACAGGGACACCAGGATTTATTGGCACTGTTGCAAAGTTAGCGATGAGGCAGCCTTTTGTCTTATTCAAAGGCCTTACATTTCAAAAACTCTGCTTACCAGGCGCATTTCGCCCAGGGGATCACCATAATAAAATGCTGAGGCCTGGCCTTTGCGTAGTGCACGCATCACCTCAATACCTTTGATGGTGGCGTAAGCCGTCTTCATGGATTTAAATCCCAGCGTGGCGCCGATTATCCGTTTCAGTTTGCCATGATCGCATTCAATCACGTTGTTCCGGTACTTAATCTGTCGGTGTTCAACGTCAGACGGGCACCGGCCTTCGCGTTTGAGCAGAGCAAGCGCGCGACCATAGGCGGGCGCTTTATCCGTGTTGATGAATCGCGGGATCTGCCACTTCTTCACGTTGTTGAGGATTTTACCCAGAAACCGGTATGCAGCTTTGCTGTTACGACGGGAGGAGAGATAAAAATCGACAGTGCGGCCCCGGCTGTCGACGGCCCGGTACAGATACGCCCAGCGGCCATTGACCTTCACGTAGGTTTCATCCATGTGCCACGGGCAAAGATCGGAAGGGTTACGCCAGTACCAGCGCAGCCGTTTTTCCATTTCAGGCGCATAACGCTGAACCCAGCGGTAAATCGTGGAGTGATCGACATTCACTCCGCGTTCAGCCAGCATCTCCTGCAGCTCACGGTAACTGATGCCGTATTTGCAGTACCAGCGTACGGCCCACAGAATGATGTCACGCTGAAAATGCCGGCCTTTGAATGGGTTCATGTGCAGCTCCATCAGCAAAAGGGGATGATAAGTTTATCACCACCGACTATTTGCAACAGTGCCAATCTACGCATCTTCAGGATGTGGCGCACCAGGTTGACGAACTAACAAAAGCTGGATGTGAGCAAATCTATCAGGATCAGACCTCACGTAGCGGCCCCAAGCGCGACAAAAAAGGTGCGCCGGAACTGGAGAACTGCCTGAAAGCATTGCGCGAGGGAGATACCCTAGTAGTTTGGGCACTAGATCGGCTCGGCGGTTCATTGGGTCAAGTCATTACTTTACTCGACGACCTGAAGAAACGCGGAATAACTTTCATAGCCATCAAGGACAGAATAGACACAAATGCGCCAGTTATAGGGGAAATCTATACGCATCTGATGGCGATATTCTCTAGCTTTGAACGCAACCGCAATATTGAAAGAACGCGCTCAGGCCTTGCAGCTGCACGCGCAAGGGGCCGTGTGGGAGGGAGAAAACCGTCACTTTCTGAAGAAGATGTTAAACAAATTAGAATCTTACTTGCTGATCCTGAAATGACAGTTGGTGCAGTTGCTAAGCGCTTCAACGTTTCTCGCATGACTATTTATCGCTACACCACAAAATCATGAATGACCGCAGCATGGCGGTTTTATTTTCTTATGCCCGTCAGGGCATGGAAGGCGTCCGCGCCGGACTTAACCGGCCACCGGCCGCAAATCGCCGGAAACCGCAACGCTGACCGGATCGCCCGGCCCAGCCCCCTCCCTGTGTATTCGCATGTATCTGATCCCCCATTCGCAAATCAGTTGATCACTCACTCGCAAATTACTTGATCACCTCCAGCAGGAAGTTTGCATCACTTCAGGGAGCGAATAATTGTATCTCAGGGGCACTGTTGCAAAGTTAGCGATGAGGCAGCCTTTTGTCTTATTCAAAGGCCTTACATTTCAAAAACTCTGCTTACCAGGCGCATTTCGCCCAGGGGATCACCATAATAAAATGCTGAGGCCTGGCCTTTGCGTAGTGCACGCATCACCTCAATACCTTTGATGGTGGCGTAAGCCGTCTTCATGGATTTAAATCCCAGCGTGGCGCCGATTATCCGTTTCAGTTTGCCATGATCGCATTCAATCACGTTGTTCCGGTACTTAATCTGTCGGTGTTCAACGTCAGACGGGCACCGGCCTTCGCGTTTGAGCAGAGCAAGCGCGCGACCATAGGCGGGCGCTTTATCCGTGTTGATGAATCGCGGGATCTGCCACTTCTTCACGTTGTTGAGGATTTTACCCAGAAACCGGTATGCAGCTTTGCTGTTACGACGGGAGGAGAGATAAAAATCGACAGTGCGGCCCCGGCTGTCGACGGCCCGGTACAGATACGCCCAGCGGCCATTGACCTTCACGTAGGTTTCATCCATGTGCCACGGGCAAAGATCGGAAGGGTTACGCCAGTACCAGCGCAGCCGTTTTTCCATTTCAGGCGCATAACGCTGAACCCAGCGGTAAATCGTGGAGTGATCGACATTCACTCCGCGTTCAGCCAGCATCTCCTGCAGCTCACGGTAACTGATGCCGTATTTGCAGTACCAGCGTACGGCCCACAGAATGATGTCACGCTGAAAATGCCGGCCTTTGAATGGGTTCATGTACAGCTCCATCAGCAAAAGGGGATGATAAGTTTATCACCACCGACTATTTGCAACAGTGCCAATTAATTCTCCAACCTGTTTGGCGGCCATAGCATAAGCAATAGCTGAGCCAGCACCGCCTGTTCCAGCTAGATAGACTCTTTTACCTGTCACATCGAAGCCTCTTTTCAAAAGGCTCGATACGAAACCTTCACCATCGAGCATATCCCCATGTAGTTGGCCCTGAGCATTCCTCCTGATGACGTTGCATCCTCCGATTGCCATAGCAGATTCACTGGCTGAATCAATTAATGAAAGCGCATGTTGTTTGTGAGGCATCGTTATAATGGCACCACGAAAATTCTGAATACATTTCAGACCATTGACAGCGGTTTGCAGACCTACAGAGTTTATATGGAGAGGGACCATCAAAGTGTCGGGGATTTGTTTTTCAAGGATGGCGGCATTTATCATGAGTGGAGCGCTGACCTGAGCGATCGGGTCACCTATGATCGACAACAGTTGCAATTTACCACTAACAATACTGAGTTCATTCATCACTGATACCCGTATGTAAAATAAATTAACCAGACTATTTTACATAGGATTACATGAAAGACTGGTTTAATGGCAAGTAGAAATGCTGTATCAGCCACCTCAACAGGGGAAGACACATCTACATACAGTGATTGAAGGTTACGCCTTCAAATGCTCATATGTCAATAACGTAATTAGAGAATTTGTAGAAACCTACATGTCAGGCTTATTGCGAGATATAATAGATTTAAATTGTACTTTTAATACCTGATACAACGATAAATCTCCAAAATTTGGTGTAAATAATTATCTCATCTGTATTTTTTAGTGGAACATTCGTATTGTCCTGTCCCCCGTTGACTACACATTCTGAAGTGAGGGATGTCTGTTCTTAGAACGAAGCGGACAAGATGGCTGGGTTAGAGGTCCGCTGTGAGCGAAAAGCAGTCCTAATATTGCTGTACTTGTTGTGATTGAAAGACGGGTAGCCGGAAGTCGCCTTGACCCGCATGGCATAGGCCTATCGTTCCCACGATCAGCGATCGGCTCGTTGCCCTACGCCGCTCCAAAACCCGCGACGCAGCGCCGGCAGGCAGAGCAAGTAGAGGGCGGCACCTGCAATCCATGCCCACCCGTTCCACGTTGTTATAGAGGCCGCATAGATCGCCGTGAAGAGGAGGGGCCCGACGATCGAGGTCAGGCTGGTGAGCGCCGCAAGAGATCCTTGAAGCTGCCCCTGACGTTCCTCATCTACCTGCCTGGACAACACTGCTTGCAGCGCCGGCATTCCGATGCCACCCGAAGCAAGCAGGACCATAATCGGGAACGCCATCCATCCCCTTGTCGCCAAGGCAAGCAGGATGTAGCCTGCGCCGTCGGCAATCATTCCGAGCATGAGTGCCCGCCTTTCGCCGAGCCTGGTGGTTACAGGGCCGGTGATCATTGCCTGGGCGAGTGAATGTAGAATACCAAATGCGGCAAGCGAAATGCCGATCAAGCTCGTGTCCCAATGAAAGCGATCCTCGCCGAAGATGACCCAAAGCGTGGCCGGCGCCTGTCCGACGAGTTGCATGATGAAGAAGACAGCCATCAGGGCGGCGATGACGGTCATGCCCCGGACCCACCGGAACGAAGCGAGCGGGTTGAGAGCCTCCCGGCGTAATGGTCGACGTTCGCCTTTGTGCGACTCCGGCAAAAGGAAAATGCCCATCAGGAAATTGAGGCCATTCAAGGCTGCTGCGGCGAAGAACGGAGCATGGGGGGAGAAACTGCTCATCAGCCCACCGAGCACAGGTCCCGCGACCATACCGAACCCGAAACAGGCGCTCATGAAGCCGAAGTACCGCGCGCGCTCATCCCCATCTGTGATATCGGCAATATAGGCGCCGGCTACCGCACCAGTCGCCCCGGTGATGCCGGCCACGATGCGCCCGATATAGAGAACCCAAAGGAAAGGCGCCGTCGCCATGATGGCGTAGTCGATAGCGGCGCCGGACAGCGAGACGAGCAAGACCGGCCGCCGGCCGAAACGATCCGATAGCGCACCCAGCACAGGCGCGCAGGCAAATTGCATCAACGCATACAGCGCCAGCAAAATGCCATAGTGGGCGGTGACGTCGTTCGAGTGAACCAGATCTCGCAGGAGGCCCGGCAGCACCGGCATAATCAGGCCGATGCCGACAGCGTCGAGCGCGACAGTGCACAGTATTACGATCAGGGGTCTGTTGGGTTTCACGTCTGGCCTCCGGACCAGCCTCCGCTGGCCTCCGGACCAGCCTCCGCTGGTCCGATAGAACTCACGGATCCTTTATCACTGATAAGTTGGTGGACATATTATGTTTATCAGTGATAAAGTGTCAAGCATGATAAAGTTGCAGCCTAATACAGTTATCCGTGTCGCCCTGGACCTGTTGAATGAGGTCGGCGTAGAGGCTCTGACGACACGCAAACTGGCTAAACGGTTGGGGGTTCAGCAGCCGGCGTTATACTGGCACTTCAGGAACAAACGGGCGCTGCTCGACGCACTGGCCGAAGCCATGCTGGCGGAGAATCATACGCATTCGGTGCCGAGAGTCGACGACGACTGGCGCTCATTTCTGATCGGGAATGCCCGCAGCTTCAGGCAGGCGCTGCTCGCTTATCGCGATGGCGCGCGTATCCATGCTGGCACGAGACCGGGCGCACCGCAGATGGAAGTGGTCGACGCGCAGCTTCGCTTCCTCTGCGAGGCGGGTTTTTCGGCTTGGGACGCCGTCAATGCGCTGATGACAATCAGCTACTTCACTGTTGGGGCCGTGCTTGAGGAGCAGGCCGGCGACAGCGATGCCGGTGAGCGCGGCGGCACCATTGAACAGGCTCCGTTGTTGCGGGCCGTGATAGACACCTTCGACGAAGCCGGTCCGGACGCAGTGTTCGAGCTGGGGCTCGCGGTGATTGTCGATGGATTGGCGAAAAGGAGGCTCGTTGCGAGGAACATTCAAGGGCCGAGAAAGGGTGACGATTGATCAGGACCGCTGTCGGAGCGCAACCCGCTCACTACAGCAGAGCCATATAGACAACATCCCCTCCCCCTTTCCACCGCCTCGTGCGCCTGGCGGGCAAGAGCCAGGGCGGCCGTCTTCACATTCTGCCCTGCGCAGATAAGATAGATTTAGCGTGGACTCAAGGCTCTCGCGAATGGCTCGCGTTGGAGGCTTTCATTGATACTTGTGGGGCACCGCAGGGAAATACCGGCTATGTCGTGCTGCGCATCGCAGCCTGCGCCCTTGACTTGTCTCGCCTCTCGGGACTCACCCCTTGATACTGAACAATATCGCCAGCAGCTTCAGTCCTGTCCCGATAACCACCCCGTGGTATCCACTCCGATTTCAGACTGCGGAACAGTCATTCTGCAAAGCATTATCCCAGCAGTTCCCGCTGCGGCTCATGCTGAGCATCATTCCATATTGAGCGGCCAGAATCCGGTACGGCAGGCTGCAATATTGGGTTCCCTGGTCCGAATGGAAAATTATACCTCCCGGGCAACCTCGGCCCTGCCAAGCCATTGCCAGCGCTTGTTTTTGCAAGCAGGCTGTTTGCTTCTGACGAGAACGCCCAGACCACTAATTTATCTGTATATATTCAAGTTTCATCTTGTTTCCCCATGTAAGTATCCCTGCAAAACGAACCATTCACTTTTAGAGATCCTCCGACATACTAATTATGTCCTCTGAGGAGATCTCCATGCGTAAAGTCCGATTCACCGAGCTGCAGACATTCGGCCGGCACTGTTGCAAATAGTCGGTGGTGATAAACTTATCATCCCCTTTTGCTGATGGAGCTGCACATGAACCCATTCAAAGGCCGGCATTTTCAGCGTGACATCATTCTGTGGGCCGTACGCTGGTACTGCAAATACGGCATCAGTTACCGTGAGCTGCAGGAGATGCTGGCTGAACGCGGAGTGAATGTCGATCACTCCACGATTTACCGCTGGGTTCAGCGTTATGCGCCTGAAATGGAAAAACGGCTGCGCTGGTACTGGCGTAACCCTTCCGATCTTTGCCCGTGGCACATGGATGAAACCTACGTGAAGGTCAATGGCCGCTGGGCGTATCTGTACCGGGCCGTCGACAGCCGGGGCCGCACTGTCGATTTTTATCTCTCCTCCCGTCGTAACAGCAAAGCTGCATACCGGTTTCTGGGTAAAATCCTCAACAACGTGAAGAAGTGGCAGATCCCGCGATTCATCAACACGGATAAAGCGCCCGCCTATGGTCGCGCGCTTGCTCTGCTCAAACGCGAAGGCCGGTGCCCGTCTGACGTTGAACACCGACAGATTAAGTACCGGAACAACGTGATTGAATGCGATCATGGCAAACTGAAACGGATAATCGGCGCCACGCTGGGATTTAAATCCATGAAGACGGCTTACGCCACCATCAAAGGTATTGAGGTGATGCGTGCACTACGCAAAGGCCAGGCCTCAGCATTTTATTATGGTGATCCCCTGGGCGAAATGCGCCTGGTAAGCAGAGTTTTTGAAATGTAAGGCCTTTGAATAAGACAAAAGGCTGCCTCATCGCTAACTTTGCAACAGTGCCCTTTCATCAACCTGCGTAGGGGCAGGCATAACCGGTTGGGAATTGCCCTTCAACTCACAACTGCCCGCTTTCTGGGAACCTTCTTGTCCGATCTCATGCAAATACCGCCCGGTGTCCAGTTTTATGTCGCAAGGCAACTTAACATCCGCTATCCAGAGATCATTTCCCGCTATGCTCAAAGGGAAAACACACGTTGGGAGCACCACGGGCTTATCAGGCAGCACTATAGCTATCATGATTTCGGTGATTTCCCGTGGTCGTTCAGACTGAAGCGATTGCTGTATACCCGTGCATGGCTCAGTAATGAACGCCCCGGACTGATGTTCGATTTTGCCACCGCGTGGTTGCTTCAAAATAAAGTGTTGTTGCCAGCCGCATCCACCCTGACGAGAGTCATTGGTGAAATCCGTGAGCGTGCGACCCGCCGCTTGTGGCGAAAATTGGCCGCGCTGCCAAACCGTTGGCAGACCGCACAACTGGCTGGGTTACTTGAAATCCCCGAAGGACAGCGACTCTCAGTGATGGAGCACCTAAAAAGAGGCCCTGTCACTATCAGCGGCCCCGCGTTCACTGAAGCACTTGAACGTTACACTCGCCTGCGCAGCCTGGAGTTTTCCTGTCTGAATTTCACTGGGCTGCCCGCCATACAGCTCCGCAATCTGGCACGCTATGCCGGAATGGCATCGGTGAAATATATCAGCAGAATGCCAGAAGAACGGCGGCTGGCGATCCTTACCGCATTCGTGAAAGCGCAAGAAATCTCGGCGCTGGACGAGGCCGTTGACGTGCTGGATATGCTGATCCTCAATATTACCCGGGAGGCGAAGAAAACCGGGCAGAAAAAGCGACTTAGGACGCTCAAGGATCTTGACCGCGCGGCGTTGCTGCTGGCGCGGGCATGCGCACTTTTACTTGATGAAGATACCGCCGATGATTTGCTGCGAAAGACCATATTCAGCAGTGTGTCTGTCGCCAGACTGGCAGAGTCCGTGGAAAAAGTGAATGAACTGGCCCGCCCCCAGGATACAAACTTTCAGGATGAAATGGTGGAGCAATACGGACGGGTAAGGCGTTTTTTGCCCGCACTACTGCGCGATCTGCACTTCCGTGCGGCCCCAGACGGTGAACATACCTTGGCTGCCATCCATTACCTGGCAGAGCTAAACGGCTCGAAAAAACGGATCCTGGACGATGCACCTGAACATATCATTTCAGGCCCTTGGAAACGCCTGGTGTACGATGCTGACGGTCGGATACAGCGAGCAGGTTACTCGTTGTGTCTGCTGGAGCGACTTCAGGATGCGCTACGCCGTCGTGACATCTGGTTGGAAAACAGCGATCGTTGGGGTGATCCGCGCCAAAAACTTCTTCAGGGGGAGGAATGGCAGGCGCAGCGGGTTCCAGTCTGCCGGGCATTGGGTCACCCCACTAATGGCAGTAAAGCATCGGAGCAATTGGCCGCTCAGTTAGATGAAACCTGGAAAACGGTGGCATCACGTTTTGATCGCAATACCGCCGTGGACATCTGCAATGAAGGTAAACATCCTTCGCTGACCATCAGCAGCCTGGATAAATTGGATGAACCACCGGCGCTGATACAACTGAGCAGCCGAGTCAGACAATTGCTTCCACCCGTTGACCTGACAGAACTGTTGCTCGAGATTGACGCCAGAACTGGCTTCACCCGTGAATTCAGCCATGTCAGCGAGTCAGGTGCCCGTGCGCAGGATCTGCATATAAGCCTGTGTGCGGTGATGCTGGCTGAGGCCTGCAATATCGGACATGAGCCGCTGATCAAGCACAATATCCCTGCACTGACTCGCCATCGTCTGAGCTGGGTGAAACAGAACTACATCCGAGCAGAAACGCTGGTTAGCGCCAATGCGCGGCTGGTTGATTTTCAGTCCTCGTTAGCGTTGGCAGGATACTGGGGGGCGGGGAGGTAGCCTCCGCTGATGGTATGCGTTTTGTCACGCCAGTGAAAACGGTGAATTCTGGCCCCAACAGAAAATACTTTGGTTCAGGGCGCGGCATCACCTGGTACAACTTTGTCTCTGACCAATATTCGGGTTTTCATGGCATAGTGATTCCTGGAACACTGCGGGATTCCATCTTTGTGCTGGAAGGGCTACTTGAGCAACAAACGGGACTAAACCCGGTTGAAATCATGACGGACACAGCAGGTACCAGTGACATTATCTTTGGCCTGTTCTGGCTACTGGGATACCAATTTTCACCTCGTCTGGCGGATGCGGGTGAGGCTGTGTTCTGGCGGGCCGACAAAGCAGCGAATTACGGGGCGTTGGACAAACTGGCGCGGGGTTGTGTTGACCTTTCTAAAATCGAAAGCCACTGGGATGAGATGATGCGGGTTGCCGGTTCGCTGAAGCTGGGCACTATTCATGCGTCAGAACTCATTCGATCGCTATTGAGAAGTACCCGACCGTCAGGGCTTGCTCAGGCAATAATGGAGGTCGGAAGAGTTAACAAGACACTGTATCTTCTCAACTATATTGATGATGAGGACTATCGTCGCCGGATCCTAACACAGTTGAACCGGGGTGAAGGCCGCCATGCCGTTGCAAGAGCCATCTGCTACGGTCAGCGTGGCGAGATCAGAAAACGTTACCGCGAGGGGCAGGAAGATCAGTTGGGTGCGCTGGGTCTGGTGACAAACGCAGTGGTGCTGTGGAATACGCTTTATATGCAGGAAGCCTTGTCGCACCTGCGCAGCATCGGGGAAGGGCCAGAGGATGAACATATCGCGCGGCTTTCGCCTCTGATGCACGGTCATATCAACATGCTGGGACATTATACGTTCACACTACCGGAGGATATTATGAAGGGGGAATTGAGGCCGTTAAATCTCAATTTAAACAATGAATTATCTCCTTAGCGTGGTTTTTTACATCATTGGCCCTCAAACCCCATGATGATGGTTTCGAAACGTCTTAAGGCCAAAGACTATCGAACGGTTTCCACGGGATTTAACGTCCTGAGCTCTAAGCCAGGGCTGATAACTTTGGCCATAGCCCACTCCTATGCCGTCACCTAGCGCATTTTCATAATCCAAATAGGATTTGAGACGCCTACCCCTACCCATGATCGTACCCAAAAAACGACATTGATACGTACCTATATGTGCATTTTATAGTCTCCAACCCTATAACCACACATTCAGTAAGCATACAACATTAGCGTCGTTTTTTGAGAATGGTTACAACTTTAGTGCTTTGTGTACAACTTTATTGTCTTCGGACAGTAGGACCCTCTAAAACCAATAGAATTTACGTAGAAACGCGTTTAGTAAAGGCTTTACTAATTACTAATGACTAACATATTAGCACTTTCAGATCTGTCAGCAATAACCCCGGGCGGCGAAATAATGAGAAGAGTTCTTCCGGAGAGCCTTTTCTTTCTATCTGATTGATTTTTAACACTTTTAAATGTCAGCTTTATGTAAACCTGTGGGATTTACTCCTAATTAAATCCCATAGTATGAAAATTAGGCATTTGCAAACCTTAATGACGTGACGTTGTCACGTAAATCAATGGAATTTAGTCTCTAGTAAAGAGTTAACTAGTGACTAACTGCCTGATCGGTGTGCTTGAACGGTGCACTTCAGGCCGGATATAAAAATTGATGAGAGATATACAGAAAATGATGGACCGGCTTAATAAGCCAGCCTTTCTTGGGATGATTGATGATGTTGAACACGCTATAAAGCGAAAATGCCCCTTTTTAACCTATAGGTTGGGCACTATGAGTAAGATACAATCAAATCGCCAGTCAGATGGCTAATTTCATTTTGACCAAAGCGGGCTATTTCAAGCGTTATCGCTGAGACGAGGCTTCAATGACAAGTACACTTGACCCATCACACAAGCAAATTGAAATGTGGCGCAGAGCTACCGGTTCCGAAGGTGGACTCAACGAATACCGCAACTGGGTTCTGGAAAATAGTATGAGATTTACAGCATACGGTATCCATACCGTTATCGTCGAAGGTGAGGCGAAGCATATAACAGCGCTTGATGATGTTACCCTCTGTAACGAGTGGGCGAAGCTTAAAAGAGAAAACAATAGGCTTTACGCAGCAAATGAAAAAATTTGCTCTGGCTGGCGTGGTTTTGTGTTGCGTTTGTTAGGAATAACACTGTCATGCAGAAAACCGGTCATCTTACTGGGGGCAGACGCGAAGAATCAAAATGATGCCGTGAAAGGGGCTGATTTGTAATTTTCAGGCGAGCCCACCGTTCTTAGAAAGCTGTTCTATGGGTATGTAAGGAAGATAATGTTCTCTGAACGCTCAGTACACTTAATCACTTCCTGTACAAAGGGCAAGAATCATCAGGGCCACGTCTGGCCGACATTGGACATAGATCCAAAACAAACCCCGGACGACGCAGCATATGCCTGGAGTAACATTGTAGACGACGCCAGAAGTAATCAGGCGGTACCGGCATTGTCCTTGTATTCAGGTAATCACTGGTCTACGGCAAAGGAAATTTTAAACTCAACCAGAAATCTGGAGTTGTGGATAATCTCTGCCGGGATGGGGTTTTTAAATAGTCGAGATCGGGTGCCCTCTTACGAGGCGACATTTCATCAAGTACCATTCAGGCATGATCTCTGGTGGAAAGCCATCACAAAATCACTAGGAAAGCATAACCGTTGCGCAACTATAAGCCAGTTAATGCAGTCCAGTCCGAATGATGAATATTTGATTGCGGCTTCGCCTGTTTATATTTCTGCTGTCCAGAATGACATCCTGAAGGGCATTGAGAGTTTGACTCATCCTCTTACGCAACTAACGATCGTGACATCAGGGGCATATGCTGGCCCACTTGAAGAATACTTAATTAAGAGTTCTTCTAGGATGATGAAAGAGCTAGAGTGCAATATGGTGTGCCTGAATATAAAACTGGCTCAATACATACTTAAAAGTGGTAGTCGTTAGAACTAGACTGTTAATGATACAATTCTCTTTTATAAAAGGTCTCAAATATGCTCAAAAACAGATTTTCTTTATTGTGTCTTGCTGTGGCATCGTCACTTACTCTTACTGCTTGCGATGTAGTTGATGCTGCCTATGACGAGACTTTAAATGATAATGCACCCGAAATTGTAATAGCTGGAGGATTCAAAATTGATATCCAAGGTAATGCAGTTCCGGTTGAGGGATATGATAATTGCTCTTTGAATACTCTTCAGGGAAGCGTTGATACGGATAAATCAAATTGTATTGTTCTGGATAGAACACGTAAAAAAGTACCGGTTCTAGTTCATTTGTCATCCGGTCCCGTCAAAGAAGAATGGAAGATCGAGCACCAGGTTGAAAAAACCAAATCCGGCAAAAATTTCATCCAAACTCGTATGATTAGACCTGACGGTAACTTTGTAGTGCCTGCATCCTCAGAACGAGGGATCTTTAGTGGCAAACATTACAGTCAAGCCAGCTAAGTCAAGTCTATCCGTTCAAACAGAAAAAGGTTTCTTAAAAATGACGTTATCCGCTGCATTGCAAGGCACTTTTAAAGAGATGAGGAAAGACAATACAGTAGGCATCACAGTTCAAACTTGTTCAGATATTTTTGACAGCAATGTTCCTCCGGCTTATGTTTTCTGGCTTTATCGTCTCAAAGCGGGAGAAACTTTGCCGCGCGGAAGGTTCTTCAGAAAAAGAAAGCCAATCATCAATGTTATGGCAGTTGTTCATGATGCTGCATTCGAAAAATAACTGCGCTATCAGGAAAGTTACTTTTATGAACGTAATTGCAGCTGGAATTTTTTGCTTTATTTTTTACCCTACAGCTTTCGCTTATGCTTGTTATAAAAAGAGATGGCTAGAGTGGATTTTTCTTACTTTAATTATAATTTTTGCTTCTGCCATTTCGATTCAACAATACAATGAAGCGAATTTTGTAAGTGAGTTAAATTACCCTATGTTTATCTCCGCCATATATGGCCTGTCACTGGCATGGTTTCCTTTTCCGATTGCTTATGTTGTTCTGCGCTTCCTTCTTGATGATTTACAGCATGAGTACCCTAAACAGTGAGCAGATTTTAAGACTCATGAACAACATCGAAAGCACGAAACAGTCTGCACAAGGAAGATAAGGAGTATTCTTAGCAAGATATCTTTGTACCTGAAGACATAAAGCTGGCATCTTTTTCCTTATAGAGTGTATTATGATTAAGTAAATCCTTATCAAAGAATTAGAAAGTGAGGTCGTATGTCTGAAGCACTCAAATCGTTAAACAATATTCGTACTCTTCGCGCCCAGGGCCGCGAGCTGCCTTTAGAAGTACTTGAGGAAATCCTCGAAAAGCTTAATGTCATTGTTGATGAGCGTCGTCAGGAAGAATCATCCAAAGCTGCCGAACTGCAAGCTCGTCAGGAGAAACTTGACGCCCTGCGTAAGTTAATGGAAGAAGATGGTATCAACCCGGAAGAGCTGCTTGGCTCATTCCAGGCCAAATCTACGGCTACCAAGAAAAGCCGTGAACCACGCCCGGCCAAATACTCATTTACTGATGAAAATGGCGAAACAAAAACGTGGACTGGACAGGGCCGTACCCCCAAAGCTCTGGCAGAACAAATTGCAGCCGGTAAAAGTCTTGATGATTTCCTGATCTAACTTTTGCCACCAGTTTTGATAGAGGCCACTTCGGTGGCCTTTTCTCATACGGAATCAATTTCAGGTACAGAACATATGAAAAATTCAGAACCTAAGAGCTGTGATCCCTATGTGGACAGTTTGATTAGAAATGCAGATGCAAAGTAAGCCAGGTCATTTCTCAAAATATTGAAGCCCTTACCATTCCTTATCGTTATCATCGCTGTATTCTTTTTTTGGGTATCGTTTTCCCGTTTATTATCCCAGGTCGCGTAAAACCTTTTTAAAGACTCTTCTTTACCAGATATGCTCCCTCACCGGGATGGTTTCAACCTCTTCAGTTTCCCATATTGGCAAAACCTTCAGGAAATAAGACGATACCCTCCACGCTTTCCATTAAAGCGGGATGACGACGCCCAGTTCTTACGACCAGACTCCACGTTTTCGATTAGGATGCCTTTGGGCCCTTCTAACGAGGCCACCTCAACAACTCGCACTTTCCGGATCAGTCTTGGATCCACTTCTTCCCAGATCTGGCCAACTGTAATATCTTTTTGGGTTTGCATTTAATCTCTCGCTGTCATTTAGTGAACAAGACTAATCCTCGCCGTGGTTCAGCTTATGGCTTTATTTACGCTGACGATCCTTAGCCTTAAATTTTTGCCATCGTATCCGAAGGTTTTCGATGTTAACCGGAACCTGCATGCGTGTCGTCTCTATCTCATTCCCATGCCATTTCAGGAGATCATCATCCAACTCCCGGGCCTCCCGGCTGAAGTAAATTTTCATAGTGTCAGGGTTTATGGCGCAATGGTCATTGTCGAACAGTGTATGGATATCACGGCGAAGTAAAATTCCGTTCGTTACGTCGGGAATGCCTTCTTCATGACGTGGCGTTAAGTGCGCGGCCTCAGTACGCCAGGGGGACCTTACGCCGGTGACAACACATCGCCCGTAGCAATTCAACCTAACATCCCGGGCGAAAGGACCTTGGTCAGGACTGGTGACAGAAGTACATTCCTGGCCCTCTTTGTAGATACGCTTCGGGAAGTCGATAGTGGTTTGAGCTGTTTGGGAAAGTGACACATACGTAACCCCTTTGTATCTCTTTATCCCACCATTAAAAGTGGTAGGAATCGAGCTGGTTATGGCCACCAGTTTCACATCGCCCATTTCGACGATCTTAAGGCTCTTATTAGCGGCTACATGTAACTGGATGAATTTACCTACGTACACATCATGGTTCTCATCTTGTCTTTCAACACACAGGGGTCGTCTCAGAATTCGGAAAATAAAGCACGCTAAGGCGTAGTCACCCCGTGACTCCCCCGCGCCGATGCAGCGAGCTTCGTTCCGTCTTGCAGTGACGCAATCAGCGGGCAGGAAACGTTCCCTTTCCGCGCATGGCAGGCGCACACCAGTTCAGACAGCACGGCCTCCATGCGTGCCAAGTCGGCCATCTTCTCGCGCACATCCTTGAGCTTGTGCTCGGCCAGGCCGCTGGCTTCCTCGCAATGGGTGCCATCCTCCAGCCGCAGTAGCTCGGCGATTTCGTCCAGGCTAAAGCCCAGCCGCTGGGCCGATTTCACGAACCGCACTCGTGTTACATCCGCCTCGCCATAGCGGCGAATGCTGCCATAGGGCTTGTCTGGCTCCGGCAGCAGGCCCTTGCGCTGGTAGAACCGGATGGTCTCCACATTGACCCCGGCCGCCTTGGCAAAAACGCCAATGGTCAGATTCTCAAAATTAATTTGCATATCGCTTGACTCCGTACATAACTACGGAAGTAAGCTTAAGCTATCCAAACCAAATTTGAAAGGACAAGCGTATGTCTGAACCACAAAAGTCTGAACCACAAAACGGGCGCGGCGCGCTCTTCGCCGGTGGGCTGGCCGCCATTCTTGCGTCGGCCTGCTGCCTGGGGCCGCTGGTTTTGATCGCCTTGGGGTTCAGCGGGGCATGGATCGGCAACCTGACGGTGCTGGAACCCTATCGCCCGATCTTCATCGGCGCAGCGCTGGTCGCGCTGTTTTTCGCCTGGCGGCGCATCTACCGCCCGGCGCAAGCCTGCAAACCGGGTGAGGTCTGCGCGATTCCCCAAGTGCGAGCTACTTACAAGCTCATTTTCTGGATCGTGGCCGCGCTGGTCCTGGTCTCGCTCGGATTTCCCTACGTCATGCCATTTTTCTATTAATCACAGGAGTTCATCATGAAAAAACTGTTTGCCGCCCTCGCCCTCGCTGCCGTTGTTGCCCCCGTGTGGGCCGCCACCCAGACCGTCACGCTGTCCGTGCCTGGCATGACCTGCGCCTCTTGCCCGATCACTGTCAAGCACGCGCTTTCCAAGGTTGAGGGCGTGAGCAAGACCGACGTAAGTTTCGACAAGCGCCAGGCCGTCGTCACCTTCGACGATGCCAAGACCAACGTCCAGAAGTTGACCAAGGCGACCGAGGACGCGGGCTATCCGTCCAGCCTCAAACGCTGATCCGTTAACCGAACTCGGGAGCGACACATGGGACTCATCACGCGCATCGCTGGCAAAACCGGCGCGCTCGGCAGCGTCGTTTCCGCGATGGGCTGCGCCGCCTGTTTTCCTGCCATCGCCAGCTTTGGCGCGGCCATCGGACTGGGCTTCTTGAGCCAGTACGAGGGGCTATTCATTGGCATCCTGCTGCCGATGTTCGCCGGCATCGCGTTACTCGCCAATGCTATCGCTTGGCTCAATCATCGACAGTGGCGACGCACGGCGCTCGGCACGATAGGCCCGATCTTGGTGCTGGCAGCGGTGTTTTTAATGCGGGCTTACGGCTGGCAGAGCGGTGGACTGCTCTATGTCGGCCTGGCCTTGATGGTTGGGGTGTCGGTCTGGGATTTCATCTCGCCAGCACATCGCCGCTGCGGGCCGGACAGCTGTGAATTGCCAGAACAACGTGGCTGACGGCAACAGCCGTAGCCACCACAGAAAAGGAAAAATACATGACCACCCTGAAAATCACCGGGATGACCTGCGACTCGTGCGCGGCTCACGTCAAGGAAGCCTTGGAGAAAGTGCCCGGCGTGCAATCGGCGCTGGTGTCCTATCCGAAGGGCACAGCGCAACTCGCCATTGAGGCGGGCACGTCATCGGATGCGCTGACTACCGCCGTGGCCGGACTGGGCTACGAGGCAACGCTTGCCGATGCGCCACCGACGGACAACCGCGCCGGCCTGCTCGACAAGATGCGCGGCTGGATAGGGGCCGCTGATAAGCCCAGTGGCAACGAACGCCCGTTGCAGGTCGTCGTCATTGGTAGCGGTGGAGCCGCGATGGCGGCAGCACTGAAGGCCGTCGAGCAAGGCGCGCAGGTCACGCTGATTGAGCGCGGCACCATCGGCGGCACCTGCGTCAACGTCGGTTGTGTGCCGTCCAAGATCATGATCCGCGCCGCCCACATCGCCCATCTGCGCCGGGAAAGCCCATTCGACGGCGGCATGCCACCCACACCGCCGACGATCTTGCGCGAGCGGCTGCTGGCCCAGCAGCAGGCCCGTGTCGAAGAACTCCGTCATGCCAAGTACGAAGGCATCCTGGACGGCAATTCAGCCATCACCGTTCTGCACGGTGAAGCGCGTTTCAAGGACGACCAGAGCCTTATCGTTAGTTTGAACGAGGGTGGCGAGCGCGTCGTGATGTTCGACCGCTGCCTGGTCGCCACGGGTGCCAGCCCGGCGGTCCCGCCGATTCCGGGCTTGAAAGAGTCACCCTACTGGACTTCCACCGAGGCCCTGGCGAGCGACACCATTCCCGAACGCCTTGCCGTAATCGGCTCGTCGGTGGTGGCGCTGGAGCTGGCGCAAGCCTTTGCCCGGCTGGGCAGCAAGGTCACGGCCCTGGCGCGCAATACCTTGTTCTTCCGTGAAGACCCGGCCATCGGCGAGGCGGTGACAGCCGCTTTCCGTGCCGAGGGCATCGAGGTGCTGGAGCACACGCAAGCCAGCCAGGTCGCCCATATGGACGGTGAATTCGTGCTGACCACCACGCACGGTGAATTGCGCGCCGACAAGCTGCTGGTCGCCACCGGCCGGACACCGAACACGCGCAGCCTGGCATTGGAAGCGGCGGGGGTAGCCGTCAATGCGCAGGGGGCCATCGTCATCGACAAGGGCATGCGCACCAGTAGCCCGAACATCTACGCGGCCGGCGACTGCACCGACCAGCCGCAGTTCGTCTATGTGGCGGCAGCGGCCGGCACTCGTGCGGCGATCAACATGACTGGCGGCGATGCGGCCCTGGACCTGACCGCAATGCCGGCCGTGGTGTTCACCGACCCGCAGGTCGCCACCGTGGGCTACAGCGAGGCGGAAGCACATCACGACGGGATCGAGACCGACAGTCGCCTGCTAACACTGGATAACGTGCCGCGTGCGCTTGCCAACTTCGACACACGCGGCTTCATCAAGCTGGTCATCGAGGAAGGTAGCGGACGGCTCATCGGCGTGCAAGCGGTGGCCCCGGAAGCGGGTGAACTGATCCAGACGGCGGTGCTCGCCATTCGCAACCGTATGACCGTGCAGGAACTGGCCGACCAATTGTTCCCCTACCTGACCATGGTCGAAGGGCTGAAGCTCGCGGCGCAGACCTTCAGCAAGGACGTGAAGCAGCTTTCGTGCTGCGCCGGATGAGGAAAAGGAGGTGTTCAATGAGCGCCTACACAGTGTCCCGGCTGGCCCTTGATGCCGGGGTGAGCGTGCATATCGTGCGCGACTACCTGCTGCGCGGATTGCTACGGCCGGTCGCGTACACCACGGGCGGCTACGGCTTGTTCGATGACACCGCGTTGCAACGGCTGCGCTTTGTACGGGCTGCCTTCGAAGCGGGTATCGGCCTGGACGCACTGGCGCGGCTGTGCCGGGCGCTGGATGCTGCGGACGGTGACGGTGCGTCTGCGCAGCTTGCCGTGTTGCGGCAACTCGTCGAGCGTCGGCGCGAGGCCCTGGCCAGCCTCGAAATGCAACTGGCCGCCATGCCAACCGAACCGGCACAGCACGCGGAGAGTCTGCCATGAACAGCCCAGAGCACTTGCCGTCTGAGACGCACAAACCGATCACCGGCTACTTGTGGGGCGCGCTGGCCGTGCTCACCTGTCCCTGCCATTTGCCGATTCTCGCCATTGTGCTAGCCGGCACGACGGCCGGCGCGTTCATCGGGGAGCACTGGGGTATTGCAGCCCTCACGCTGACCGGCTTGTTTGTCCTGTCTGTGACGCGGCTGCTGCGGGCCTTCAAGGGAAGATCATGACCGCTTCCCAGCCAGCCGAGAGTGGGCAGCTTTGAGCTTCGCTACCAATCTGGAGGAGTACCACCATGAACGCAAACGCCCCGAACACTGCCAGTTGCACCACCTGCTGCGTATGCTGCAAAGAAATTCCGCTCGATGCCGCCTTCACCCCGGAAGGCGCGGAATACGTCGAACATTTCTGCGGGCTGGATTGCTATGAACGCTTCCAGGCACGCGCCAAGGCCGCGACAGAATCTGACATTGCGCCTGTCCTGTCATTTTCAGAAGACGACTGCACCAGTTGATTGGGCGTAATGGCTGTTGTGCAGCCAGCTCCTGACAGTTCAATATCAGAAGTGATCTGCACCAATCTCGACTATGCTCAATACTCGTGTGCACCAAAGCGAGGTGAGCATGGCGACGGAGGCTCTGTTGCAAAGATTGGCGGCAGTCAGAGGTAGGCTGTCGCTCTGCGCCGATCAGGCGGCTGCTGCGAAATGGTGGTTGAGCATGCCCATGGCCTCCGTCAGCGCCGAGGGCCCAATGCCAAAAGCTCTCTCCACAAGGCGCACCTCGCCCCTGATGCCGGGCTGCAGGCACCAGGGGCGAGCCTGTCCTTTGCGCAGGGCTCGCATGACTTCGAATCCCTTGATCGTGGCATAGGCCGTGGGGATCGATTTGAAACCGCGCACCGGCTTGATCAGTATCTTGAGCTTTCCGTGATCGGCCTCGATCACGTTATTGAGATACTTCACCTGCCGGTGGGCCGTCTCCCGGTCCAGCTTTCCTTCGCGCTTCAATTCGGTGATCGCTGCACCATAGCTCGGCGCTTTGTCGGTATTGAGCGTGGCAGGCTTTTCCCAGTGCTTCAGGCCTCGCAGGGCCTTGCCCAGGAACCGCTTCGCTGCCTTGGCGCTGCGGGTCGGCGACAGGTAGAAATCGATCGTGTCGCCCCGCTTGTCGACTGCCCGGTACAGGTAGGTCCACTTGCCCCGCACCTTGACGTAGGTTTCATCCAGGCGCCAGCTCGGATCAAAGCCACGCCGCCAGAACCAGCGCAGCCGCTTCTCCATCTCCGGGGCGTAGCACTGGACCCAGCGATAGATCGTCGTATGGTCGACCGAAATGCCGCGTTCCGCCAGCATTTCCTCAAGGTCGCGATAGCTGATCGGATAGCGACAATACCAGCGCACCGCCCACAGGATCACATCACCCTGGAAATGGCGCCACTTGAAATCCGTCATCGTTCCGTCCGTCCAATCTCCGCCAAGCATGCTCAAGCTTCACGATTTTTGCAACAGAGCCCACACGAGTATTGAGCATAGTCGAGATTGGTGCAGATCACTTCTGATATTGAACTGTCAGGAGCTGGCTGCACAACAGCCATTACGCCCAATCAACTGGTGCAGTCGTCTTCTGAAAATGACATTTGGTATCTCTCATAAACGGATGTTTTTGAGAGAACTATCTTCGGCCTTCACACGCACGAAAGGCGGCGAAGCTCCGCCGTTAATCCGTCCGCCGGAGATCTCGCCCAGGCAGGCTGAAGGCCGAGCAAGCCTGACAGGCCCGAAAAGCCCGGCACGGGCGTCGGCGGCGATGACGGCGGCGGCATTATCCAGGGTTGATGATGGAAGTGGAGGATATCGACAACCTCTCGCGCAACCAAGACATCGCGGTCGGACTGCAAGTGATCTTGAAGCCACGGGCCCGTCCCACCCCGACATGGACCTCGATGCCCGAACGGACGTTAGATTTCGAGTTCTAGGCGTTCTGCGATGAAGGTTGGATCCCAGCCGGGATTGAAAGTGTCGACGTGGGTGAATCCGAGCCGCTCGTATAGGCCACGCAGGTTCGGGTGGCAGTCGAGCCGCAGCTTGGCGCACCCCTGCGTTCGCGCGGCATGGCGGCAAGCCTCGATCAGCGCGGAGCTGACACCCCGGCCCGCATGTGTCCGTCGCACCGCGAGCTTGTGCAGATATGCGGCCTCCCCCTTGAGGGCGTCGGGCCAGAACTCGGGATCCTCGGCCGACAAGGTGCAACAGCCGACGATGCCGTCGCTGCAACTCGCGACTAGGAGCTCGGATCTCAGGACGAAGGTCTCCGCGAATGTCCGGTCGATCCGCGCGACGTCCCAGGCGGGCGTTCCCTTGGCGGACATCCACGCCGCAGCGTCGTGCATCAGCCGCACAACCTCGTCGATATCACCCGAGCAGGCGACCCGAACGTTCGGAGGCTCCTCGCTGTCCATTCGCTCCCCTGGCGCGGTATGAACCGCCGCCTCATAGTGCAGTTTGATCCTGACGAGCCCAGCATGTCTGCGCCCACCTTCGCGGAACCTGACCAGGGTCCGCTAGCGGGCGGCCGGAAGGTGAATGCTAGGCATGATCTAACCCTCGGTCTCTGGCGTCGCGACTGCGAAATTTCGCGAGGGTTTCCGAGAAGGTGATTGCGCTTCGCAGATCTCCAGGCGCGTGGGTGCGGACGTAGTCAGCGCCATTGCCGATCGCGTGAAGTTCCGCCGCAAGGCTCGCTGGACCCAGATCCTTTACAGGAAGGCCAACGGTGGCGCCCAAGAAGGATTTCCGCGACACCGAGACCAATAGCGGAAGCCCCAACGCCGACTTCAGCTTTTGAAGGTTCGACAGCACGTGCAGCGATGTTTCCGGTGCGGGGCTCAAGAAAAATCCCATCCCCGGATCGAGGATGAGCCGGTCGGCAGCGACCCCGCTCCGTCGCAAGGCGGAAACCCGCGCCTCGAAGAACCGCACAATCTCGTCGAGCGCGTCTTCGGGTCGAAGGTGACCGGTGCGGGTGGCGATGCCATCCCGCTGCGCTGAGTGCATAACCACCAGCCTGCAGTCCGCCTCAGCAATATCGGGATAGAGCGCAGGGTCAGGAAATCCTTGGATATCGTTCAGGTAGCCCACGCCGCGCTTGAGCGCATAGCGCTGGGTTTCCGGTTGGAAGCTGTCGATTGAAACACGGTGCATCTGATCGGACAGGGCGTCTAAGAGCGGCGCAATACGTCTGATCTCATCGGCCGGCGATACAGGCCTCGCGTCCGGATGGCTGGCGGCCGGTCCGACATCCACGACGTCTGATCCGACTCGCAGCATTTCGATCGCCGCGGTGACAGCGCCGGCGGGGTCTAGCCGCCGGCTCTCATCGAAGAAGGAGTCCTCGGTGAGATTCAGAATGCCGAACACCGTCACCATGGCGTCGGCCTCCGCAGCGACTTCCACGATGGGGATCGGGCGAGCAAAAAGGCAGCAATTATGAGCCCCATACCTACAAAGCCCCACGCATCAAGCTTTTGCCCATGAAGCAACCAGGCAATGGCTGTAATTATGACGACGCCGAGTCCCGACCAGACTGCATAAGCAACACCGACAGGGATGGATTTCAGAACCAGAGAAAGAAAATAAAATGCGATGCCATAACCGATTATGACAACGGCGGAAGGGGCAAGCTTAGTAAAGCCCTCGGTGCGGCGGACATTATCCGCGAACAGGCTGAACAGCACGGCATTGCGCGGGTAACGGATGTCTGGCTGGAAGTCGGCGCACTGGCGGATGTTGAGGAGAGTGCACTGCATTTCTGTTTTGATATCGCCTGCCGTGATACCGTGGCGCAGGGCTGCACACTGCATATTGATGTTATCCCGGCACAGGCATGGTGCTGGGATTGCAGCCGTGAGGCCGAAATCATGCAGCACGCCGGATGCTGTCCGCACTGCGGCAGTGAACGGCTGCGCATCAGTGAAGGTGATGATTTGCGGGTAAAAAGCCTGGAAGGTGAGTGAGTTTTACGCCGCCGCCGTATTCAGCAGCCAGCGGGCGAATTGCTGCATGGCCGGGGTTTCCGTACGGGACTGTAACCGCGTCAGCCAGTAGCCGCCGAGGGTGATTTCTGCGGCAAACGGCTGTACCAGTGCGCCTGACTGTAACAGGCGGCTGAACATACATACCGGTGCGATCGCTACCCCGGCACCCAGTTGTGCCGCCTCGGCCATGGCCAGTGAGGTATCGAACACCATTACCGGCTGTGACGGGGAAGGCGGTGTGCCGCCCGCACAATCCAGCCAGCGGCTCCATTCATCCCGGCGGAATGAGCGCAGCAGGGTAAAGCGGTGAACATCATCCGGCTGCTGTAACTGTTCTGCAATGGCCGGTGAGCACAGCGGAGCGTGTGGTGCACTGAAAATCAGTTCCGCATCTGACTCATGCCACGCGCCGTTACCGAAACGGATCGTATAATCATGCCCTTCCGCCGCCGGGTCCACATGATTGTTATGGGTGGAGATATGCAGATCAATATGCGGATGGCTGTCATAGAATCCGGCCAGACGCGGCAGCAGCCAGCCTGCGGCAAATGTTCCCACCGCACCGACTTTCACCCGCTCACGGAACTGCCCGTGAGAAAAACACTCCAGAGTATCCGCAATCCGGTCAAACGCCTCATTGAGCACCGGCAGTAATCCCTCACCTTCATGGGTCAGCACCAGCCCGCGCGAGACGCGGGTAAACAGCACACAGCCGAGTTGTTCTTCCAGCGCCCTGACCTGCTGGCTGACGGCGGCATGGGTGACATTCAGCTCAATCGCCGCGCGGGTAAAACTGAGATGACGGGCGGCGGCCTCAAAGGCGCGCAGCGGGTTAAGGGGGAGATAACGTCTGACCATAATCCACCTGTAAGTTTTTCTTTAGGGCAGTTGAGTCTTCATAATGCCTCCTTTGAAGGGAAGGTATAACGTCGGCTGCGGCAGCAGAGAAACGGCATTCCGGCGGTAATACTCTGCTATAGCAGAATCTGCCTTGTTGTAGCGCGGAACTCAAGTGATATTTGCCTCTTGTGTTTGCATTCGAGCTAATCCGGCAGCACTATTACTCCCAAGGGTTCCAGCAGTTGCTCCTGTTGCCAGGCACAGATCTTGACTCCTTCGAGGTTGACCCGTCTGGGGTCGAGCCCATCCAGATCGGCAAAGGTCAGGTCACAGCCCCGCAGATTGACCTGTTGCCAACAGTCGCGGGAGAAGGTGCCGCGGCTGAGATCTGAGCCCATCAAGGAAGCGCCGCTGAGATTGGCATTGCTCCAGTTGTTTTCAAACAGCTCGCATTTTTCCAGGCATTGGCCACTCAAGTTGGTATAGGCCAGGTTGCAACCTGAGATATAAGCCGAGCAGAAGTACATCTTATGGCTGACTTGATTGTAGAAGCGGGCCCGGGAAAAGTTGGCGCCCTTGAGATCGCACTCCCTGAACTCTATGCCAAAGCAGTTGGCACCGCTGAAGTTGGCCAAAGACAGACGGCAGGCCTTGAAACTGGCATCGCGCAGATCGGCATAGCTGAAGTGACACCCTTCAACGGCGCCGCTTTCAATGAAACTGCAATCCTCGAAACTGGCATCCTGCAGCTGACAGTGGCTGAAGTCACACTGATAAAAGCGGCAGCGGCGAAAACGGCTGTCACTCAAATCCTGGCGTGAGAAATCCTCTTGCTGAAAAACTTTATCAATAATATCCATACGGCTTCCTTTAATCAGGGAGGGTGCTAACGGGTATAGGAAGTATAAACCACCTTTTTGCTCCTCATCCGAAGTATCTTACCTGAAATTCCCTCACTCGTTTACCGCTCAAGCCCCAATTTTAACTGCCGGTCCAGCCTAAACCGCTCTAATAAGGTTCGATTTGGCGGTAAAATCTCTAGCCTGATAGCTCGAGAGATACAAACTGCCCCACCGCCCCGTTTAAAAGTTGGCAGTGTTGAGCAGTGTTGGATTTGGGGTCGTCAGTCAAAGAGACGACTCTGTGATGGATCGAACAGGCTGGGAGTCAGTGGCGGCGCTCGTTCTGGTGGCAGCTCACGCTGCTTGGCGGCATTCGCCTTGGCTGTTTTCTGTTTCAGATGCTTGAGAATCTGCTCAATGACCTTCGGATCTTCGATGCTGGCAATCACTTTGACGTGACCGCCGCAGTGTTCGCAGACTTCAATATCAATATTGAAGACTCGCTTGAGGCGTTGCATCCAGGTCATGGCGCGGTGGCGCTCTGCAGGACTCTTGTCACGCCAGTTAGTATCGAGACCTTCCGATTTGTCGGGCTTCTTGCCCCGCTTGGCGGGTGTTACTTGAACTCGGTGTTTGCTGTTCGGTGCAAAGACGCCGTGGAAGCGTGTGAGGTTGACTCGCGGCTTAGGTACCAACGCAGCGAGTTTGGCGATGAAGTCCAGCGGCTCGAAGATCACATGGGTGGTGCCATTGCGGTACGGAGTTTTGAGCTCGTAACGCACCTGCCCATTGGCGGTTAATGCCAGACGTTTTTCTGAAACCGCTGGCCGACTAATGTAGCGACACAAGCGCTCAAGCTTATCCCGCTGATGCGCTTCGGCCATCACACCGGCGTGTAGCGAGAAACCAGCATGGTTGGCTACTCGACTGCTTGAGTCGGCTTTATCCTCACGCCCTGGCAAGGTTTGCAGGGTGAAGACTTTGCGCCCTTGCTGGGGGCCGACGGCAATGCGATACGTAACCGAAGCACCATGTAATTGAGTCAGCGTATCGTCTTCGCCCTCTTCCAGTGTCAACCACGTATTCTCGGCATCACGCTCCAAAATCCCACGCTTTTCCATGCAGCGAGCGATGCGATGGCTGAGGGTGTGAGCGAGCGTATTCAGCTCATCGTAAGTGGGTGCCTTGACACGATGGAAGCGTTGCTTGCCATAGTCATCTTCGGCATAGACACCATCGAGAAACAGCATGTGGTAGTGGACATTGAGATTTAGCGCGGAGCCAAAGCGTTGGATAAGAGTCACTGAGCCAGTTTGTGCAGAGGCTTTGGTGTAACCGGCTTTTTTGATCAGATGAGTTGAGAGTGTACGATAGACGATACTCAAGACCTGGCCCATCAGCTGGGGATGGCGAGCCAGCAAAAAGCGTAGCTGGAAAGGAAAGCTGAGCACCCACTGGCGAATGGGCTCCTTGGGGAAGACTTCGTCTATCAGCAGCGCCGCACTCTCGGCCATCCGGCGGGCACCGCAGCTAGGGCAAAAGCCGCGTCGTTTACAGCTGAAGGCGACCAGACGCTCGTGATGACAATCCTCGCAGCGAACCCGCATGAAACCATACTCCAGACGGCCACATTGGAGGAGGTCGTTGAATTCTTGTTGGATGTAGCGAGGCAGGTGTTGACCTTGGGCTTCGAGTGAGGCTTTGAAGGCTGGGTAGTGCTGCTCAACCAGCTGGTAGAGCAGCGTCTGGTCGGGTTGGTGGCGTTCGTAACCGTTTGTTTGAGTGGGCGATTGACTCGCCGTGGCGTTCCTTGCCAGCGACATGGGTATCCTCCGCTGATACTGTGGTTATGTACAGTATCAGCGGCTTGCGTTCAGACGTCCAGTCTGGCCCTAGACATCGCTAAATGCTTAACCCGCAATAGCCCTCACGAGTTGTTATCAGCCACTACCGGTTGAGCGAGAAGGTTTTGGGTTCAGGGTGCTATTGCTCCACCAATCACAATACTGAAGCCCCAACTGTTATCAGTTGGGGCTTTTTCTTGTCTGTTTGCGGCGGTTGCGTTTTATCGGTAGTCGTCGAGCTCTGCACCATCCCACATAAGAGCTTAACGGTGCGATCTTCAACGCCATCACACAAAACTTTCTTTTTCACGCACAGTCAACTTATTGGATGTTTTATTAACAACCCAAAAGGAGATATTTAGCGGGCGGCCGGAAGGTGAATGCTAGGCATGATCTAACCCTCGGTCTCTGGCGTCGCGACTGCGAAATTTCGCGAGGGTTTCCGAGAAGGTGATTGCGCTTCGCAGATCTCCAGGCGCGTGGGTGCGGACGTAGTCAGCGCCATTGCCGATCGCGTGAAGTTCCGCCGCAAGGCTCGCTGGACCCAGATCCTTTACAGGAAGGCCAACGGTGGCGCCCAAGAAGGATTTCCGCGACACCGAGACCAATAGCGGAAGCCCCAACGCCGACTTCAGCTTTTGAAGGTTCGACAGCACGTGCAGCGATGTTTCCGGTGCGGGGCTCAAGAAAAATCCCATCCCCGGATCGAGGATGAGCCGGTCGGCAGCGACCCCGCTCCGTCGCAAGGCGGAAACCCGCGCCTCGAAGAACCGCACAATCTCGTCGAGCGCGTCTTCGGGTCGAAGGTGACCGGTGCGGGTGGCGATGCCATCCCGCTGCGCTGAGTGCATAACCACCAGCCTGCAGTCCGCCTCAGCAATATCGGGATAGAGCGCAGGGTCAGGAAATCCTTGGATATCGTTCAGGTAGCCCACGCCGCGCTTGAGCGCATAGCGCTGGGTTTCCGGTTGGAAGCTGTCGATTGAAACACGGTGCATCTGATCGGACAGGGCGTCTAAGAGCGGCGCAATACGTCTGATCTCATCGGCCGGCGATACAGGCCTCGCGTCCGGATGGCTGGCGGCCGGTCCGACATCCACGACGTCTGATCCGACTCGCAGCATTTCGATCGCCGCGGTGACAGCGCCGGCGGGGTCTAGCCGCCGGCTCTCATCGAAGAAGGAGTCCTCGGTGAGATTCAGAATGCCGAACACCGTCACCATGGCGTCGGCCTCCGCAGCGACTTCCACGATGGGGATCGGGCGAGCAAAAAGGCAGCAATTATGAGCCCCATACCTACAAAGCCCCACGCATCAAGCTTTTGCCCATGAAGCAACCAGGCAATGGCTGTAATTATGACGACGCCGAGTCCCGACCAGACTGCATAAGCAACACCGACAGGGATGGATTTCAGAACCAGAGAAAGAAAATAAAATGCGATGCCATAACCGATTATGACAACGGCGGAAGGGGCAAGCTTAGTAAAGCCCTCGCTAGATTTTAATGCGGATGTTGCGATTACTTCGCCAACTATTGCGATAACAAGAAAAAGCCAGCCTTTCATGATATATCTCCCAATTTGTGTAGGGCTTATTATGCACGCTTAAAAATAATAAAAGCAGACTTGACCTGATAGTTTGGCTGTGAGCAATTATGTGCTTAGTGCATCTAACGCCGGAGTTAAGCCGCCGCGCGTAGCGCGGTCGGCTTGAACGAATTGTTAGACATCATTTACCAACTGACTTGATGATCTCGCCTTTCACAAAGCGAATAAATTCTTCCAAGTGATCTGCGCGTGAGGCCAAGTGATCTTCTTTTTGTCCCAGATAAGCTTGCTTAGCTTCAAGTAAGACGGGCTGATACTGGGCAGGTAGGCGTTTTATTGCCCAGTCGGCAGCGACATCCTTCGGCGCGATTTTGCCGGTTATTGCGCTGTACCAAATGCGGGACAACGTAAGCACTACATTTCGCTCATCGCCGGCCCAGTCGGGCTGCGAGTTCCATAGCTTCAAGGTTTCCCTCAGCGCCTCGAATAGATCCTGTTCAGGAACCGGGTCAAAGAATTCCTCCGCTGCCGGACCTACCAAGGCAACGCTATGTTCTCTTGCTTTTGTAAGCAGGATAGCTAGATCAATGTCGATCATGGCTGGCTCGAAGATACCCGCAAGAATGTCATTGCGCTGCCATTCTCCAAATTGCAGCTCGCGCTTAGCCGGATAACGCCACGGGATGATGTCGTCATGCACGACAAGGGTGACTTCTATAGCGCGGAGCGTCTCGCTCTCGCCAGGGAAAGCCGAAGCCTCCATAAGGTCATTGAGCAATGCTCGCCGCGTCGTTTCATCAAGCTTTACGGCCACAGTAACCAACAAATCAATATCGCTGTATGGCTTCAGGCCGCCATCCACTGCGGAGCCGTACAAATGCACGGCCAGCAACGTTGATTCCAGATGGCGCTCAATGACGCTTAGCACCTCTGATAGTTGGTTCGAAATTTCGATGGTCACCGCTACCCTCATGATGTCTAACACCTGAGTTAAGCCGCGCCGCGAAGCGGCGTCGGCTTGGACGAATTGTTAGGCCGCATATCGCGACCTGAAAGCGGCACGCAAGACCTCAACCTTTTCCGCCCCGAGTGAGGTGCATGCGAGCCTGTAGGACTCTATGTGCTTTGTAGGCCAGTCCACTGGTGGTACTTCATCGGCATAGTAAAAGTAATCCCAGATGATCGCCTCCCAGCTGTTACAACGGACTGGCCGCCCGGCGATGACGCCCTCAGCCGCCTCTGGGCACGAGCCCTGCGGAGCCTCCGCGATTTCATACGCTTCGTCTGCCCACCAAGCAGGTTCGCAGTCAAGTAACTCATCCCCGATCTCCGCTAAGAATCCATAGTCCAACTCCTCCATGACGCGCCCGCCGAGCATTTCAACTATTGCCTCGAGCTCGCCGCGCCTCTCGCCGGGAAACGTCAGATCAATATCATCGTGCTTGCGTGTTACACGCCCTAGCCGTGCATCGATCGCCCAGCCCCCACCGATCCAGAGCGGCAGATTTCGCTCATCTGCCGCAGCTAGAATTTTGTGTATCAATGTGACCTGCGTTGTGTCCATGCGGCCTAACTTTGTTTTAGGGCGACTGCCCTGCTGCGTAACATCGTTGCTGCTCCATAACATCAAACATCGACCCACGGCGTAACGCGCTTGCTGCTTGGATGCCCGAGGCATAGACTGTACAAAAAAACAGTCATAACAAGCCATGAAAACCGCCACTGCGCCGTTACCACCGCTGCGTTCGGTCAAGGTTCTGGACCAGTTGCGTGAGCGCATACGCTACTTGCATTACAGTTTACGAACCGAACAGGCTTATGTCCACTGGGTTCGTGCCTTCATCCGTTTCCACGGTGTGCGTCACCCGGCAACCTTGGGCAGCAGCGAAGTCGAGGCATTTCTGTCCTGGCTGGCGAACGAGCGCAAGGTTTCGGTCTCCACGCATCGTCAGGCATTGGCGGCCTTGCTGTTCTTCTACGGCAAGGTGCTGTGCACGGATCTGCCCTGGCTTCAGGAGATCGGAAGACCTCGGCCGTCGCGGCGCTTGCCGGTGGTGCTGACCCCGGATGAAGTGGTTCGCATCCTCGGTTTTCTGGAAGGCGAGCATCGTTTGTTCGCCCAGCTTCTGTATGGAACGGGCATGCGGATCAGTGAGGGTTTGCAACTGCGGGTCAAGGATCTGGATTTCGATCACGGCACGATCATCGTGCGGGAGGGCAAGGGCTCCAAGGATCGGGCCTTGATGTTACCCGAGAGCTTGGCACCCAGCCTGCGCGAGCAGCTGTCGCGTGCACGGGCATGGTGGCTGAAGGACCAGGCCGAGGGCCGCAGCGGCGTTGCGCTTCCCGACGCCCTTGAGCGGAAGTATCCGCGCGCCGGGCATTCCTGGCCGTGGTTCTGGGTTTTTGCGCAGCACACGCATTCGACCGATCCACGGAGCGGTGTCGTGCGTCGCCATCACATGTATGACCAGACCTTTCAGCGCGCCTTCAAACGTGCCGTAGAACAAGCAGGCATCACGAAGCCCGCCACACCGCACACCCTCCGCCACTCGTTCGCGACGGCCTTGCTCCGCAGCGGTTACGACATTCGAACCGTGCAGGATCTGCTCGGCCATTCCGACGTCTCTACGACGATGATTTACACGCATGTGCTGAAAGTTGGCGGTGCCGGAGTGCGCTCACCGCTTGATGCGCTGCCGCCCCTCACTAGTGAGAGGTAGGGCAGCGCAAGTCAATCCTGGCGGATTCACTACCCCTGCGCGAAGGCCATCGGTGCCGCATCGAACGGCCGGTTGCGGAAAGTCCTCCCTGCGTCCGCTGATGGCCGGCAGCAGCCCGTCGTTGCCTGATGGATCCAACCCCTCCGCTGCTATAGTGCAGTCGGCTTCTGACGTTCAGTGCAGCCGTCTTCTGAAAACGACAAACGATGTCAGAATAGAGTTAAATTTCCTATTGATTGACATATTCCGTCAAAGGTAATAGATTTCATCCTGACACTTTTGCCTTTGGAGGCATCTTGCAAGGTCAACGCATCGGCTATGTCCGCGTCAGCAGCTTCGACCAGAACCCGGAACGGCAATTGGAGGGTGTTCAGGTGGCGCGGGTGTTCACCGACAAGGCTTCTGGCAAGGACACCCAGCGTCCCGAGCTGGAAAGGCTGCTGGCCTTCGTCCGCGAGGGCGACACCGTGGTGGTGCATAGCATGGACAGGCTGGCACGCAACCTTGATGACCTGCGCCGCATCGTCCAAGGGCTGACACAACGGGGCGTGCGCATGGAGTTCGTCAAAGAAGGGCTGAAGTTCACCGGCGAGGACTCACCGATGGCCAATCTGATGCTGTCGGTCATGGGAGCCTTCGCTGAGTTCGAGCGCGCCCTGATCCGCGAACGTCAGCGCGAGGGAATCGTGCTGGCCAAGCAGCGCGGTGCCTACCGGGGACGAAAGAAATCGCTGAACAGCGAACAAATTGCCGAGTTGAAACGGCGAGTTGCGGCAGGCGACCAAAAAACCTTGGTGGCCCGTGACTTCGGCATCAGCCGCGAAACCTTGTACCAGTACCTGCGGGAAGACTGACCATGCCACGCCGCTCAATCCTGTCCGCCACCGAGCGCGAAAGCCTGCTGGCACTGCCAGATGCCAAAGACGAACTGATACGGCACTACACGTTCAACGAAACCGACCTGTCGGTGATCCGTCAGCGTCGCGGCGCCGCGAATCGATTGGGCTTCGCTGTGCAGCTTTGCTACTTGCGATTCCCTGGCACCTTTTTGGGCGTCGATGAGCCTCCGTTTCCGCCCCTGTTGCGCATGGTGGCCGCGCAACTCAAGATGCCAGTGGAAAGTTGGAGCGAGTACGGCCAGCGCGAACAGACACGGCGGGAGCACTTGGTCGAGCTGCAAACGGTTTTTGGGTTCAAGCCCTTCACCATGAGCCACTATCGGCAAGCCGTGCATACATTGACCGAGCTGGCCTTGCAGACCGACAAAGGCATCGTGCTGGCGAGCGCACTTGTCGAGAATCTGCGGCGGCAGAGCATTATCCTGCCCGCCATGAATGCCATCGAGCGCGCAAGCGCCGAGGCCATCACCCGTGCCAACCGACGCATTTACGCGGCGCTGACCGATTCTTTGTTATCACCCCACCGTCAGCGCCTGGACGAACTTCTCAAGCGCAAGGACGGCAGTAAAGTGACGTGGCTGGCATGGCTGCGCCAGTCGCCTGCCAAACCGAACTCTCGCCACATGCTCGAACATATTGAGCGCCTGAAATCCTGGCAAGCACTTGATCTGCCCGCAGGCATCGAGCGGCAGGTTCACCAGAACCGCCTGCTCAAAATCGCTCGTGAAGGTGGCCAGATGACGCCTGCTGATCTGGCAAAGTTCGAGGTGCAACGACGCTATGCCACGCTGGTAGCGCTGGCCATCGAAGGCATGGCCACCGTCACCGATGAAATCATCGACCTTCACGATCGCATCATCGGCAAGCTGTTCAACGCGGCCAAGAACAAGCATCAGCAGCAGTTCCAGGCTTCCGGCAAGGCGATCAACGACAAGGTGCGGATGTATGGGCGCATCGGTCAAGCGTTGATTGAGGCCAAGCAAAGCGGCAGCGATCCGTTCGCCGCCATCGAGGCCGTTATGCCCTGGGACACCTTCGCCGCCAGCGTCACCGAAGCGCAAACATTGGCGCGGCCTGCCGACTTTGATTTCCTGCACCACATCGGTGAAAGCTATGCCACGCTACGCCGCTACGCGCCGCAGTTCCTGGGCGTGCTCAAATTGCGGGCTGCGCCCGCCGCCAAGGGTGTGCTCGATGCCATCGACATGCTGCGCGGCATGAACAGCGACAGCGCGCGCAAGGTGCCCGCCGATGCGCCAACCGCATTCATCAAGCCGCGCTGGGCAAAGCTGGTTCTGACCGACGACGGCATCGACCGGCGTTACTACGAGTTATGCGCCCTGTCGGAGCTGAAGAACGCGCTGCGCTCCGGTGATGTCTGGGTGCAGGGTTCTCGCCAGTTCAAGGACTTCGACGAATACCTGGTGCCGGTCGAGAAGTTCGCCACTTTGAAGCTGGCCAGCGAATTGCCGCTGGCAGTGGCCACCGACTGCGACCAATACCTGCATGACCGGTTGGAATTGTTGGAGGCGCAACTCGCCACAGTCAACCGCATGGCTGCGGCCAACGACTTACCGGATGCCATCATCACCACCGCGTCAGGCCTGAAGATCACGCCGCTGGACGCGGCAGTACCAGACGCCGCGCAAGCCATGATCGACCAGACAGCTATGCTGCTGCCGCACCTCAAAATCACCGAGTTGCTGATGGAGGTCGATGAATGGACGGGCTTCACCCGCCACTTCACACACCTGAAGACCAGCGACACGGCCAAGGACAAAACCTTGCTGTTGACGACGATCCTGGCCGACGCGATCAACCTGGGTCTGACCAAAATGGCCGAGTCCTGCCCTGGCACCACCTACGCCAAGCTGTCTTGGCTGCAAGCCTGGCACATCCGCGATGAAACCTATTCGACGGCGCTGGCCGAGCTGGTGAATGCGCAGTTTCGGCAACCCTTCGCCGGCAACTGGGGTGACGGCACCACGTCATCGTCGGACGGCCAGAACTTCAGAACCGGCAGCAAAGCAGAAAGCACTGGTCATATCAACCCGAAGTATGGAAGCAGTCCAGGACGGACTTTCTACACCCATATCTCCGACCAGTACGCGCCCTTCAGTGCCAAGGTGGTCAACGTGGGCATTCGTGATTCAACTTACGTGCTTGATGGCCTGCTGTACCACGAGTCGGACTTGCGCATCGAGGAACACTACACCGACACGGCAGGCTTCACCGATCACGTGTTTGGCTTGATGCATTTGCTGGGATTTCGCTTCGCGCCGCGTATCCGTGACTTGGGCGAAACCAAGCTATTCATCCCCAAGGGCGATGCCGCCTATGACGCGCTCAAGCCGATGATTAGCAGCGACAGGCTGAACATCAAGCAAATACGCGCCCATTGGGATGAAATTCTGCGGCTGGCCACCTCCATCAAGCAAGGCACGGTAACGGCTTCGCTGATGCTGCGCAAACTCGGCAGCTACCCGCGCCAGAACGGCTTGGCCGTGGCGTTGCGCGAGCTGGGGCGCATCGAGCGCACGCTGTTCATTTTGGATTGGCTGCAAAGCGTGGAGCTGCGCCGCCGCGTCCATGCGGGGCTGAATAAGGGCGAGGCGCGCAACGCGCTGGCCAGGGCGGTCTTCTTCTACCGATTGGGTGAAATCCGCGACCGCAGTTTTGAGCAGCAGCGCTACCGGGCCAGCGGCCTCAATCTGGTGACGGCGGCCATCGTGTTGTGGAACACGGTATATCTGGAGCGTGCCACCAGTGCTTTGCGTGGCAACGGCACGGCGCTGGACGACACATTGTTGCAATATCTGTCGCCGCTGGGGTGGGAGCACATCAACCTGACCGGCGATTACCTATGGCGCAGCAGCGCCAAGGTCGGTGCGGGGAAGTTTAGGCCATTGCGACCGCTGCCACCGGCTTAGCGTGCTTTATTTAATGAGATGGTCACTCCCTCCTTCCCGGTACTATGCTGAGGACAGGCTTTCATTCGGAGAACTATCATGGAAAACATT
The DNA here is from genome assembly GCA_014169315.1 of Enterobacter cloacae. NCBI lineage: Bacteria > Pseudomonadati > Pseudomonadota > Gammaproteobacteria > Enterobacterales > Enterobacteriaceae > Enterobacter > Enterobacter cloacae. The sequence goes on along the minus strand of AP022134.1, from coordinate 96,062 downwards.
GCGCTCATTGGTATCGATCTGGGTAAAAACTCTTTCCATATTCATTGCCAGGATCGTCGCGGGAAGGCTGTTTACCGTAAAAAATTTACCCGGCCAAAGTTGATCGAATTTTTGGCGACATGCCCCGCTACAACCATCGCAATGGAAGCCTGTGGCGGTTCTCACTTTATGGCACGCAAGTTGGAAGAGTTGGGGCATTCCCCAAAGCTGATATCACCACAATTTGTCCGCCCGTTCGTTAAAAGCAATAAAAACGACTTTGTCGACGCCGAAGCTATTTGTGAAGCTGCATCGCGTCCGTCTATGCGTTTTGTGCAGCCCAGAACGGAATCTCAGCAGGCAATGCGGGCTCTGCATCGTGTCCGTGAATCCCTGGTTCAGGATAAGGTAAAAACAACCAATCAAATGCATGCTTTTCTGCTGGAATTTGGCATTAGCGTTCCCCGAGGAGCTGCCGTTATTAGCCGACTGAGTACCATTCTTGAGGATAATAGTTTGCCTCTTTACCTCAGCCAGTTATTGCTGAAATTACAACAGCATTATCACTATCTTGTTGAGCAGATTAAAGATTTGGAATCCCAGTTGAAACGAAAGTTGGACGAAGATGAGGTTGGACAGCGCTTGCTGAGCATTCCCTGCGTCGGAACACTGACAGCGAGTACTATTTCAACTGAGATTGGCGACGGGAAGCAGTACGCCAGCAGCCGTGACTTTGCGGCGGCAACAGGGCTTGTACCTCGGCAGTACAGCACGGGAGGTAGGACGACATTGCTGGGAATTAGTAAGCGAGGTAATAAAAAGATCCGAACTTTGTTGGTTCAATGTGCCAGGGTATTCATACAAAAACTGGAACACCAGTCTGGCAAATTGGCCGATTGGGTCAGGGATTTACTGTGCCGGAAAAGCAACTTTGTCGTCACTTGTGCTCTGGCAAACAAGCTGGCCAGAATAGCCTGGGCCCTAACGGCACGACAGCAAACTTATGTAGCATAACGGCAGAAATACACCGGTTTAAAGAATTACTGATCTGGTTTTGCGAATACTGATATTGATGATACTAACGGCCCACCGGCCTGTTGAGGAACCTGTAAAACGGAAAGGCTCATTGAAGCCGTATATTTTCTGGAGGTTCATCAGGCGCGGAACTCATCAAGGCGCGGGAATAAAATCCCATTCAGACGCCGGATAGATTCAAGCAAGCCAACTTGTCGTCAAAATCGGTGTTGCAAAAACGGGAGTGACCATAGATTCCGTTTTCTGAGACGACCCCATCTACGTCAGGTTTCCGCTTTGGTTCGCTGGTGGCCGTCTCAGCTTGTTTTAGGGTGGAACGTGGATAGGCCAGGTTATATGCTGCGCCTGTGGTCATTTGCTCGATGACCGCAGGTGCATAACCTTCTGCTTCCAGCTTACGATATGCAGCCCGGTAGTCTCTTTGGGTTTTCAGCGGGTATATCTTTCCGCCTTTACCATCGAAAGCGATAAACCAGAAATCGTCCGTGCCAGTTTCCAGATTTCTGCAACGTTTCAGATGCCATCCGCCTTCTCTCGCCCAGATGGTACGGTTATTTCTGGCATTCGTTTTGTCATAACCGTTCTCGTCAAGCCAGCTATCAAAGCTGGTCAGCCCCAGATCCTGAACCTCCAGAGAAGGCACTCGAATGACCTGCAAGGTATGGCGGGGTCTTGGCTCTCTCATCTTGATCTCTTCCTAGCGCTGGTCTGGGAAATACGGATATTGCGGGCCATATTCATAGTCATGCGGGCCTGGCTCAACTTCCCAGAATGGACGGCCGCTAATTGTCTTTGGACCGCGCTCGTTTACGATGTCTTCTACATCCTGAATATTAAATGGCATCGTTGCCAGTAACAGCTGATCTTCGGGTGTCAGCGTCACAGTTGCACCGTCGATACGGCTGTAAAGGTCGGCAAACTGTTTACCTGCACCGTGCAACCGGTGCTCCGCTACACTTCTGATTGCGTGTAAGTCCAGCTCCGCCGCTTCCATGCGATCCACGTATAGTTTCATTTCTTTACGCAAAGCGCTCAGCTCACGGGCTTTAATAAACCCGCAGGCGTACCCACCCAGGGCGATAACTGCAATGATTGCTAAAATTGCCATTTTTTTCTCTCACGTGATTGCGGCCGTTACTCTAGTCTTAATGTGAAGTCTGGGAATTCGCTGGATGTTAAGTACGTTTTCATCCCCAGACTGACAGATGCTAAGGCGCGATCCCAACACTCCATTTGTAAGTATCAGGCCCATCTTCTCCGCTGGTGGCATCTGCTACAATCTGTGCATAACGTTCTCCAGCAAGTTCTCTTACCATCTGATCCACGACCCATTGCAGATGATGCATTTCATCGGTTCCGCCGTAACGACAAGCCAACTCAATAGCCCGCTCTATTCTTTTTTGTTCTTCAGTCATACTGAATCCTCACGCTTACATCAGCTATTCTGAAAACATGCACACTATAAATTGCGGCTGTCATTTCTCAGCCAGGCGCCTGCATTGCTGCCTCATTCCATCAAAAATACTTTCCGCAAGCTGCTGGGGGAACTGGTCCGGAAGAAGCCCGCTAACACGTTCAATGACACCCGGGGTTCTGGCGATGATTTCCTCTATCATCGCCTCTGTCTGCTGTTTACTCAGGCCGGTTATCTCACCATGCCTGATCCAGTGGCGTCGTTGTATTCGATATATCTGGTAATAGTTGCTACTGCCACGTACGGCCATCGCCAGTTTGCACTTCTGCCAGGATATCTGATTGTTCCCATGACCGATCACCGGCCATGCCGACAACACATCATAGAGTGGTGTAAGGTGATAACGTCCCTGTGGCCCAATAGAAATACTGAAATTTTTAGCGTGGCCATCTGTTGCGGCCATCATCCAGAAAACTATCTGCGTCATAAAAAACTGCGCTTTGTCACGCTCAGCACGGTCTGAATTACTCAGAACTTCCATAATTTCCGATATACCTGGCCCGCCGTCCGCCTGATATTTTCGTAATGGCGAAATGCCCAGGGCCTGACACATATCCTCCTGGGGTAAACGAATGATCCATTGTCCGTTTCCTGACCATTTTCGGTCAAAACGTTCTACCACCAGCGCTTTCTGATCTTCAAAGTGAGCAATCTGCGTTCTTGCCACGGGGAGCCCGTACTGTTCGAGAAGTACCGAGCAGAGCCATTCATTTTCAACCGACGAGCGCATGTCGGCTTTCATGTTCCCCACAAGTCCGAGCGGTAGCTTGAATATATGCGTCGTTGGTGTATTACCCTCCGGCATACACCACCGATCTTCATGCCACAGTAGGGCTGTTTTCTCCTGAGCACCGGCAATAGATAAACGTAAGTCGTCGTTATCTTCTGGCCTGCCCGGTAGCAATGTCTCCGTGGTATTACGCAAAGTTGCCGCAATTTCTGATTCAGTAAGCGGGTGATACTTCACGGAATATAAATCTGTGGGTTCATCTCCGTCATGAAGCAGCTGTATCGCGCCCACGCAGTCTTTTCCCAGCTCCGTCAGAAGATCAAAAGGCTCCAGGCTATCGGCCTTGTAACGCATTGCCAGACGTCTGCGTATGCCTTCGCTGTCCGGGAGTAAATTATCAAAATAGTCACGTACCACATTTCCACGCCAGACCTGGTTCCCGGGAGTAAAAGGAAGGGACAATGACAGCGGCCTTCCCTGTTCGTCTGCACTCCAGTCAGGAAGGTATTGTAAGCTGTCTACCCCTTTACTTTTTTCCCAGTATCCGACTTTGATTCCGTTCATCCAGATTGCCAGACGCTGCTGTTTCCGGCTCATATCGTTACCATTTCTCCTGTCGTGCAGGTGAGTTTGATTTAAGCATTTCTTCCGTCTGCTTCCCCTCTGAAGAGGCGGTTGTCGAGGAGAAGCTGATTTTTACGCCCAGGATAGAAAACACCTTGAATAGCCGTTCAATGCTCGCACTGGCAGGGTTGGCTTCCAGACGTGAGTATGTCTGTTGAGTGACCCCTAACCTTTCGGACAGGTCTTTTTGCGTCAGGCCATTCGCCTTGCGAAAACCAATGAGCAAGGGACGCAACTGGTTGAGCGTGTTTAACGGGTAATCATTATTGATCATAAGCTGGCCTCAGTAGTTCCTCTGATACACCTTGTACGCTGTTTTCTAAACATACACCCTAAAAGCTGTAATATCAAATTAACAGCCTAAAAGCTGTTAAATAGAGAGTACAACCTTTAGGCTGTTACTAAGTGGCAGCATAAATCTTTATGAGGTTTGATATGAGAGAACTATCAATAATAAGCCGTTACGCTCGTACAGCATCCGGTAAGAGAGCTGACAGATCAGGATCATCGGTAAACGAGAAGCGGAGTATCTTATGGCCCTGTTGTGAGCTGTATAAATAACTACGAGCTACTCTCTGCCTCGGGGAGGAGGCAGAGAGAGTATTAAAAGCAAAGGCAGACATTTTTAGCAGCTGGTGGGCTATGGGGTTCCGGAGGTGCTCCGGTGAATGTTACTTGACTGGCAAGTTTCCTGCTATGATGGTCAATGCCTCGATGCTGTCTATATTGTTCTGAAGCCGTTCCAGTTCTGCCTTTTCAATACCGGCCCAAAGCTTTAAGTGTCGCTGATAAAGGGACCACTTGAGTGAGTGAAAACCATTCCAGGCCAACCCCATCCAGGAGGCGTAATTCGCATTGAGAATATTGCCGGTGATATACATTTTACCTGCGTTAACAGCACTGGAAGTTCCATAACCCAGGGCAAGCATCATCCGGAAGCGTGGATTTAGCCGCAACGGCATGGTATCCAGTAAGGTCTCCCCAAAAGCTCCTTTTCCCAGCGATACCTGTTTCGCCACATAGAAAACCCGCATCAAAACTTCCATTATGCTCATCGGAATACTTGTCACGATAAACTGACGAAAGTCATACCCGTTGACATACATGTACTCTATTTGTTTGCCGAAGTTAGAACTCCCCACAGGGATCCCCTCAAGCATACGAAGTAGCCCCATAAAAGGAGCCGGTAACCCCATGCCACGGTTTCCTTTTGCTGAGGGGGCATTAACATCCGATGCCAGGTGTCCAAACATTCTGGCGATGAGCCTGAAAATATTGGTTTCGTCTGTAACGCCTTTACTGGAAGGATAAACCACGATCTGTCCATTCTGAACCACCGTACAGGTCCCGTTCAGCATATCCTTTATACCGAAAATAATGCCCAGTACGGGATCGTGTGACAAAGCTCTTAAGCGGTGATTTGTGGGAGACAAAACGCCACCGGCCGCACCCACTAAATCGCTGCTGATCGAACTGTCTGGTGCCCCTATAGGGAACAAATCTGAGAGTTTTGTACTCAGGTCCTCCGGCAAAATGGCATTGAAGGCTTTCTGCACCTGTTTATTGAAAATACCATCCACTTCTGCCGTAAAGCTCACCGTAGGTTTTGGCGGGGCTCTGACGCAAAGTAAATCCAGCATGGATGCTATGAGCCCGCATCCGCAGGCAATAGCATAATCCCAGGCGTCGAGTGCGTAGCGATCATTAAATTCTTTAATATGATTCTGGATCCGGGCATCTACAACAGCCAAGTCATCCGTGGAGAGTATTGTGGCCAGTCCAATATCACCGCATACACGCTGGTTAGCCTCGCTATATATAGTCTTGAGACCAGTAGAATGCATGGCAGTATCTGAAGGGGTCATTTCTCGCAGATGATGTTCTTTAAGCGCCAGATGCTCCGCTTCATCAAGTTCAGTGCCGCTGATTAGCCCGGTCAACTGTGCCTTAAGGCTCTCTATATCACTGTTAATTGTCTCGTGAGCGTTCGCGATATCCTGACCACGGAGCTGAATATAACGGATGGCCCTGAACTCATCATCATAAGGAGACTGACTCATGTGTTTACCTCACCGCGACCAGGCTACCTTTTGGAGCTTTCTTAGTAAGCATGTCGATTGTTGCCTTGATGCCAGCAATTTCTGCCTTAAAATATTCCGCATTCGACATCAACCTTTCCTGAACTTCGTAGAGCTTTTGGATGGCCTGACTAAGGGCGGCTGTCAGTTTCGCATTTTTTTTGTGTTTCACTATCGCGTACCCGCCAATCCCTAACACAGCTACAGGTGCGGCCAATACCGCAATGCCTGCAACCATACCGCCACCGACGATAGACCCTGCTGTAGCGAGCCCGGAGGTTATGCCTGCTGCTGACACTCCCGTTGTACCAAGCGTATAGAGAGCACCGAAGGAAGCCGCTGCGCCTACGCCTGACCCCGCCAAAGCTGCTGCGCCCTCAGTAATACCCGGGAACTTATTTTCAAGCGCCTGAAGAGCACTTGTAACTTCATCCATTGCCTTCTTGCGAATTTTTTCGAGCTCTTCAGTTTCGGTAGCGTCCATTACAGGCCTCGTATTCATAACTTGCTGTGTGATAGGTGAAAAAGAGCACCATAAAAGTGATGAAGAAATCATGACTTACTATTGTGGCACTTTCGAGTTCATGTTTGTCAGTTTCAATGCTGTTGCTGTTAGTAAGGGCAGACGCCATATCGGGCAGACCCAAAATAACTATCGTGCCAGCGTCATTTTGGAACTGACTTTGCTAAAAATCAGTAGCGGACTGAACAGACATGTGTGGATTTGAATCTGGGCAGGTTCCAGACATTATTCCAACCAGACTTCCAATGACAAAATGCTCGTCATTCTCGGAGACGACATAGGGTCCACCAGAGCAACCATCGGTGTTGAAATGTGCTATTACAAAGCGAGTTGTGAGATGTTGGGGAGAATGATTTGAGCAATTTAAAGGCCAAATGCCTGAAACTTCACCAGGGAATGTCGAAATTGTTGTCTCATTCATTGGATATCCGACACCCAATGTACCCATGCCAGCTGCGGGAGCCAGGACCTTAAAGTAACTACTTACAGGCTGTTGTATTCCAGCTGGTAATACGATTTCTGCACTGTCAACAAACGGAATGCCGTCTTTAAAGTCTGCCCTGTCATTAGCCTCATTGAGAATGAAATCGACTAGAACAGGCTCTTCGTTCACCAGTCCTTGATGGTTAAGAAATTTGACGTAAAGTTTAAGTGTATTGCTGACGGGATAAATTTTTCCAAGAGCATTGGTAACAACATGGGCTGCGGTGAGAATCTTTTGCTGCTGACCATTATCGAAACCAAACGCAGTTGCTTCGAGATGGCTACTAAAATGAGGATCATTGCTTACATAGATTTTACAAACGTAGTTTTCAAACATTATTTCCTCCTTTTGCCGGTACCTAATCAGTTACACGGCTGCATGTTATAAACAACTAAACTCGCTTCCTGATATTTGAGTTTGTATGTTTTGCCAGGCACCAGCTCACCTCTGAAACACGGTTAGTCTCCTCCATGACATGGTTATGGCGATGGTCAGAAACTGTTATCGACGAAAGGCTGGAATTCCTTTAATGGCATTATCCATTTCAAGTCGTATGTCCTGAACGGGAGCGTATATTTTTATGATTCCAGATCTTAACCCTGAAACATTCCCCGTATCAAAACTGACCCGTTACAGATAAGTCACCACCGGTGCTGTCGATTAATTTAGTGAATTGCATGTCCTCATCCCATAAAGGGTAGGGCCTACCCCCGGCATCGAGCAAACCTGACCACCCTGCCCTTATTAAGACCCCACATGCGGCAATGGTGCCCTGTCCACGCCGCCCGCGAACTTTGAGGAAATGGGGAGAAAATAAAAAGAAAACAAAAAGTTATCGGCTGAAGTACCGGCGCAGATCGGGAATCAGGCGAAGCCTGACAGCACGTTAGGGCCTGGCAGGGGGCTTGAGGGATGAGGACATGCAATTGTGATAACCTTCCCGCCACGGGGTCGGTTAAATTCGTATCCTGCCGGTGCAATTCCAACGGCCGCGTTACCAGTTCGCCGGGTAGCATGGCCAGCAAAGCCAGGCATCGAGCACCCGGGTTTCACTGACGGCCGCTGCATAGACGCCGGTATCCGGGAAGAAATAAACCGGGGTGGCGTTGTTCAGCTGGTCGCCTTCATCGGCCAGAGCGCCGATCACCTCATGAGGCTTAAGCAGCATATCCGTTAAATATTCATCCGGGTGGATGGCATTCAGCGATATGGCCATCTCCAGAAATTCATCCAGGGTATGGCGGGTACGATACCCCCGGAAAACCTCGTATGAAGGCGTGACGCATTCACCATCCAGGGAACAGGCATCGTAACCGGCCAGCTGCTCTTCGGTGAGTCCGGAGGCATGCTTTGCCACAAGATTCGTAAATTGCTCTTTATCGTCCATCACAATCCTTACGCTGTAGGGGCCTGTTTGTGTTATCACTGCTTCCGGTTTTTACTTCGCACAACCCGGCAGGTATCCGGTCGCCCGGGCGTCCTTTGCGGTCTTGTTCGCCCTTCGCCTGAATTACGTCAAATCCCTTTCACTACCCGGCCGCAGGGTGACACCTCCCCTTTTCTCCGGAAGCGAAAGAGGAAGAACAGTTTAACAGCCCGGATCCTCAATAATTTTCGCGTAACGGACTAAATAACCGGTTTATGCAGCTTCTGATAACCACAGACCGCGATAGAATAAAACGTCTGGTGAGGAACCGGAGTGTTATGTAAGCGGGGGGTTTAACTGGGTATCTGTGTAGTCCTATTTAGCCAGATATCCCGAATAAAAACCTCAACGATTAGGTAAACGAAATGGATGGATTCTGGTCGATGTTCTGTTTGTTTGTCGTGGTAGTTTCACTGCATAAAGCCCTTTCTGTAGCAGCAGCACGAGCAGACGCAGCAAAATTAAATATGCTTCTCAGAATGAGAAAGTTTAAAAAGTAGCTTTCAAGACATCTGAGAATTCTTTTAAATCCTCAGAGGAAGTTATATGTTTAGGCTATTTGCAAACTAAGGTTGGAATTCCATCATTCTAGCCTTAGATCTTTGATCAAGTGAAGTTGCTCACTTGGTTGGATTTTACCGTTTCCTGACGGCTTTTCAGAAGCGAGGGCTGGTTGGAATGCCTTCCAGCTAGAAGTCTTGCAGATGCTCTCCGGGCATTAACTCATTGTCGAATCTGCACCAGTATCACTAGGTTGTTGAGCGGGCGATTAGCTTTTTCACTGAGCCGCTGTACACTCGACTGCTTCAAGAAGCACTACTTACCATTTGCCTGCCGTAAGGTCTGTTCTTAGCTGGATTTTTTTGGGAGGATACGCAGTCATGACAACTCAATCCAGCTCAATACAATACGCTTACGCGCTAGACGGCGAGGGCACCCTCACGCACATTGGCGCTGCCCTGCGCTCACATACTTACACCTGCCCAGGTTGTAAGAGCCCCCTGACCCCGGTAATGGGCGAGTTCAACGCTAAGCACTTTCGCCATTCGGAAGAATGCTGTGCCCTTGAAACCTATCTTCACAAGTGCGGCAAAGAAGCATTCTTCTATCGCTACCAACAAGCTCTCAGCCGTGAAATGCCTATTAGCCTTGAGCTGGAGCGCCGGGTTGCCTGTAATGGTTCTCGTTTAGCCTTGGTTAGAGACGAAGCACGTCAGTGCGTAAAATCCGTGCCTGCACGCTACAACTTGACTCAATTTTTCGATCAGGCAGAGCTGGAAAAACACGATAAGGTCACAGGGCTGCGACCAGACGTGATGTTGTATGATACGACTGGCGAAAGGCGTTGCTACGTAGAGATTTGTGTCACACACCCCTGCTCTCAAGACAAGATCGAAGCCGGTATCCCGATTCTTGAGTTTAAGGTCCAATCTGCCTCTGATATTCAGATGTTGCTTACCGGGGCCTACTCGATCAAGGAGAAGATCCTGAGAGTATTCAACTGGCTTCCCCCGTTTCAATCTGTGGACACCTGTAGCGGCGTCTGCTCAGTAGGTAACGTGGATATGTCTGTCTGGAGTTTAAGTGGTTCCGGCCGACTCAACGAACAAACGATGCCGCTCGCTGAAGTGGATTTAACAATCAATTCTGACGTGAACACATGGCCTAGATCGTTAGGGGCCGCTGAGCTGGCTGATAACTTACGAGCTTTTATCCGTCACGCCGATCCTCATTCACTATTTCCCAACTGCATTATGTGCGAGCAAGCAGGCCGATGGGAGGATGGCTATCTGCAATGTCACAGTAAGGCAAAGATCGTTCCCTACACCGAGGCCCGTCAGTGCGCCAATTACAAGGTTAAGGCATGACCAAAAGACTGACTTGGGAGCAGAAAAGTATTGTCAGCCATGACACCGGACATGCGTTGGTAAAAGCCGTACCTGGTAGCGGGAAAACAACCACACTTGTAAAGCGCGTTGAGCGGCTGGTCAAGACGGGAACTGATCCTCGCTCCATTCTGATCCTGATGTACAACAAGTCGGCGCAGGTGAGCTTCACGGAGAACTTGAAGACGGCACTGATGTCGAGCGTGATTCCAGAAATCCGCACGTTCCACAGCTTGGCCTTAAAGATTGTTGGTTACGGAGAACGCCAACAGATAATCAAGAAGAAAGACCTCATTACTCCAAGCGACTACCGCTATGAGCAACTGGTAAAGCAAGCCTACCGCTATGGCTTTGACCATGAGGCGAATTATATTGACCCCAATGAAATTGAAAACTTCGAGCTGTTTATTGCTCGCTGCCGGGCGGCGGCCGTAACTCCTGTTGATGCTGCCAATGATCCAACGTTCAGCAACATCAAACGGGAGTTTATTCACGCCTATGGCCGCTATTGTGAGCTGCTGGAGGAAAACAGTCTGCGAACCTTTGATGACTGTTTGATTGAGGCTGTCGCACTGTTGCGTAATGACAGCAGCCTTGGTGCCCACTTCAAGCACATCATTGTTGATGAATATCAGGACGTTAACCTGATACAGCATGACATGACCCGCTTGCTATCTAAGTCGGATACGTCGGTTATGGCTGTTGGTGATGTTAACCAGTGTATTTATGAGTGGCGTGGTGCTCGACCAGACTTTATCGGCGGACTGTTTGAAAGGCACTACCCGAATACGAAGGTGTTTCAACTGTCATGCACGTTCAGATTTGGCCATGAGCTTTCCTTGATGGCTAACTCGGTAATTCGGCGCAACTCTACAAAGCTGACCAAGCTTTGTGTCAGTCATCCTAGCACCCCCAAAACAGAGGTCAGATTGCACTTTGATAACTGCCTATCCAAGGTGCTATCAAACCTCTCGGTGAGCAGTGGAACACAAGCCATATTGTCCCGCACTAAGGCGAACCTTGCTGAGGCGGAAATTGCTTTACGCCTGTGTGGGCTACCTTATCGCTACCTCAATGGTTCAAGCGCATTACACACCCGCACCGAAATCGGGATACTGGTAGTTGGCGTCTTGCTGTCTGTGTACGGCGATCTGCGGCTACTGGAAAACCATCCCAACAAACAAGCGATTGTTTACGGCTTTCTGAAGGAGGCTGGTTTTAGATGGCAGAAAGGGCAATTCAAAGCGGCGCTCAGTGGATTGATGGCTCCGCACGCCGACCTATGGTCTGCTCTAGGTCAGTTATTCGAGGGCGCACAATACCAAAAAGATCGGCTGGGCAGGCTCGCCACTATCTGCCAGAAAGACGGAGAGGAAACGCCTGCTATCGATGTGTTACGACGCCTGAGTATGGAGGGTTTCATTGATAGTGTTGGCTCTGAGGGTGTAACTCGCACTGGATCGAACGACCAGCAACGAGGGGTCGTGAGGATCGGGGAGCTACTTGACTCCAGTAAGATCGATTCCCGCACGTTTTTAAACCTTATCTTGAATCCAGGCGAGGCTGCTACTGACTGCGATCCCTTCATCCTTTCCACACTGCATGGTTCCAAGGGGCTGGAGTGGGATAACGTAATACTGATCGGGGTCGTCTCAGAAAACGGAATCTATGGTCACTCCCGTTTTTGCAACACCGATTTTGACGACAAGTTGGCTTGCTTGAATCTATCCGGCGTCTGAATGGGATTTTATTCCCGCGCCTTGATGAGTTCCGCGCCTGATGAACCTCCAGAAAATATACGGCTTCAATGAGCCTTTCCGTTTTACAGGTTCCTCAACAGGCCGGTGGGCCGTTAGTATCATCAATATCAGTATTCGCAAAACCAGATCAGTAATTCTTTAAACCGGTGTATTTCTGCCGTTATGCTACATAAGTTTGCTGTCGTGCCGTTAGGGCCCAGGCTATTCTGGCCAGCTTGTTTGCCAGAGCACAAGTGACGACAAAGTTGCTTTTCCGGCACAGTAAATCCCTGACCCAATCGGCCAATTTGCCAGACTGGTGTTCCAGTTTTTGTATGAATACCCTGGCACATTGAACCAACAAAGTTCGGATCTTTTTATTACCTCGCTTACTAATTCCCAGCAATGTCGTCCTACCTCCCGTGCTGTACTGCCGAGGTACAAGCCCTGTTGCCGCCGCAAAGTCACGGCTGCTGGCGTACTGCTTCCCGTCGCCAATCTCAGTTGAAATAGTACTCGCTGTCAGTGTTCCGACGCAGGGAATGCTCAGCAAGCGCTGTCCAACCTCATCTTCGTCCAACTTTCGTTTCAACTGGGATTCCAAATCTTTAATCTGCTCAACAAGATAGTGATAATGCTGTTGTAATTTCAGCAATAACTGGCTGAGGTAAAGAGGCAAACTATTATCCTCAAGAATGGTACTCAGTCGGCTAATAACGGCAGCTCCTCGGGGAACGCTAATGCCAAATTCCAGCAGAAAAGCATGCATTTGATTGGTTGTTTTTACCTTATCCTGAACCAGGGATTCACGGACACGATGCAGAGCCCGCATTGCCTGCTGAGATTCCGTTCTGGGCTGCACAAAACGCATAGACGGACGCGATGCAGCTTCACAAATAGCTTCGGCGTCGACAAAGTCGTTTTTATTGCTTTTAACGAACGGGCGGACAAATTGTGGTGATATCAGCTTTGGGGAATGCCCCAACTCTTCCAACTTGCGTGCCATAAAGTGAGAACCGCCACAGGCTTCCATTGCGATGGTTGTAGCGGGGCATGTCGCCAAAAATTCGATCAACTTTGGCCGGGTAAATTTTTTACGGTAAACAGCCTTCCCGCGACGATCCTGGCAATGAATATGGAAAGAGTTTTTACCCAGATCGATACCAATGAGCGCAATGTTTTCCATGATAGTTCTCCGAATGAAAGCCTGTCCTCAGCATAGTACCGGGAAGGAGGGAGTGACCATCTCATTAAATAAAGCACGCTAAGCGTGCGTGGAGGCTGGCACCCAGCGGTACAGCGTCGGAATGGACACGCCGAGGTTCTTGGCCACGTCCTTGGGCGGCACCCCGCTGGCCAGCAGCTTCTTGGCCGACTCGATCTTGCTGTCGGTCATCTTCGGCTTGCGGCCGCCTTTGCGGCCGAGCTGCTTGGCGACTTCCAGCCCGGCGCGGGTGCGCTCGACGGTCAGCTCGCGCTCCATTTCGGCAAGGCTCGCCATGACGTGGAAGAAGAACCGCCCGGATGGTGTGCCGGTGTCGATGGAGTCGGTGAGGCTCCTGAACTGGACACCGTGCTTGTGCAGATCGCCGACCAGATCGACCAGTTGCTTGACCGACCGGCCCAGCCGGTCGAGCTTCCAGACGACCAAAGTATCGCCTTCGCGCAGCATTTCGAGCGTCTTGGCCAAGCCAGGCCGGTCTGCCCGCGTGCCACTCACCTTGTCCTCGAAGACCTTTTTACATCCGGCCTTGCTCAAGGCTTCGCGTTGCAGCTCCAGGTTCTGATCCTGCGTCGAGACGCGCGCATAGCCAATCAACATGGCTTGTCTCGCGCCCGGTCGATGCGTTCCTGCATCGCCTGTATCACTTCTTCGTGGGTGTACGATCTGGCGTTGGCGTCGGTGGCTTGCCGCAGGGCTTCCTCAACCTCGCGCGTCATCCGCTCGTAATCCTCCGGCCACAGCGCTTGCTCCATGCGCAGCGACGCCTGACTCAGCAGGTGCAGCAGGCTGAACAGCCGCATGTCGTTGGTGGCGACGATGCGCTCCCGAATCTGCTCCTGAATAGCTTCGCTAGCCCGATGCGCTTGTGGTGTGGCAGTCCCCTCGTAGTCAGCGGGGAATTCCGCTTCCTCGGCAATCCTTGCCCAGGCGCTGGCCAGCGCCTCGATGGTTGACGTGCTCATTTCCGCCGCTCCTGTGCTCTTTGGCGAATCAACCGGCCAAGGGGCCTCGACGCGAAAACCAGCAGCATCACGCCTATCGGATACCAGGTCGAGAAGACCACCAAGGCATCGAAGGCTGGCCGTCCGGTGTTGGTAGGCAGTACGGCGGTCACAGCCATCAACCCGCCGACCGTCCAGATGATGCGCCACACGTAGGGCATCACGCGGGGCACGTAGCCGTCATCGAAAGCGGTCTGGTAGTAGCGGCGCAGGCCGCGCTCGGCAAGCGCCTGGCGCTGCCGCTCCGACAGCGCATCCGTCCGGCCATACCAGCGCCGGAATGGTGGACAGCGCAGCAGCAAAGGGGTGAAGAGGATCATCACCGCCACGATCGCGACACCCCACGCCATGACGGCGCCGGCATCGGGCCGCTTGGCGTTCTCGATCACGGGCGCGAAGACGCCCGGAGCACCGATCATCCAGAACAGCGCAATGTGCTGATGGAAGGAGAGCTTCATTTGCTCATCCACTTGCGCAGCAGGCGCTTTTTCAGGGAGGCGCGTTCTTGCGGGTTGCGTCCCTTGTGATTGGCGATGCGATCCGCCGTGGCGGCCTGGCGCTTGACGGGCCAGTAGGAGCGGCCATCCTTGCCCATCGACCAGACGCTGCTGGCCTGGTTTTCCAGCAGGGGCAGATGGGCGCTCAGGGCTTCGGGCGACGCGCTGGTCAGCGCCGTGCGCTCACGGGTGCGCCAGCGCTGATGCCAGAGCTTCTTGTCCTCGCGCTCGCTGCCGCAGGTCGTGTGCCCGACGATGGGTGTTTTGCGGCGGCTGCGGCTCATAACGTAGTGGTCTCCAAGAACATTCAGGACTGATCCCAGGCGTCGATGGTCAAGACCTGATCGGCAGGACAGGCGGCTACGCGGTCGGGAACTGGATGGTGTTCAGTCTCATGCCGACCCCATTCGATTGATCGCGTCGCTTGCGGCACGCTGCGACGCAAGGAGGTTTGCGACCTGGTTTAGCAGCCGTGTCCGCTGCATGTCTGTTACCTATCTCCCCGACCGCTCATTGGACCAACTCCAGAGATTGGGCTCTATCGCTCAGCCAATACGAAACCGGCATTGGCTGATGCCACAACCGAGACTAACACAAATGGCTCGGTACCTGTATTTCGCGCCCCGTGCACTTGGCCCGGTCTTGCCACGGCTATCTCACCTTCCCTGAGGGCACGAACAATCCCATTGCCCTGAAAGTAATCAGCCATTCCCGACAAAACAGTCCACGTGTCTTGGCCGTGAGGATGAATGTGAGCCGCAATTTCCTGCCCGGGATGGACATGCCAAACCACGATAATTGAGTCTCGGGTTTCAAGCACAACGGAACGAATAGGCTCGCCTTCGGACGGCTGAACATACTCGGCTACAGAAAATATTCTCGATTCAACAGTCATCGGAGATCCCTCTTTCACAGTTGTCGTTACGGTCTTCATCGTCGGCATCCTGACGGGCACTGTTGCAAAGTTAGCGATGAGGCAGCCTTTTGTCTTATTCAAAGGCCTTACATTTCAAAAACTCTGCTTACCAGGCGCATTTCGCCCAGGGGATCACCATAATAAAATGCTGAGGCCTGGCCTTTGCGTAGTGCACGCATCACCTCAATACCTTTGATGGTGGCGTAAGCCGTCTTCATGGATTTAAATCCCAGCGTGGCGCCGATTATCCGTTTCAGTTTGCCATGATCGCATTCAATCACGTTGTTCCGGTACTTAATCTGTCGGTGTTCAACGTCAGACGGGCACCGGCCTTCGCGTTTGAGCAGAGCAAGCGCGCGACCATAGGCGGGCGCTTTATCCGTGTTGATGAATCGCGGGATCTGCCACTTCTTCACGTTGTTGAGGATTTTACCCAGAAACCGGTATGCAGCTTTGCTGTTACGACGGGAGGAGAGATAAAAATCGACAGTGCGGCCCCGGCTGTCGACGGCCCGGTACAGATACGCCCAGCGGCCATTGACCTTCACGTAGGTTTCATCCATGTGCCACGGGCAAAGATCGGAAGGGTTACGCCAGTACCAGCGCAGCCGTTTTTCCATTTCAGGCGCATAACGCTGAACCCAGCGGTAAATCGTGGAGTGATCGACATTCACTCCGCGTTCAGCCAGCATCTCCTGCAGCTCACGGTAACTGATGCCGTATTTGCAGTACCAGCGTACGGCCCACAGAATGATGTCACGCTGAAAATGCCGGCCTTTGAATGGGTTCATGTGCAGCTCCATCAGCAAAAGGGGATGATAAGTTTATCACCACCGACTATTTGCAACAGTGCCCCTTACATCACCACTTAAAATCTATCTTTCTAATTCCATTATCCTTTTCGTAGCCTCTAATGCTCTGGTATGAACATACTCTTTAAACTCAAAAAAGTGCTATTAACGAAAAAAAATCCCTAAAGAGATTTGTATACTGTTCTCAACCAAGGAGAGCTCATGAATGAACTAAAATCCAAAAACGAGAACAGTACCAAAAGCAACTTTCCCCCGGTTGATAATCAGTTTTGCTTTTACCATGTTGATTTCAGCATAGAACGACTACTTTCAACGGCCGAGGATCTCCAGCTTGAGTACATCTTCCAGAAACCTGGAAGTGAAGTAAGAAAGGATTTGGTTGAGCGATTCGAACGTGGAGAGCGCTTTGTTACAGCTTCACACTGTGACAATTTCTGTGAAATCCTTGGTTGTCAAGGCCATCAGGAAAATGCATAAACCCATAAACCTACATTTCCACTTTTAAGGATGTTCACTAAAGAATGATTGGAGAAAGTATTTTTGACTGGGTAATTTACGGAATATCCATTTTGATATTTGCCTCAGCACTAATTGAAGGAAAGACAACTCGCTACCCAGCACTTTTTTTCTATGGGAGTTTAATTTTAATGTTAATCCTGATAGTTGCTGGAGGCCTTAACTGGTGGTTCTACAGGTCAAAATATGGCGCAGTAATCGTTATCTTCACAGTGGTCTCTTTACTGATGACTCGATTCCGCCTGGTCATATATAAATTAAGATTAAGAAAGTTAGTTTCAGAAATCAGATTTCGTATAAAAACGGGTTTTCGTATAATTCTTGTTTTGTCGGATAATGAGGATGAGCGTAATGTTCTGCTGTCTATGCTTAGCAACGTATTGCCAGAGCAAACGCTTATTCACACGCGTGATGCTCTCGGACCTCATTCAGAGCCTATCCTAAAAGCTCTTGAGCTACATCATCAACAGGGAACAGGTTACATACTCGTCTGTGAACAACAAATCTCAGCGCGTACGTGGTTGAGTATCGTAGAAAATGGGAAACCTGATACATCTATAGCTGTTAATTTTCATTCGATCCCAGAAATGGAGTGATTTTTCAATGAGTAGAACCGTTTCACAAAGTGTCACAGAAGATTGTCTTTTTGATACCCGCACACAAGTCAGATTACAACTAAGTCGAAGCGTTCATAAAACGCTGGCATCTGCTAAAGAAATTTTACAGGGAAGGGGGGTTGATTCGGTCTCTATTGAAGATCTTGTGCGAGCCTGTCTTGAAGAGAACCAGCCAATTGATCTAGCCTCACTTTACCTTGAAAATCTCTTAAAACAGAAAGGTACCAGCATTTGCGATTTTTAGTGTTTTCAAACCTATTAGATAAAATGCCGGTTGTGTTTATATAACATCAATAATTTCATGCAACAGGTAAAACATGAGTACTCAAAAGCAACTTTCCAGAACTACCGGCACTGAACGTATGTTTAAGGAAGAGCTGGCGTTATCCTTAATTTGTTGGGTTTTCACCAGTCCTTTTACCAACTGGACCGATAAAGTCTTCAGTGGTATTGAAGTTCCGTCTGAAGGACCGTCATCATTACGGGGTGAGACAGAAAAATTCTTTCGTTTTGTCGTTAATGAAGAAGGCTACGACGCAGGAAGGGCTGCTATTGGTCTTGACCTATGTTGTTTTTCACTTCCGTTGTGTTTGTTCCCGGACGCTGCCCTGTCTGAGGAAGAGGTTATGAGTAAGTTAACCGGAGAAGTTATCCATGGAATTCTTCTTTCCTTACCTGAGTTTATTGATATGCCAGAAGTGCTCGCTTACCAGGTCAGGGATGAAATTCTTGCTTTTAACACTCGCTGTGGAGACGGGATCTTTCATGGTTGGAACACGGCTTCAGAATTGTGGAAGTTTGAAATCTTTCCCCGCACCACCATCATGATGCAGCATACTTCGGCAATACATTAAAATTAGGCGGGGCAGAATGCATAAAAAACTTTTTCTTCTCGAATGGAAACCCTGTCAGAGCCGCGTATGGGCCGGTTGGATGGCCCTGTGGTTGACTATCAGTTTTCTGATGTTATCTGCCTTGCTTATGACAGATCATCTCCTGAACAAAGTCATCCTGCCGCCAACATGGTTGTTGATCTGGTTTTCGCCAATGCTGGGGTTTTTGATAAAAGTTCGCGTCGTCGAAACTCAACATTTCCTGGAGCATGACCTCTGTGTTGCAGGTTTCTCTTTTTACCGCTGGAAGAGGTTAGTTTCTCCCGGGCTTTGGTCAGTTGACTGTATAAATGGTCGTTTTCGCCTCAATCGGATCACCCAGGTGGGTAAGACTATCCACTATCCATGGCGTCTCCATTATCATCCTTTGTTCATGAGCCCTATCGAACATAAATCGCATGCTGTGAAAGCTGTTTCAAAATGACTTCTTTAGAGGTTTACATGACATTTATGTTCTGCAAGGTCAGCCTGGGCAGCAAAATTGATTGGAAATAACATGAGCCTGGAGAAACGTATGAGTTATGACGATTTGCCCTATTTTCGTGACCAGATTCTGGAACGCATCGACTCGCTCAAGTGTTTTCTTTCGAACACCCCCCCGATGATGGCAAACCTGATGACTGTCTCCACCGTATCTAGAACAGAAGAGCGCTTGAAGCAGGTTAAACCCATCAGGGTTAGTATTAAAGACGATGCTTCGGTTGAGGAAATTATTCAGGCACTTACTGACATCTGTGTGGATGACATAGAGTCATTAAGTCATGATTCCACCAAAGTAACCACTAAATACCCGGGTCTAATCATTGTCCCCGAAAGAGCAGATCTTCTCGAAAGCTTGATCACTTCTATAAACGAAGCAAAAAATGATTTTGCTGCGGCAATGAGGCGTATCGATAATAAAAAGAATGTCCGTTTTGATAAAGTGCACAAGAAGCTCCCGGGCCTTGTCGCTATGCACTCAACAAGAAATATCCTTTTCATCAAGTCCCAGCTTAAAAAAGTTACTTTTTCATGGCGGCTAAACCGAAACCAGGAAGTTAAAACAGCAGAGCAACTTGTGAGTTTGTTGGAGCGCAGGAGAGCCTCAGAAGTAAAAAATGTAGCAACTACCAATTTGAATGTCGTGTCTAATATCGATAAGGCTTTACACCGTCTTGAATTTCACCCACTGAAGCAGGGCGAATCTTATCGCCTTTGTCGAACTAACTCTTTCCCTGTTCCGATTGCTCACATTTTTGCATTTAGGCCTGAAGGGCAGGAACGAAACGGGAATAAATATGCTGAGACTGATTATTCAGTAGTAAAAGCATCCTTGCCCATTTTCGCAGCAGGCAACATACCTCAATTAAAAACGCTCTCTGACTGGGCTCCTGAAAACAGCCAGGGTCCGTCCAACCAACGGAAGCTGAGCCTGAAATATACAGAACTCGTGCCGGGGGCTGAGCTGGGCATTTTCATTGTCAGCCCCGAAAATTAAGGAACAACAATGCAATGGATTTCCACAGCCAGCCAGAAAATCGATGAGCGTCTCTATCGTGTCTGCGTCTGGGTAAAAAAATATCACGCTGATGCGATTAACCGCGTTGTGCTAACCGTTGATCTAAGTAAAGCCCGACATGACCCTGACGAGGACCAGGTAAGAGCAGAGCTGCTGTGCGGCCATTATTTTTTGCTTCGTAAGGAAAACGCTTCGAACTCTGCGCCTGACGATCAAAAGTTTGCTTTCCTGCCTGACGGGCGCAATCTGTGTTGGCAGACCGCAACCCCGGTGCTTCAGCATCTCCTACTCAATAAAAACGTTCCTGAGTCGCTGAGGTTGCTTACGGACTACATACATATGCGTCTGGCCAGGCTGACAATGGTACCTATGTCCGGAACCATCATGAACGAGGCTCTGCTGGACAGCATCAGCTGGGTTAAGGTGGATTTGACCTACTTCTGGCAGTACGAACAGCTCAGCTCTCATCTGGGACCCATCCAGATAACCCACAAGGCACTTGTACGCTTCGGGCACCTGGCAAAGAATGATGAAAACTCCAGTGCCATAAGAATTCTGCGTCAGCGTCTGTCTTCAGAATTCTTACAAGAATTTCAGATGGCTGAGGATGAGCTAAAGCGCAAACAGTCGTTGATGGGCACCATGGACGTGAAAATGCTGTTTCATGCTCATTACCCCAGCCAGAAGATGCTGGTGGCTCGATATAAAAATGGTTGGGTAATGGTGGATTGTTTTCTGTTTCACCATACCAAACCTAAGAAAAAAGCAAAAAACAAAACTACTGTGGCTAAGCCTCAACTTAAACAGACTAAAAGAGAAGGGAGTGAAAATGGAACTGGGCATTATGGTGTGCATCGTGTTGTTACTCTCAGTGGCGGCGGCGTGGATCAGTAATAAGACAGTTGATTTGCTCGAAAGATTCTATTTCAAGCGTCCGCTGAGCATGGAGTACGCGGCATGGCTACGTGTAATGTGTGCAGGCTTGTTATTAGTTTTTATTCAGGTTGCTCCCCAATTTACACTCCTGTATACCCTTAAACTTGTCACGCTTATTAATCTTGGAATCCAGACAATGAAATTAAATGGCGTGTACAAATATAAAAGGACGGGAATTTTGCCTCCGGGAGGGGCACTCTCTAATCTCACCAGACTTAACCCGTTCAAGAAAAAATAAAGTTATGCGCCCGTGAGGGCGCTATTCATCAAAGGCATTTCGCATAAGCTTGATCATGGCTTTTTTACCAGCTTCAATATTGCGAATGTAGCGCATAACCATTTCTTCATTCGACCAGTTCCCCATTTCCATAATCTGTGGTAGCGAGTAACCTTCAATATCCAGCTGTATCGCACCGCCTACACGAACGCTGTGCCCTGTCCAGTAACGGGTTTTAGTCTCATTTGGATAAAGCTCATTCCACATTTCTTTAAATGCCCGTAAAAGGGAATTTTTGCTGAGCATACCGGCATCGTCCACAGTGTCTTCCTCATCTTCATCGTTCAGAAGACTTTGTTTAGCACGGTAGGGCAGGTTATGCCGTTTAAGAAGCTCAGATAGCTCATTCCCTTTACTCCGAAGCTTCCAGCCGGGTGGCATATAGCCTGTATCATGGAAATTTACGGCCTGGAAAAGGTATTCATCCGGATGACTGTGCTGATCCATTTTCACAAGGTTCATCAATCTCAAGAGGCAGTTAGTTAACTGACGTGTCAGCCGGTAGGTAAGAAGTGTACTGATGTTCGTTTTTGTACGGTATACCGTCAGGTTAAATTCACCGGTCATACTATCCAGAGACAGATCTTTCAGACGTATACGGCGAATTTCGGATGAACGGAGCAGTGTTTCAAAGCCTGTCCAGATCAGGCACAGGTCACGAAGCTTACGAACTGAGTTTGTAGTACTGCGTAACTTTATCAGAGCCTTGAGATCGCCAATAAGAAAGGGAGTTGCCTGTTTAGTCGTCTTTCGCTTCCGGGCTTCCGATTGTTTTAAGGCTTCCAGCATGTACCATGCTTCAGACGTAATAATCCCGGGCAGGTTAAGCCCTTTTTTATGGATACTGTTTAAGGCCTGAAGACAGCTGTTTATGCTGCTTCGTGACAATTTGCCTTCAAGATGCCCCATAAACGCCAGCAGAGCTTCCTCAGACACGGGGAGCGAACTTACTGGCCAGTCTGTATGCAACCGGGCATTCGCCTGATACCATTCGTTCCATACTCGTAGCCAGTGCAGATAGGTTTTAGCTGTGTTGTATCTCAGATGGGAAAAGTAACGGATCAAGCGTGAAAGCTGTTTATCATGGTTGCCGAACGTTTCCAGCTGCTGATGCAATTCGCTTTCCGAAAACTGTCTGATCACTGATTGATTCTTCATCCTGCTCACCGGGATACACTGGTTTTATTTACAGTCATTTTAGCACTCATGTACCTGGTTATGAACAGGGTGGAAACAACGAAAAAGGTTGTGAAATCGTTAGGCTTAAGTGAAAAATGATATTAAGATTATCCCTGGCCAGTTGAGGCCTGTCTAAAGAAGGTTGATTATGTCTGACACAAAGCAGTCTTATTTAATGAAATTCCGTAAGTGTAGTTCGTTCGAAACGCTCGAAAAAGTATTTGAAAGGTTATGTGAAAAAAACTCGGGTGTCGCCTCTCTTGAAATTTCTGGTGCTTATGATCATCGTAAAGCTGAACTGACAATGAAAAAGTTATATGACAAAGTTCCTGCGAGTGTGTGGACCTTTGTTCGCGAGTAATTATTGATATTGGCACAACAAAAAGACTGTGTCTGGATTTGAAAATAGTTTATGCCCCTTTCGGGGCTAAAGGCACTGTAATAGCCTGTCTTTTTAACTTTCTTATTAAGTTCGGAGAAAGACTTTAATCATAAGCCAAGCCCACTGCTAAATACATCCGATATTCTCCTTAATTTTAGAAGTTGTGATAAAAGTTACTTTACCTAAACTTCTCTCTCCATATTTGTAAGGCTCTCATTTGATTCTTGTCAAACATTAATCTGGAAAACTAAAAAATCATTTCTTTTAATTCGTTTTACAGAAATCCTCCTCCGTTATTTCGGATATAGTTTGAATAATTATCAAAAACGGGGTGCAGCCATGCGTAAGAGTTACACATTTGGTATTCCATTTGGACTCCAGAGAGAATCAGGACTCTTTTTAGATATTACAGAGGTCAGCCGGGGTATCGACTGTAACTGCATCTGCCCCGCTTGCAAAACTGATCTGTTAGCAAAGCAGGGGGAGGTCAAGCTTTGGCATTTCTCACACAGTACTGCTGTAGCCGGTGACTGTGATGGTCTGATGGAAGCCATCCGGGGAAAAATTATTGAAGTCATCAACGAGCACCAGGTTCTTGGTTTCCCAAATCTTCTCGCTGGCGACGATGGTGGGCCGGTTTCACTGAATGAGGTTATTGGAAGCGGCAGTATGTTCGGAGGCACAGCTGATCTGTTCGTAAAGGTTAATGATTTATGTGTGGCCGTCTTTCTGGACAGGGATCGTAGCATTTCTGCGAAGTTAACCTTTGACCACCTTCATCCTTCCGAAAGAGTTGCCGCATTGCGTATCGATCTTCCAGATATTGAATATGAAATCAGTCAGGTGCAGCTCGGGCGACGTAAAACAACATACAGTGAGTGCATTGAAAGCCTGATCATTGATGAGACCAGTTCCCGGGAATGGCTATATCATCCATTAATGCATGAACTTGAATCTGAACCTCTTCAGGAGTATCGGGGACGGGAGCCTTCAGAGGAAGGGCCTCTTCTTCAGCGCCTTGCTGACTGTAAGATGAAATTGCCTGATATCCTTCCGGGCAGTCATAACGCGTTAGTCAGGTTACAGCAGGATACGATTGTATGTCTGTGTCGGTTAACGGTTCGGGCTTATGACATCGCTCAGACCGATGAATTTCCTTTGTTCCTTCGCTATTTCAGGTTGCACTGCCTGGAAAACAGCGAACATGTCAGTTACGAAAGACTGATCTGCTGGCAGGAAATGATTTCAAAAACCCAGGAAGGCCAGTCCTTGACACAAAACGAACTTGAATATCTTCATGAGATTGTCCGCATCGCCTTATACAATCACCGGCTTAACAATGTCAGTATTTCAGATGTTAAAAACCATGACACAGGAAAGGAGAGCGGCAGGGTAGAGCCACAAAACTATTCACTCTTATAAATAAATTGGGCTTTGCGCATTAAACCCTTGCCGCAGGAGGTGTACCGCATATCCGGCACAGACAGTCAGTTTTTCTGGCAGCTTAAATTTGACACAGCTTAATATAGTGATTCATTAAACAGGTTCAGTATGCTGCCAGAACGTTTTAGTCGTTATGGGCGTCCGTTAGTTTTCTACTAACTGAACGACGACCAGCCTGCCGCCTTCCTCCTTTGACAGAACAAACTGAGCGTTATTCGTCAGTTCAATTTTTTCCCCAATGGCAATCTGTCGTTTATCCGGTAATGACATAAGCCCATTTATGCCTTCATTTACTAACCACCACTGATCGTTATGGAAAACAAAATACCCAACTCGTTTCCTTTGCAAATCGGTTGTACGCTCATTTGGCGCAATGAGGCGATTCACATGCCACGCATAGATTGACTGCCCGCTCCACACCATCAACCGGTGGTCGTCAGGACGATAACTGCCTTCCTTTCGGGAAGAATATAAATTTAGAACCGGTAATTTACCCTTGTATGGCGTACCGCAGTAGGGACAAACCGGCTTTGTCTTACCCGAGAAAACGTACCATTTCTGTTCACACGCCTTGTTCTGGCAGGGCTGTATCAGATCGACTGTTTTAACCAGGGCGCTTTCCCACTCATCGGCGGTCGGGCGTTTAGTGGCATCGTGTAAGCCATCTATAAAGGCGCGCTCAAACAAAGGTGTCAGATAAGGGCCCATGATGGTGTAAGGAATTTTCTCCGGGTCAGCCCAGGGCAGTGAAAAGGACGATAGCTGACTGACTTTGACTGCATTGCTTTTGTCTGTCGGATGTTCAATGAAGAGTGCCTTCTCACCCATAGATAAGGTCTCATCACGTACTTCATCCGACATGTCATGTATTTTTCCGCCACGTAGCGGATGACGGAAGAACAGATACATGTAGATAAGCACCGACAGCGCATGACGGTCAGTAGTAATGCTTGGCAATACGCGGTTCGGATCCTCTTTGGAAAGATGACTGGTTTTCACCACTTCCGGAGCGATAAAATCCGGGGTGCCCACCACGTCGGGAGGATACTTTCCAGGGACAACCAGGCCGTCTACGTCAATGATGCAGGCATGTCCCATTTCTGGATCGATAAGCACGTTTTTATAGCTTAGATCGCTGTGACAGAGACCTGCCGCATGCATCCTTCTGACGGCTCTTGTCAGCAGCAGACAGACCTTGAGATAGGTAAGCGTATTGCCTCGTTCACGTGGGTCGAGAAATTTGTTCTGGTTGCTGGCGCTGGCAAACCATTTGCCTTCCTTTTCACGACCTTTTATGCCAAGAAAATCATCGTTTTTAGAGCCGTATTTAAAGAAAAAGTAGCTTTTGTAGGTTGGAACCACGATGCCGATTTTATGCCCATGCTCAACAACATGGGTCGGCCAGCAAAACAGGTCCTTCCAGTATTCACCTCCGGACTGGCCAAAAATGTTTTGCCTGTAGCGTCCGGTGATCATATCAATCCGATCCCGGGCCTGCTCGTTCTGCGGTTTATGATAAAAAGCGACGACGTATGATTTATCAGGCGAAAAGTAAACATCCTTCATCGAGCCCGAACCAATTACCTCGTCAACATACTGGACTGTTTCGCCGTCCTTTGTTTTGCACGTAACGATATTTGCCATATTGATCACCGAAAAAGCGTATCCCTTACCACAACACCGCAATAGTGCGGTCATCATGGTTCCCTGTGGAGAAAAAGTTAAGCCAGTCGCCTAACCTCTCAGGCGCAATACTGGCGTCTGTAAGGACAGGGTTGAGCTCATCAACGAGACGGGTCCATTTTTCGTCACTGCGAAGCCCATTATCCGTCTCAAACAGAGGGTCTGAGACGCCGTCTGTCATGAGGATCAAGTGAGATACATCATTCCATTTACCCACGCTGATGCGGCCGCTAAACGAGGGGTCTGCGATAATGCTCTGGTCAAGGAAACGGGTTTGTCCTGCGTATTCTCCGCTATCGGGATTTCCCAGTATCCTGACTTTACCGGAAGGGCTGTATGCACCTATCGCACCATCACCAAGCCAGAATGCAGTCGCAAACAGCTCGTTATCAGTTCGTAGCGCTACAGTTGCCAGAAGGGTTGTTGAATAGGATTTCACAGGTTGGGTAATGACTCCAACTTATTGATAGTGTTTTATGTTCAGATAATGCCCGATGACTTTGTCATGCAGCTCCACCGATTTTGAGAACGACAGCGACTTCCGTCCCAGCCGTGCCAGGTGCTGCCTCAGATTCAGGTTATGCCGCTCAATTCGCTGCGTATATCGCTTGCTGATTACGTGCAGCTTTCCCTTCAGGCGGGATTCATACAGCGGCCAGCCATCCGTCATCCATATCACCACGTCAAAGGGTGACAGCAGGCTCATAAGACGCCCCAGCGTCGCCATCGTGCGTTCACCGAATACGTGCGCAACAACCGTCTTCCGGAGCCTGTCATACGCGTAAAACAGCCAGCGCTGGCGCGATTTAGCCCCGACGTATCCCCACTGTTCGTCCATTTCCGCGCAGACGATGACGTCACTGCCCGGCTGTATGCGCGAGGTTACCGACTGCGGCCTGAGTTTTTTAAATGGCGGAAAATCGTGTTGAGGCCAACGCCCATAATGCGGGCGGTTGCCCGGCATCCAACGCCATTCATGGCCATATCAATGATTTTCTGGTGCGTACCGGGTTGAGAAGCGGTGTAAGTGAACTGCAGTTGCCATGTTTTACGGCAGTGAGAGCAGAGATAGCGCTGATGTCCGGCAGTGCTTTTGCCGTTACGCACCACCCCGTCAGTAGCTGAACAGGAGGGACAGCTGATAGAAACAGAAGCCACTGGAGCACCTCAAAAACACCATCATACACTAAATCAGTAAGTTGGCAGCATCACCCAGGCGCGGAACTCATCGAGGCGCGGGAATAAAATCCCATTCAGACGCCGGATAGATTCAAGCAAGCCAACTTATCGTCAAAATCGGTGTTGCAAAAACGGGAGTGACCATAGATTCCGTTTTCTGAGACGACCACAGATCAGAAAAGACTGTGCAGCCGACTCTTGATATTCCGTGCAGTCACCTTCTGAAAATGACAGCGCGGCACGGGAATCAAGGCATTGCGATTCTCGAAAATAGTTCTTGAAATTCTATTCTTGATTGCATATCATCTCAACGAGTTTCGATAAGAAAGGATGCGCATGCGACCGTCTGTTGTGCTTGACATGAAGCGAAGCGCAGTGCGTGAAGCGGTAGGCCGCTTTCGCGCCGCGAACCCGCGCGTCTTCGGCTCGGTGCTGCATGGCACCGACCGGGATGGCAGCGACCTCGACCTGTTGGTCGATGCGCTGCCCGGTGCCACGTTGTTGGACTTGGGCGATTTGGAAGAAGAACTGAAATCGCTGCTCGGCGTTGACGTCGATCTGCTGACTCCCGGCGACCTGCCGCCGAAGTTCCGGGCCAAGGTGCTCGCGGAGGCGCAACCGATATGAGCGAGAACCGCCTGCCCGATTACCTCGACCACATTCAGCAGGCCGCAACCGATGCGCGCAGCTTCGTGGAAGGGATGGCCAAGGACGACTTCTTGGCCGACAAGCGCACCCAGCAGGCCGTCATCATGAGCCTGATCGTCATCGGCGAGGCGGCCACAAAGGTGATGGATGGCTACGTCGAGTTCACCCAGGCGCATGCCGACGTGCCGTGGCGCAGCATGCGCAATATGCGTAATCGCATGGCTCACGGCTATTTCGACATCAACCTCGATGTGGTGTGGGAGACGGTACAGGAATGGCTGCCGGCGTTGCTCCAGCAATTGCCCGCCGTGCGTCAGGAGGCACTGTTGCAAATAGTCGGTGGTGATAAACTTATCATCCCCTTTTGCTGATGGAGCTGCACATGAACCCATTCAAAGGCCGGCATTTTCAGCGTGACATCATTCTGTGGGCCGTACGCTGGTACTGCAAATACGGCATCAGTTACCGTGAGCTGCAGGAGATGCTGGCTGAACGCGGAGTGAATGTCGATCACTCCACGATTTACCGCTGGGTTCAGCGTTATGCGCCTGAAATGGAAAAACGGCTGCGCTGGTACTGGCGTAACCCTTCCGATCTTTGCCCGTGGCACATGGATGAAACCTACGTGAAGGTCAATGGCCGCTGGGCGTATCTGTACCGGGCCGTCGACAGCCGGGGCCGCACTGTCGATTTTTATCTCTCCTCCCGTCGTAACAGCAAAGCTGCATACCGGTTTCTGGGTAAAATCCTCAACAACGTGAAGAAGTGGCAGATCCCGCGATTCATCAACACGGATAAAGCGCCCGCCTATGGTCGCGCGCTTGCTCTGCTCAAACGCGAAGGCCGGTGCCCGTCTGACGTTGAACACCGACAGATTAAGTACCGGAACAACGTGATTGAATGCGATCATGGCAAACTGAAACGGATAATCGGCGCCACGCTGGGATTTAAATCCATGAAGACGGCTTACGCCACCATCAAAGGTATTGAGGTGATGCGTGCACTACGCAAAGGCCAGGCCTCAGCATTTTATTATGGTGATCCCCTGGGCGAAATGCGCCTGGTAAGCAGAGTTTTTGAAATGTAAGGCCTTTGAATAAGACAAAAGGCTGCCTCATCGCTAACTTTGCAACAGTGCCAGAATTATTAGGATAACCTTAATTCTTAAAATTGCAGCAGGCATTAGTTCACCTCTGATATGGCCACTTGCGAAATGGGAATGGTAACTGTTATTACTATGTGTTTACTTGCTGTTCTTGTTACGCAGCCCCTTAAACACATTACTTTCAAATATGATTTCCTGCTGGGTTTAAATATGTGTCTTTCTATAGTGCGGCAACCTATTTTTACACCAACTCATGAATTAAATAAGAATCATAAATTAAATGAGAGGTTTAATTCTCTTGCTTAACGCGATGATATTAAATGGAAATTTTAATTTTTGTAATTTATTAAACAGTTAGAATGAGACATGGTAAATACGATCTTCCTTTAGATAATTCTGATAGCACTTTTTCTACTGGGCAGTCTGCAATGTCCGCTTCACGCCCTGAGACATTCGACAAGCTTTTTATGGCTTCAGTAAGGGCGAGTGTCTCGCTTCGAGAGCCAGCAAATATTTCGCTTCGTCATAACAGGTTCTGGCCTTCCAGCAGCGGTAAATGATCCTTATCCATTTGAACGCCAGTGCCCGGATCGCAGACTGATGAGATTTGCCCTTTTCTCTAAGGCCCTGATAATACAGTTTGGCCCAGTATGATGAATTAACCGTCTTGGCAGCCCATTCAACAAAGGTCTGCCTGACGAACTTGGCACATTGCCATCGCCAGTGAACCCATGATTTTTGGCCGCTTCGTTCGGTCACCGGTGCTATACCTGCGTAGTTTTGAATTTCTTCAGCGCTGTTAAACCGGTCACGATTATCACCAAGTGCAGCAAGCATCCGTGGGCCCATGCACGGTCCCATGCCCGGAAGTGATTTGAACAGCCCCGCATCTGGCAATGTGTCAAACAGCGTTTCGATTCGTTCGTCATAGGTTTTGATGATTTCACTCACGACTTTAATTTGTGTCGCCAGTGCTGCTGCCATCAAAGCATTAGCCTCTATAACACTCGGGTCTGTAGTCAATGGGATCGCATTATCAATACTCGCAACACGTTGCTCGGTAAGGGCCATAGCGCGACCACCTTTGGCATTCAGAAAGTTGCGGATCGTGTCGCGTCTGGCTCGTTTCAGTTGTTGCAGACTGGGCCACCGGATAATCAGCTCACACAACAGTAAGCTACCCCGATGTGAGAACCACTCCAGTGGCTGAGGATAATACTGTTTAAGCGTGTTGATTATCCGGTTCACAAAGCGTCGTTTATCTTCAACCAACTGACGACGTTGCTCAACCAGTTGCTGAAGTAAGCGAATATCCGCATTGTCGGGTTCAATAGCTTTTATCTTCTGGGGGTAACGCAGCATTAACTCTAATGCCAGCTCGGCATCCTGCGGATCATCTTTAGCGCCGCTGGGCGAGAAGGCTTGCCGATAACGAGCCAGGGACAATGCGTGGACGGGGAAAACGGTGATAAAGGGGTATTTTTGAAGAGCATATACCACGGGGCCCTTCTTCAGTTCGAGAGCTATTGCGATTCTACCTTTTACTTTCTGGTGTAACTCAGTAAGCCAGGCATCAAGCGCTTCTGCTGTATGTTCAATCACATCGAATACGCGTTCACCGTTTTTAAACTGAACACAGACATCGTGTTTTTTATCAGCCCAGTCCAGACCAACGTGCGCAGCAAATTGATTAGTCACAGTCATCACCAACTCCTTTTTATCGGGGATTGGTATGCATTCCACGCTCTTCGAAAGAAATATAGCCAGCAGTTTATCTGCATGCCCTGAGTATTCGTTAGCGAACGTGGAGCACCTACTGGCTCGAAAGAAAAGCGGCGATCATCACATGATTCTCGCTCAATATTCGTAACCAGTAAGCGCATACCCTGAATCACTTCAAAGTGTAATTCTCAGGGTACGAATGACTATATCTCGCTCTTAGCGGACATTAGCATAGGCTATTTACCATAACGCCGCATTACGCGTACCGCTCAGACGGCCTGAGCGCGTTTCTGACGTGTCCCCGTTAAAAACAGTAACAAACCACCCGAAAATGCACGCCAGAAACGCTACGTAAGAATCTATCCTATGACTGGATATGCACTCAACTGAATAACGCCTGGTTTCAGTCCATTTTATCGGGATCAGCCTTCTTTCTGGGTAATTTAGGGGGCTTCACTTGCTGATTACTTTGCGTGCGGCGCGTGAGCCAAGGATGGTCAGCTTTAGGTTTTACGTAGAATTTTGAGCGTAAATCAAAACGGGCATTATCCACACGTTCATGGACACTTTTTTCATCATCCAGTGGTATAGGCTCCGGGCCATCAACATATTTTTCCCATCCCAACGCTTTCCCATCATACAGAACCTTAATTTCACCGTTAAAGCTTTCGCATACCGTGACAACCGAATGCCGAAGTCGATATCCCCGGCCTTCACTGCGAATCTGAAACGCACTGCTTTTGTACTGGAAAGTGAGATTTTTGGAGAGAACGCGCTTCGCCTGGAGGCTGAAGATATAACCCAGTTCCTCTTCAGAATGGTGTACATCAAGATGGGCGTTATCAGCAATACGAGGCGGCGTAGCAAACCGGTTGTTATAGGCTTCAATAAAGGTCGGCAACCATGCGTTTGCTGTTTCAATATCACTGATACCCTGAAGCCGCATTTCTTTGACCAGCCTGTCCTGCAGTGTCTGATTGGCACGCTCTACCCGCCCTTTTGCCTGCGGGCTGTTGGCATGGATTGGCTCGATGCCCAGTGTCTTTATCGCACGTGTGAACTGAGTCAACTCTCCTTCCCGCTCCGGGTTATTTACTCTGAATATACTGTGTCTGTCAGAATAGAGAGCCAGTGGTACGCCATGATCATTAAGGTAACCCCGGAGGGTTTCCATGTAAGCCCGGGTTGTTTCTGCAGGAGCGAATCGTAGCGCCATCAGAGCGCTGGTAGCATCATCGATAAAGACTATCAGTGTGCATTTGGGGCCCCGACCTTCAAACCAGTCATGAGGCGAGCCATCAATCTGGATGAGTTCACCGTAGGATGGGCGCCGCATCCGGCGCTGATAAATTCGGGCAAACTTACGACGACGTTCGCGCCATATGCCCTCCTCTACCATCCACTTCCTGAGAGTTTCAATGGATAAACACAAGCCGTGTATCTCGCGCAATTTTTCGCACGCAAGCGTAGGTCCAAAATCAGCGTAGCGGCCTTTGAGGAGTGAAATTACTGTTGCTCTGAATTCGGTAGAAAAGGAATTATTGGGACGCTTTCCACGTCGGCGGGAAACTAGACCAGAAGGCCCTTCATTTCTATACCGTTGCACCAGACGTTTAACCTGCCGAATAGAAATGCCAATGCGTGCCGCAGCTTGTTCCTGAGTAATATGGCGATTAAGTGACTCCTGAATAATGTGAAGTCGGTCGAGTTCCTTATGACTCATCGTAACAGTCTCTTTGATCATGAAAAATCCCCCAGAGAATTGTCTGGGGACATTTTAGAATGGTTCAAAGGGGACATTACAGCTTGGTGTTAACAATGGCCTTCTTCTCCTTGCATTTAAGCAGGCAAGAGGCTACTCTGAATGTGACTAGCATACAGGGGCCTCGGGTTGTACTGACCCCAAAAAGTTGGACAGTTAAACACGAGGCACATAGGTCTGGGTTCGATATTCAATTGGACTCAGACCTTTTAATTTCAGGCTAATTCTTCTGCTGTTGTAGTAGTCAATATATTCCGTAACAGCATCCTTCAGTTCGCTTATATTACTGAACTCGTCAAGATAAAAACACTCCGACTTTAAGGTTCCAAAGAAACATTCCACGACTGCATTATCCAGACAATTGCCTTTTCTGGACATGCTCTGTGTAATGCCTTGTTCTTTAAGGATGTTTTGATACCTTCTCATACGATACTGCCATCCCTGGTCAGAGTGCAGAATAGGATGCTCGTGAGGCTTAAGCTTTTTGAATGCCTGATCGAGCATATTCTCGACCATGTTCATCACAGGTCTTTCCGACAGGCTGTAAGAAATAACTTCGTTGTTGAAGAGATCTATTACTGGAGACAAATACAGCTTTCGCCCATTGACTGCAAATTCAGTAACGTCGGTAACCCACTTCTCGTTTGGCCGTGTAGCCTTGAAATCCCTTTGGAGAACATTGGGGGCGGTTTGCCCTACCTCTCCTCTGTAGGAGCTGTATCGTTTGACCTTAATCGCTGCCTTAAGCGAGAGGGTTCCCATCAGGCGCTGAACGGCTTTATGGTTAATCCGTTCCCCGTCTCGATGGAGAGACAACGTTACCCTACGGTATCCGTAACGACCTTTATTCTCGTGATAAATCTCACCAATACGCTTTTTAACATCCGCATACTTATCAGGCTTGCTGAGAGCCTTTAGATGGTAATAAAACGTACTGCGCGGTATCTCCGCTGCCTTGAGAAGCTCATCAAGAGGGTAAAACTGCCTTAGCTCGTTGAGTACTTTCACTTTTTCGCGGGATGAGCTAAGGCTTTCAGCTTTTTTAGATACGTAAGCCGCATTTCAAGGAATCGAACTTGTCTTTCAAGATCCTCAATACGTCGGTCTTTCGACAGCTCCAATGCTAACGCCGCTTTTTCTGGATCAACTGACATTGTAATGTTTCTTTTGGTGCCGATCTTGAGTGCGCGTAAACCAGCTTCTCCGTGCTCCTCATAGACTTTCAGCCACTTGGCTACAGAACCACTACCAGCAAGCATAAAGTGAGCAGCAGCCTGATTGAGGGACATCTGCTGCTCGGTCACGGCTTTCACGACCTTAATGCGCAACTCTGGATCAGCACTAACGCCTTTAGGTTTGGGAATTAAACCTTTTTCTCCATGTTTTTCATAGAGGGCAACCCACGTCCTGACCTGGGTTCGAGGCACACCAAAACGTGCAGAGATGATCCTGTAACCATCATCAGTTGTGAAGTAGTGATTCACGACTTCAAGGCGCTTTTCGAAGGGGTATTTTGGCTTTGACATATCAGGGACTATTCCATTTCATCGTCCAACAAAATGGGTGCAGTACAGGTTAATTGAAAAATTACTCGGGGCTTTCTGCTTTTACCACAGTCAAACAGTGTTACCGCTGGCTGGGGCAAAAGCCTCCAGCACCAGCGTTATTATACCACCCTGCCCTGATCAGCCAAACACCCCGCCTACATAAATTACTGATTTTTCATTTATTTGACATGATTCACTTCCGGTTGTCGGCGAAAGTCATTTTATACTAAAGAAAAGGGTAACGGGCAGCTGCTGGGTCGGAACATACAGTGCAGTTCCTGCCCGTTTAATTTCCGGATGCAATGGTAGGATCAGGAGGCACTGCTTCCGTTGATTAGGGAAATCTTATGTGCCTGAATACGGCTGTATTCGAGATGGGATGCAATATTACAGATGCGCTCCAGTCGATCATGCAGCCTCGTGTAGGTCAGTCGATGAATACCGGACATTTCATCAAGTAGCCAGCGCTTGATGTAAGGGTTACAGGAAAGCCGGGCAAGATCGTCGTCATCCACTTCGTCAAAGAACCAGTACTGCTCCATCGGGACTACCTGAAATATCCACGGCCGGGGATAGTCCCCTGTGACAACCAAAAACCATGCAAGAAAGCATAGACACAGCTCAACGACCATAAGCATCGAAAATTGCGAATAACTTAGACCGGGCACATAGGGTGAACTATCCGCAACATACCCCCTGAGCAATTCCGCCACAAGGTAGCCCAATAGCGTCAAGGCCAGCATCAGGGTCAGGATTAATCCCCCATTAAACGCTACCGAAGCCTTTTGAACCCGATCAGGTGCTGTCCGGCTGCGATAGTTGGTCACTACTCTTTCTACAAGTGCCCTTATGGCAGCCTGTTCTTTACTGACATCAGCTCCGGAAAAACCGGACGGGCTTTTATTTAATTCAGTCATACCCCACTCCTGTTATGTGCTCTACTTAACAAACACGTAGATCATACAGAGCTCACGGACGCACTCCTGCCAGATAAAGGAGGGAATTTGGCTGTAAGACGGTTAGCCAACAGTTCAGGTTATGCGTGGGATCCGCCCAGTCAGAAAGGATTCCGTTAATAACAGGCAAGGTTAAAGGCAGATGGACGGTGAAATTGTGGGTGCTAAAAGGGGGTATTACTCTTTTTCCTGCATAGCGGTTTTTTCAGCCCGGGTGGCCAGACGAACATTTCCGAAAGGCTCACGGACAAGCAGTGGCTTCTCCTTCTTCCAGCCCCTGATAGCCGTTTCTCCAAACCGACGTGGTGCATTGCCGTTCCAGCGAGCAATCACATGGTTATCATGAATTTCAATAATGACAACGGGGTGGACAATGACCGTTGAAATGGTGGTATTTCCCATTTTGGTACGGGTTACAGACCAAACCTGCATCCCGGATTCCAGCTGGCTGATTTTCATATTATATCCTTAAGCCATCACGAACTGCGCCACAAACAATTAATGTGGCGCAATTTACCATAAACAATAAACATCAGATACCCGTGAAAAGATTTCCCTTTATTTTAAAATTCTTCTGGAGAAAAAATGATATTTCCAGAAGAGGTCAGCGAAATTCAGAAACGGCCATCACAATGGTGCTGCGCTGACGCTGGCGTTCTGCCTTGCGCTGCCTGCGGCGATAGATCTGTTTTGCGCTGACGTAAGGGCAGTCCTCACGGGTATACCAGCAGCAGCCGCAAGGTTCGGGCCGGGGTTTTCCGGCAAGTCCAAATGGTTTCATCAAGTCACCTTTTTAATGTTTTTAATGGAAAGATACTTACCTAACCCATTGTTTTATAGGAAATAACGTTGTTGCATAAACAGATACAGATAACCCTCAGGAGAAAACATGCAAAGGTTATCAGTGATAACCGCGTCCAGATACCGAGTGTCAGTCTGTAAACGTTTTATCACCAGAAAATGTGCTGCCGCAGCCTTAATGCCAGAACTACCGTTTACAACATTATGTATACCCGCTTTGAATAACGAACGAGCATGAATTACCTTTTCCCGGGCCGCTTCGATCTCAGCATTAATAACGCATTGCCGCGCCTGGATGACTGCCTCTCCGGTTAAATCGCGGAAATTCATTAGAGATGTGATCATGATTGACTCTCCAGATTATGTGGAATCATTATAACAACTGGCACCACGCCACAAATAACCTGAGATAAATTCTTTGAAATATTCCTATATATAAGGAATTACAGTCGGAAAAGAAACAATGAAATAGCGCCGACCGCTTAAAATCGATAAATTAAAATGGACGGCACTGGAATGAAAAACTGAAAGTAGTAAGACCGTAATTATCCTTCACGGATGTAAGCTTTAAAAGAGGAGTACTGGCAAAGCTTTGCCAAGTACTTCGGCGGTTGTGTCTACGATTTTACGGATGTCATCGATCTGCGAAGGCTTATTCAACACCACCGTAAAAAGCTCTCCTTCGTTATCAGCCTGCTCGCAGTTTCCGTATCGGCTCCCGTCGTACAGCTGCACAATACGTGACATAGAAGACTTTGTTTGTTTCATGGCTTTGCACCTGCTTTTAGGCAGTTTGGTTACTGGTTATCAGAAGCTGGTTTCATGCGCTTCCGGCTGGGACACGAACTGGTATTTGACGCCGCCAGGCACACCTACTGCTTCGGCAATAGAGTCGCAAAGCCGCGATAAATCATTTAGTGTCATCGGATATTCAATATCTACTGAATATAAAGCACCTGCATTTTCAGCATCTTCGATGTTTTTATACTGGGCACTAAATATAGCAATGGTCTGAATTTCGTGGTTATGCATGAACCGGTCCTTATTAAATTATAAAAGCCACCCGAGAGTGGCCTGAGTGGAAACTTAAATCTGTGAAGTATATTTGAGAGATTTTTTGCGATCCAGATGCCGGGCAACAATGGTTCCGATAACAAGTAGCGTGATGACCGCACTGAAGAAGGTGCTGTCAGGGACGCCCTGGAAAAAATCACTGAAACTGTAAACAATAAAAATCAATGCGCAAAAATAGAAAACGATACGAACATAAGGGGTAAAAAACATTTTCATCGGTTGCCTTCCATTCAGGGAGAATTCTCAGTAATTACATCACACCTGAAGAGAAACTATTTTCGTATAAATGAGCATTTTCGACATATCAGAGGGGGGTTTTACTCATAAATGAGGTAGTAAGGGTCACACTTGAGATGAAAGTTACTTTCCTGGCTGCGAACGAACTATCTCAAATGTTAGAGGTGTGCGTTCGCCTTAAGAGCTTCATGCCCTGAGGAGCTCAACTTGAGCCGATAGTATAAACCTGGCTCCAGATGCCTTACTGGCTGGCATAACTCCACGAGGCCCAGCCGGAACAGGACCGGAGAGCTCCTGCACGTCACATCATCAGGATTCCCCATAAACGTACGCCGTTCTCTGGCCCGTCTGAAATTGCCAGAGATATCATAGATCGTGCCGGATGCCATCCGTCTTAACACGTAAATCTGCGCCCTTGTAAGCTTCTGGGCGGAACTGCTTAAACCTGACATACCTTCCCGGCCTTATATAAAACAATCCGCCAGCAGCTCGACTGGCGGACAATGTTTGACTGGAAACAGCAAGGACATACTATTTGCTGACAAGTTTGATATTGGTTTCACTCATTCGAAGTCGAAACTCCTGAAAACCCTGCTCTACCGCTAACTCCAGCCACTCAACGGGAATGGTATAGCTACAATCAGACCCACCCAAAGCGGCATCACAAGCGTAATCCCAGTCCTCATCCAGTTTTGGATTCATCCCCTGGGCGTAAGCCACAGTATCGCGGGATGCGGGAGAGCC
Source organism: Enterobacter cloacae (assembly GCA_014169315.1). Classification (NCBI taxonomy): domain Bacteria; kingdom Pseudomonadati; phylum Pseudomonadota; class Gammaproteobacteria; order Enterobacterales; family Enterobacteriaceae; genus Enterobacter; species Enterobacter cloacae. Next base: position 58,434 of record AP022134.1, on the reverse strand, counting down.
CTCAAGCTCAGCATTAGTGATCAGGTATACACCATGACTGTGCGCGAGAAGCACTTTTGGCACCAGATGTGTGCTGGCAATTTTTGAGGATGAGGGAAAGAAAACCCTACCAGCTTTACGCGCCTCTTCTTCAGTCTGTCCCTCAGCGTTAAGGAGGGCTCCCCCCGGATAGCATGCCGGGTCATAGATCTGATCTGGGGTGACCGAAAACGTTTTTGCGGTGCGAATTTCTTCGATCAGTTTATTGATATCTGCCATTTCAAATACGAGAGTGGTCACAGGCTTACTCTCCCTCTTCAGTGGACAACATCAGATACTTTGTTGCCAGCAGAAGCTCTCCCACATCCTTGAGGGACAATTCAGCTTTGCCTTCTACGGCAAGCTGCAAGCGCTGTCGAATTGCATGAACAGAATCTGAAGATAAAGATGCCATTTTGCGCAAAACGGCATTAGCCTTTTCTACAGCAGGATACAGAATTTCTGAGTTGGTATTATCTTCGTCATTATCAAAGATAATTTCAGAATCCATATTGATGTTATCTTCAAGCCAGCTTGAAAGCACTTCAAGTAATGACATCACCTTTTCAATTTGCATATCGCCTCCTCTGTTAACATGAAACAAATATAACAAAGTGGCTTACCCGGCTAATAACCTGAGCAGAAAGTTTTCGAACTTAGTTTGAAAACAAGTTTTCTGCTCAGGTTAATGTTAAAGTCGCTGGGTAAAAGATAAAAGGCACTGAAGATGATTTAAGCATCAAACAGACTAAATAGGATTCCGTCTTTTATAACGCTTTTAAAATAGAATGAATGAAATATAAATTTTGCGTTTAAGAATGAACGCTGTAGAGGATGATTTATCCTGTGATATGCAGTTTGTGGCCTTTAAAAAGGCTTTATTATGGACTTGAATTGCAAAGAGAGCACCGACATTTTTCTGGGGGCTCCCGCAGAGAAAAAGCTGTGAGGTTATGAAGACGTATAGGAGGTATTCGGCGAAATACTGTATGGCCACAGGAGAGCTTCAGCACCCATATCCTGCCGCCTCGCTCGCCTGTGGTGATTTCAATATGTTCTACGTCATACCACGTAGTTGTATTTCTCACTTTGTTTATGCTTCCTGACACCGCGTGAACGCAATCTTCGTCTGGATGCGTTCATAGATGGAAAACTGCCTTTCAATGGAATCGGCATTAGACAGTAATTCATGAAGCTCAGCAGAATCTGTATCAGGAACGATAGCGACAGAAACTCCATATTTACGCCCAGTTCTGATCAGGTGCGCAAGTTTTTCCTTCTCTGATTCTGTGAGCATTGCCAGATCCCTTCCGGATACCTGCTCGATAAATGGACCAAGGTTTTTCGGAAAAAAGGGTTCGGCATCAGAATTATGTACCGGGAGCGTTTGCGGCTTATCGAAGCTATTGGACATGAAAAGAACCTTTATAGTTAGAGAGGTGGAGACTGAATGCGTAGCCCATTAAAATTAGTAGTGCCACACTCGAATGCTAATCATACTTTATGATGGCTATGGTAGGAATGGCCGTCAACTTAAACCGCCAGAAGCGAGCCATTCACCGTTAAAGTAACTTTCCCGTATGATGTTCTTTTTATGGAATGAGTTGTTCACACTCCTCTTTAAGAGCCGCCCTGGAACGAGATCGACAGACTTTGCTTAATGAAGAGCGTAATTGATGTTCATCAACCCCATCAGCGACAAACTGACCAATTTTCTTTTCAAGACGCTGCATTGCCTCATAAAGCTTGGCATCAGTATTATTTTTAAGAAACCTCAGTATATAATCAGCAATAATTTGAACAGGAGTAAAGTTACACATCATGTATCCTTAATAAGTTGTGTAAAAATAAAACCATAAAAAACATAATCAGAAGTAGATTATTATACTTGAGTAAGCTTTTCAGCTAACAAGCTGGAGAAGCAGATTCCGGTAAATTACTACATATTTGATAAAAGTTACTGAATAAAAAAGCCCAGCGTACCGGGCTTTCATTCAATTTGATTCTAAGAATCTGACTCGCCGCCTGATTTTTATACCAAGAAGAGCGAACAAAACGCCAACGAATGCGACGGGACTACCTACTTTAAGACAATTAACCGACGCTTTTGAAAAGGTATGTGATTTAGACATACGTTTTTGCTCATAACGAATCGCAAGTGGTGAGACGGATTTATCTAAAGCTGTCTTTTCCAATGCATAACGAACTTTCACGGGAATATTTGACTGTAATACACCAGACATATACGCCCTAACAACATTCTGTGTTAACTTCACATCTGGCTTGCCGAGTTTTATATGTAGTTGCGCCTTTAAATAGTTTACAGATACCTCTTCGCCTGAGGGCCAATTACTATCATTTAAATATGCGACAAGTTTATCGTATTTTTCATGTTTTACATATTTCTTGATAACCTTTACAGTCGAAGCTGAAGTGGCATCAGTCTCTTCCGAACCTAAAGCAGATGTAAAAACTGACAAGCCGATAAGAAAAGCGCCAGCAATTAGAAGCATCGGGAATATCTCACCTATTTCCTCCCCCTTTAAAATTTTAAAGGCAGTTGAAGAAACTACTAATAGCCCCATAATCCCTAATAGCAACTTAGAATATGTAGTTAGGAAGCCTCCAAATGCATCGCCAAAATCCGAAACCACTAACTTATCTTCACCTTCAGATGAATTGAAGAATGACAAGGGCACATCAATATCAAAGTCCAGAACTGAAGGTGAGAGGTGTAATGACAGCAACCACAAGCAAAGACCAAAAATCATTATCAGCAGGCCCGCACCAAATATCGCGAAACCTGAATTTCTAATCTTTATAGACCGGTGAAAAAGAAATGACAGTTCACGGGAAAAATCGTCACTACTCTTAAGGTTACGCACCATGATCTACCCCTTTTTGTGTCAGTCGGGTGCGCAAATTCTCACGCATGGCAAGAACCTGTTTTTCTGTTTCCCTGAGCTTAATAGCCCCTTCTCTCTGGATTTTAACAACATCGCCAACCGTCTGGATAAGCGTATCCTGCACCTCTTTAAGGGTGCTTATATCAATAACCAGCCGTTGGTTTGCTTTCATAGTTTCTACTGCATTGCGATGCAGTAATTTTGCATTACTACGGAGTAACTCATTGTTGGCATTATCGATATCATTGGCAAGATTTACAGCGTTACGCTGTCCATTTAGAGAAATGGCTAACAGAAACTGACGCTTGAAATTAGGGACAGTAACCTCTTTGACGCTATGAAACTTGTCGATAAGACTTTGGTTATTTGCCTGTATAATCCGTACCATTGGCAATACTTGCATAGCAGACTGCTGAGAAACAACTAAATCGCCAATACGTTTTTCTAAATTAGCAATTAGCGTATCCAGATCAGATACTTCCTGGAACTTAGCAGGATTGTTACCAACATTAGCTCTGAGATTTTCTGCTTTTAATTGTAATTCTCCCAGCCTTAATTTACCGGCAGCAATATGTACACCTGTTAAGTGGTGTTCTTTAACGACTTCATCAAACATTTGCTGGAGCGAAATATTATTAGAACCGAGGCTATTCTGTGTAACTGAAACCTCTGAAACCAGAGCATCGATTTGTTCACGAGTTGATTCAAACTGTGCGGCGAAATTCTTCCCACGGGTGCGGATTTTATCCAACAAAGGGCCAATAACTGGCAGATTTGAACGACTTTCAGTTAAGTTCGAGATGTTTACATTTCTTGCAAGGTTGATAATTTCAGTTAATTTGCTCCCGGCTTCGTCTAAATCTTTATTGCGAATTTGCTCAAGCAGGCTATCCGCATAATTAGCAGTGTTTTCCCCCATTGCCCGGCCAAAACGATAAACTGTTCCTGGATCATCGGCATTAATGCATTCCGCGACGGCTTTAATCTCTTGTTCATCTTGCTCATTCAGCCCGAACTTTTCCAGTTCAGCGGAAGTCAAAGTAAAAGCAACAACCTCAGTTCTGGTGGTCAAATTATTAATCATTTTTGGAATCCCTCTAAATTTTGTCGCAGGCTTTTTAGAAGAGCCTCGTGGGCCTGATTAGCTTTTCTAACAATCGTAGGGTCAGTGTTATTTACTGATAACAGCGAAAGTGTGTGTTGCCGCCATACTGGAACCAGGACTTTTATAGTTTCGTTAAAGCGGTCAGCAATATCTATACAAGTCCCGCGAGTGATTTCCATCTGCATGGCGGCCATTTCATGAGACGCAAGCAGTGTTGCCAGGTTAGCTAAACGTCTGGCAAATCTTTCCCTCGGTTTATCGAAGACAAGGCTTAGATCGTCACTATTTTTTTCTTCGGTAGAATCCCTAAGGAACTCATGGCCTGCCTGGATAAAAATTTTAAGGCGTTTGATTTCTGACACATATGTTTCAAGCAGCTCTTCTAAAGCCAGTAGCGTCTCATTCACATGTGTCAGATATCCGTTCCCCTCATTAATAAGATTTTCCACCTTCTCACGTGCGTGTTGGTAACGAACGCGCTTTTCAAGGTGTTTGCCCGTAAAGCGGGAAAACCAGGATGGATTGCTACTGATAGAACGTGGATCTGCCTCCGCTAAGGCACTTACGATACGGTTCAAGGCTCCTGATAAAGCGGTAACTGCGTCTTTCTCCAGAAGATTTGAATACTTATCCATAGCCTTCGAAGATAAAGCCGAGTCGCCGTAATGGCTTATTGCCCCAGCATTAAGCAGAAGACCGGGTATAAATTCTTCTTTGAGTTCTGCTATCGATATGTTGCTGCTGTCAGTTGAAACGTTCATTTTTGCCTCAAAATGGTTATCCATGACAGCCTATCATTTACCGTTCTGCTGATTTTTCGGTTAAAGCGCCAAAACCTGGGTTTATCCGTTTTCGAGGCAAAAAAATAGAATCTGATCCTCACGTAACCCTTTGCCATTCTGATTAAAGGAGAAGTCCCCTACTGTCTGTGCACTGAATTCAGCACTGGATGAAGTTAGGACATGAAGTGCACATAGATCCCCTGCTTGACCTACCAATCACCGCCTTCAATGTTTAGATCTGGTGACCTTACAGCGACCATTTCTCTAACCGGATGGTCATTGTTGTCGTGGCTGCTCCCCAACAGCAGGCTTACCGTTCCGCTGGCAGAGTAATACATCGCGTCAGGAAAGTGCTCCCTGACCTCCTAAAGCAATTTGTTCATGCTGTTAGTTAAACGATAAAAGCGTCGGGCTGCGTTCGGCATAGCTTCTTCCAGGAGGTCAGAAGCATCAATCTCACGGCCGTTTATAACGCGGAGAATATCTTGCTCATCCATAGGTTACTCCCAGGCAATAAATCAAAGTGGCCAGGCAAAAGGAGACTCGCCTGGCATCAAAAAGAATAAAAGGTCGTTACGAACTGATAATGATGGCCTGGTCAGTTTGAGGAAGTCGGTTTCCTCTGATGAATGCTGGATGGCTTAAACGAGCAGATGACATGGTCATCGCCAGAAATGTCTCTTCACGCGAACGCAGCAATTCCCCCCATGAATAGGTTTCCCATACGTCGTGGGAAAGATCGGATTCCTTTATGTACCTTGACTGCATTGTTGGTTCAAAATCGACGGGAGCTAGACTGTCATAGGATGGATGTACACGGTACCCCAATTCTTCCTCCCTCTGATGGTATGCATGTGCCAAAAGGACATCATGGGAGACCAAGTCATAGTCTTTGTCCTGAACGAGCGTTTTTACGGTATGACTAATTTTTCCAAAGCCTTCAATTTCCCAGATTGTTATCATTGTGAACTCAGTTAAAGTCCGTGGGCTTTTTACCAGAAAGCCATTTAATGCACGTCGCCCCTTCAACATGACAACGTGGTAGGACTTGTTGGGATAAGGTTTCATTGCCACCAGCGAATCAGCTTTAAGCTCAAGTGACAATTCAGGTACAGAAACTGACACGAGAGTACACTTGTTTTTCATATGGTGAAGAATACGGGGCACAAGATGCAGATACATCATTTTCTCCTTTGAAGGATATACCAGGCAGCTCCTCAGCAGCATCAAAATATTTAAATCACTCTTTAATTAGTAAACCACTGCTGATTAACTTCTTTTATGTTTCACAGAAATTATTCGTTTTGTTTCTGTTCGTTATACTGCTCAAACCAGAAGACGACCGGTTTTTCTACAATATGAAGCAACCCAAAACGTTCTGCGGTACGGAAATTCACGCTATATGCGCGAGCCCGTTCAACCTGTTTGGTAATTTCTTTTCTCATTCCTTCAACACTAAAAGCTCCTTTAAAAAGGTTGCAGGGGGCGCATGATGGAAATAAGTTTTCTATAGCATGCAGTTCAGGGTGCATAACCTTACCCGTACTTCGGGCAACATGAGTTACGCCGCTGCCGACAGGGGCTCTCACCAGTTCAAAGTCGCGTCGAACAGGCTCAACATGATCGGCATGCCACCCTTTTTCAGGAAGCTTGCAACCACAATAGGCACAACGCCCCCCAAATTTCATTCGCAGCTCAGCTCGCTGTATTTTAGAGATCTTATTTTTAGGTTTTGAGAACCTACCATCAGGTGATTCAGCTTTGGATAACTTTGCTGAGGGCTCAGGTAATTCAACTAAATTCCCGTTGATATTTATCACCTTGACCATATCATTTTCCGCCTTTACTAAGCTCACGGGCACAGGAACTGGCTTAAGTAACCGCTAAAGATAACAGCCACTGACTGCATCTACCCAGACCTTCTGTTTATACTCAATAGGCCACCCCTCTTTATCTGCCCGGATGACGCAATCATTTACCGTGGTGCGTGACCGGATACGAACATCAAGCGGAAGCGAATCGTTATCCACACGAGCCTGTGCCTCATTTAAAATGCGTAAAAACATCTCTTTGGTCATTCAGATACCCCCTCAACTTTGCGAATTTTGATCAGATGAGGGCGACTCAGTTTACAAAGTTGTTCTGTCGCTTCATCAATCGAATTGAACCGATGAGCCTCTTCGATATTTAAAGTCCAGTATTTCGCTTTCCCTTCTCCCAGATCGGACTCAAAATAATTTCGCTTTACATCCATTTTTTTAGGCCTGCCATTTATCTTGACGACATTATGTCTGTCATCAAAAAGAAATTCGTCCCCCTCAAAAGTGATTAATACAAATGGCCCCTCAGGCTTGGAAGTCCGGGAACTTTCCATTTTCAAAGTCATACTTCAGCCTCTCGATAGAACTCATGAAACGTCAAATTAAAATGGACTCACACCACACTGATTCAGTATTCCTCCTGAACCCCATTAGGCTCTGTTGTGATTTCATATTTAATTCCGCCAGGTGCTCCCACAGCGTCCGCGACCGACTCACACAGCAGCGAGAGATCGTTGAGGGTCATTGGGTGTTCAATGTCCAGCGTGAAGAGTTTCCCGGCTTGCTTGGCGGCTGTCTTGTCAGCATGTTCGGCATTAAAAAGGTATACGGTGTGTTTTTCCTGAGCGGGTGTATTTTGATTTTGCATTGATGATCCTTTTGTTTAGTTCCCCGATTCCGGGGGTGAGTGAATTAATTTAAATTTATATTCGTCTGGTTTAATTAGAACGTTTCCACGCTATGCGTAAACAGGTAATGCAAGGGCTGTATCAACAGGATTAAAGTTACTTTTCTGGATGCAGCAACGCTTGGACATGATGTCCACATTACATCACGATCAAAGCTAAGTTTTTTTTGTATAACCCCTCCATTTTCGTGTGTTTCGCGTTTCAGACGCTTATACGACCTGCTTGACCATCCTCATCAGAAGGCGGTTTAACAGTCCTTTCGCTGTCGGGCGATTGCTATCGACATAGTAAAAACCTGTTTTGGTCGTACCGTGAGCACTGCTCAGCACCCTCAGTTCCCAGATAACGTCACGGATAACGCCGCCATTTTCTGGCTTAAGGCATTCAGATAAATGGCGCATGAAACGAGCTCTTACGGCACGGTAATAGCGGAACTCCTCTGGCTGGTTAGTATTTTCTTTCACCCGGAGTCGCTGGTTACACAGAGTTAGAACTGCATCCATCATTCCCGCCTTCAGCTTCGCCTGGATCGCACCTTGTTGCTGTTCCCTCTCACCTTCGAGTAACGTTAAAATTCTTTCTCCGAGTGCCGTCTTGTTGTGTACGTGCAACTGAACACAGGCAGCTACGCATGCCCAGAATCTGAACTTTTTTATCTGTCCACGCAATTTCCGGGCTACAACCTGACGGTATGCAGAATCACTGAGTATTTTAAAACGCCGACTGGCAACCAGCTCTGGAAGCGACACTCTGTCGCCTATCCCCAGGCGGGAAAAGGTTTGTCCCCGCTGTGCGAGACGATGATAGACAGCGCCCTTGCCTTTTGAAATTCGGACCGCGCCATAACGAAGAAGATACTGAGCAGCAGTCGTTGGAGTAAACTCACCGTCAGCGATGCGCTGGCGTAACCCGTCGTATTCATGCCAGATAATCCAGGACGCCGTATCTTCTTCAACAGTCAGCTCATCCTCTTCCTCGAATGCCACGACGACAGAACTGCTCTCTCCGGTCTTTAGGCTACGTGAAGCCCTGGGGTCAGCCTGCCCGTCAAAATAGGTCATCAGCGGCAACGTATCAGTCAGTCCATCATAAGCTGTACCGAACCGGCCTCCGGGCAGTTTCATCCAGAGTGGAGCTGGCATTGGTGTACGGGGCACAGGCTGCATGTCAGGCTCATCCTCAAGAAGGTCCAGATCGGCCTCTTCCCAGACCCTGCGATAGATCTCAATTGCCCGAAACGGGCGAGGGTTGAAACAGTGCAACGACCAGAGGAAATCAACGTGGATCACGTTTGCTTCCTGTACAAGCCGAAATTGTGGCTCAGCCATACGACGGTTATAAGCCGTATCGTCAACCTCGCCGGAAAGTAGCTTTCTGCGATGCTCTGCCGCACGTCTTGCTTCAACATAATCAAGGCTGCAACAGGCATGAAAAAGACGTTCAGTCAGGGACGAAGAAAAGATATTGGGTTGAAGACGCACATATCCGCCTTCGAACACTTTACGACCGATATAATCCCGCAGGCTCCAGTCGTACTGGATCTTAGAAAGAAATCGCTGAAGACGACTCAGGCCAGCCTGATAACCGTATTTCTCCGGGTCAGTTCGAAGGAGCGTTTCCATTGAATGGTCAACCCCTACTGCTGTGCAAAATGAGCACCCTATAATTCTGATCATTTAGAAATTTTTTTGCGTTTAAAATCAATGAATTGAAAGATTTCATTTTTCTAAGTCTGATAAAACAGATGAAAACCCAACTGACTATACTCATAAAACTCAATCTTTGCGCTGCTGTACGATACCAGTAATTACAGGTGCCGAGTTTAACATCATGAAAAGTAGCCCAATAATGAATGACGCAACGCCAGCTGCGGTGCCTAACTTCTGACTGAACACCATTGAAACAAAGTACATATTTGGGATAAAAACGGACATAGCAATCACGAAAAGTAACTTATTCAGATAATTATTTATTCGGGTCTTAACCTCAACTCTATCATAAAAAGCCATCGAAACGTAAGCAGTTATCAGTGAATAAAAAGACCATGTCATATAGTTAACCGATTCATTAAATGCCTCTCGCAAAAGCAAAGCACTTTCTGTCATTCCCTACCTCATTAAATCAATAGAAAATAAATCTGAATAATTTATTTTTAAAAGAAAAGAGGCTTTGTTGAATAAATCAGATTTCGGGTAAGTCTCCCCCGTAGCGGGTTGTGTTTTCAGGCAATACGCACGCTTTCAGGCATACCTGCTTTCGTCATTTTGTTCAGCGCTCGTACCAGGGCCATAGCCTCCGCAACCTGACCATCGTAGTCACGCAGCGTCAGTGAACCCCCGAACAGCTGTTTTACCCGGTACATCGCCGTTTCCGCTATCGAGCGACGATTGTAATCTGTTGTCCATTTCCACCGCGCATTACTCCCGGTCAGCCGCTGATTCGCAACAGCACGGTTACGGTCTGCATATTCACCGGGCCAGTAACCCGCACCTTTTCGGGGCGGGATAAGCGCGCTGATTTTCTTACGCCGCAGTTCATCGTGACAGAGCCGGGTGTCGTAAGCGCCGTCTGCCGATGCTGCCCTGATTTTTCTGTGAGTCTGCCGGATAAGACCCGGGAAGGCTTCTGAGTCCGTCACATTGTTCAGCGACAGGTCTGCACAGATGATTTCATGTGTGTTGCTGTCAACTGCCAGATGCAACTTTCGCCATATACGACGGCGTTCTTTGCCGTGTTTTTTGACTTTCCATTCGCCTTCACCAAAGACCTTCAGCCCGGTGGAATCAATCACCAGATGCGCGATTTCACCTCGGGTGAACGTTTTGAAACTGACATTAACCGACTTTGCGCGCTTGCTGACACTGGTGTAATCCGGGCAGCGCAACGGAACATTCATCAGTGTAAAAATGGAATCAATAAAACCCTGTGCAGCCCGCAGGGTCAACCTGAACACGCGTTTAATGACCAGAACGGTGGTGATGGCGAGATCAGAATAGCGCTGAGGTCTTCCCCGTGATGAAGGCGTTGCCGACTCATACCAGGCCTGAATAGCTTCATCATCCAGCCAGAAAGTTATGGAGCCACGGTTGATGAGGGCTTTATTGTAGGTGGGCCAGTTGGTGATTTTGAACTTTTGCTTTGCCACGGAACGGTCTGCGTTGTCGGGAAGATGCGTGATCTGATCCTTCAACTCAGCAAAAGTTCGATTTATTCAACAAAGCCTCATAGAAGTAAAACTCAGTTAAATGAAGATCGTTTTCTTTCACGTATGCCGCCAATTTGCGGATACGCTGTTCAAGCATTGTATCTATCCGTAAGGAAACACTCTGCGGAACGTCACTTGCAAATTCATTGATACAATCAACGGTAGAAACTATGAATTTATTGGTCATGGCAGGCTCCAGGCCACCGGGGAAACCGGTGGCTACGGTAATTGGCAGGCTTAAGCGCCGCAAAGGGTGTCAAGGGAAGGGAGAAGCTTGCTCAGCTTGTCGTAATCGAGCGGAGACAGTTCTGTAACGAGTTCGACCGAAAGACTAGTGTTGTCTTCTTCACACAGAATATAGATTCCGTCTTCTGGCTCTTTTCCGGCACATGCCTTCAGTCGTTTGTTAACGACCTCCTGGGCTGAATCCGCTACGTCGCAGCTCAGGACATAGCTTGCCACATAGCTGCTCTCACCGTGGTAATGCGTCACTTTACACAGAGCATACTGGATACCGGCTTTGTGAGCCTCATTCATGAGACGAGAAAACTGACAGCCATCCTGGTAATAGTGGGTATCCTTTGTGACCAGAATAGTCATACCCCCAAATTCATCTGTCCGGCTTTTACTGCATGTAAATGCAGCAGTAATTGTTACCATTTCCGAGAGGTCGAATACCGACAGCACGGCAGTTGTGAGGCAAATTGCATGGTCAAGATCAATGGTCTCTCCATGAAAAACTGCCAGCCCACTGCTGGTAACTTCTGTTGCGAACAACAGTTCATAATTGCAGTCTGGGCAGGATGGTTGCCCAAAGCTCGGCTCAGAAGGGTCATACTCAGGGTGGTTCTCGATAATACTGAGGATCAGCTTCTCAGTCAGAGAACAATCTGTCAGTGGCTTATCAAGCAAACGCTCACCTTCTGCAATTTCTGCTTCGGTAACGAATGTGATTGCTTCTTGTGCCATTTTTGCCTGCTCCTGAGTGCAGGGAATAATAAACGACGCCTGAGTATAATTATCTGCCACAGTTGACTCCTTGATTATTTAATTAATGTATTTGATGAGAAGATCATAACAAATACACTAATACCAACTAATAACCTGAAGGCGTTTTTTTAGAAAAAATATTAAGAAGAAGAATATGAACACTACCTCATCTTAAATTAATATCATTCAGGATTAATATTCATTTTTTGCAAATAAAAACCGCCAGACGGCGGCTTTTATAAAGAGGGAAATATCATTGGAAGTTGAAATTACTTCACGGCAGGCCGACAAATTACGCGACTGCTGTGAGCTGAAGCGAAACTTGTAGAGGAAACTATAATCACCTTTTCTAAGTCGTCGGCACTGTCAGCAATATGATGCCGGAAAGCCTCCTCTGCATCACCAGGGGAGTCGGCTTCGACCAGGTAGGCCTGATCATCATCATCAAACATAATGCGCCCGGAAATGAGATAAAGTCGGCTCAAATCTGGCGTTGCTGCGCTCGTGCTTCGTTCGTTCAGATTCATTTTTTCTCCGTCTGTTGCTCGTAAAAAGAATGACGCCGGTTTAAAAGGCGTCGCCAGGGTTCGGGCTAAAACGCAGGGTTGCCATCGAGGAAGCTCATTGGCTGGCCAATAGCGGATGCCACCCTGAGAATTTCACCTGGTGTGGCATAACGCAGCATTTCAGAGCGTCCAAATTTCTGATACTCATCTACTGACATCTTTCTCCACTCTGGGTGAGGATCTTTTCCGCACAGTGACCAGTTGCTTTCAGAGGAATCACGACGGAGAACGTACACATCAAGCGAGGCTGTAAGCCCACTTCCATATCCCCGCTGCGCTACAATACGAACCTGAGAACCATCGTCGCGTTGCAACGTCTGGGTTAATTTCGTGATAGGATCCTGAGAATGCATGCCATTTACCTCGTTTTCAAAAGATTTACCGTAAGTAAATGATACCGAATCGAGAATTCTGGCTAATAGGTCAGAAGAAAAAATAATGAATATTTTTGAAGTGTAGGATAATGATTAGAATAAAATGGCCTGAATAAATCGCTAGCGGTTAAATCCGCTTATTTCAGAGAAGCTCTGATTTAGTAGTTAGGGAAAACGATGCGGTGAAAAGTAACTTTTACACCGCAATTCAGAAAAAAGTTTCAATTAGTCACATTACGAATAACCCGGCTTACTTTCGCATGTGCGTTCCCCTGGATGTTAAAGTAAAGCCCCTCAGGCAGACTCGTCGCCCACTTAACTCCTCGCTCAGCCATACGCTTCGGTGTTTCCAGCCAACCACGAGGAATATTGCCCGTAACGTCACCGATAACCCGTGAAATGCATGCTGCTACCCGGATGCCGCCGGGAATATCGCATTCGGATTCAACAATATGCATAACCTCAAATAAAGCACCATGCCGCTGGACATGATCGCCAATGTGCAACTCGATAGGAGAAACCATTTCTGTATCTGACTTCATATCTGTCCACCTTTAATTTAGAAACCGTCTAAATTACCAATATAGTTAATGTACCGGATGTTAATTCAACAAGTTCTGTATCACAACCATCAGTTTTTTTTGTTGGGTCTATATCGGAGAAACAAGTGAATATTGAATACACTCGTTAATACAGACAACCGGAAATGAATGGCACCCTAATTATCTCTGCGGCGTATGCTAAGCCGTTAATATTGTCATTTTATGGTAGAAACAATGCAAAATGAATAAACCGCTTGTCGCTTCAAACCACTTTATCAAAACCGTTAACTTGCATTAAGCCCGATACAGTTCGGCGAGCTCGTCCAGCATGGGGTTACTCTTATATCCCGGTGCGGCCGTAAAAAGGTTTCGGGAAATCGCCAGCCATTCCATGATTTTGTCCGTCGCCAGCCAACGTCTGCCAAGTCGCTCGGCTGCGATGGGAACTTTATGCAGGCCAGCGAAGGGATCTACAACAAGATCTCCCGGCTCTGTCAAAAACTCAATCAGAAACGCTGCAAGCCTGGTAGGAGACGTTGCACCATGCAGCGGAAAACCTAGCTCGCGGGCAATGGAATGGCAAAATCTCGTATCAGCGCAGCTATTGCCGTAAAACAAAGTATTTTTGGGGATCGTTCCTTCTGTTTTATTTCCAAAGGATCCGCTTTTAAGCTGGTACGCCCCATCACCATAAAAGGTCGTGCGATTTTCACCGCCTGCTGCCTGCAATTTAAGATGCTGCTCTGAATGCGGTTGCAGTACACGTAAGTTGTTTGAACGAACCTTACTCGCATCATTGGTAAACCACAGCACAGGCTCATACGATGAGCAGAGCTGCACTCGTTGCTTACATGCCCAGTGCGTTGGCGATGGGGGCTTACTGCGATTCACCCACTGAAGCCTGTCCATGAGCTCAAGCCCCAGCTTGTCACATAATGCCAGTGTCAGACGCTCCAGATACAGAGAACGTGAAGGCCTGCCCCTATTAAAGCTATCTTGAGTGATATTCAATGCCACACTTGCGCCGGGTACAAGCTGTTTCACGATCGGTTCGAGGATACGCAGAAGCCAGTCAATATAAACCTGCTCGCCACGCCCCCCGCCATGCCCGTAGTCTCTTGAATTTCGAAGGAGGTAAGGCGGCGAGGTCAGGCAAAGATGAATTTGCTCTGTGATATTGCTGAAGAAGGCATAGGCGTTTCCAAAAACCGATGCCCCAAGAGAAGTTGAGAAACCGACAACACAGAGCTTTTCCCATGACTCGTGTAGGTTTGTTTTCGTCTTAGAGGAGTATCTCCAGACGCCCCGTTTTTCTGGAACGCGTTCGATGACTCCGGCCTGCCGAAGAGTCTGCTGAAACCAGCGTACTTTGTGTTTGACGCCGCTGGTTCTGGTTTTATCTGACCCAAATTCTTTCAGTTCGTGCAATTCGGCATCCGACATGCCAGTTTCACGCTGCACTTCGCGATAAAGCTCGTCGTTGCTCAACGGCAATTCGGAGGCTGCGTAGATCCGTGCAATTAAATCCGTAGAAATCGTGCTCATCAGCCATCCTTAATGGAGATGCAGTTTAAATATCGGCCTGATGGTTGGAAGGGGGATTACTAAATCAAACCGATCTGTTTATTTATAGGCTTTGTCAGGTCATGCAGCACAGCTGGGCATGCGCAAAGAGACCCAGTCTTCTTTAGCGGAGACACCTTCAAAAGTTGTACTCAATCAGCCCCAAGATTTTGAAACTCAATGTGCTTTTGCTCACACTCCTCCCTGCCCCACGAGCCCTGCCATTCACAGATGTCCCGGTACTTAATTTCCAGCTTATCCATCTGTGAGAGGTTAGCTGTTGCGAAGTCTGGCCATATGTCGTGCCAGCATGCGTTGTACGTGACGCCTGCTGGTGGGCAATACATCATTGCATCAGCATGGATAATTTCAACGCGAGGATCGTTTGCAAACGAGGCCGCAACGAGGTTAATAACGTCCTGTTCTTTTTCAATTACTGTTACATGGGTTACATCTTCTTTTTGAAGAATGGCGTGAAGCACCATCCCCAGACCAAGACCATTAATGAGCACGCGCCCGGTGGCTCGCTCTAAAAAATCCTGGCAGGTTCTGATCTCCATCGGGGTATTGGACATCACCACATCCCAGCCGTTGGACAAACGCCGATATCTACCGGGCGGGATAAACTCGTCTGTATTACCTGTATACTCGGCACGAAGGGCGAGGCTCATCGCCTTATCTGCGGTAATTTCGAATGTGTCCAGTTTCCAGGTTCCGGACGTGCCGTCTTTAACGGGTAAATCAGAAAAGCAGCTCTTCATCAAGGCAACCAAAATTCCAGTAATGTTGTTACGCTGAACCTATCACAAACCTGCTCTTAATACAGTTATCAGGAGTGACAGCGATCTTTGAGGAATCGTTTAAATCACGGGCATCCTGTAGCGGACGCCCGATATTTAATCAAATGTCGCAGGTGTTAAAGGAAGCGTTGCAAAGTTGCAACGTCTTCTGGAGCAACCTCCACGCAGCTCCTGACACTGTAGTGATTTTCGCCGTTGTAGTCGTAAACCCCACCGTCTTCAAAACTCAGCTGTTCAAGCTCGCCATGGCACTCTGAAATGAGTGCCGTCTGGCAAGCATTTTTCTCACAATCGCTGACGAGTAACCGAACATAGCTATTCTCATGGTCGCCGTTTCGGTTCTGGATTTTAACGATAAAGTGTTTTTCAGACATTTGTGCCTCCAGCACAGTTTGAGGTTAATTTAGCGTTGCCCCGGCTCACCGGGGCAAGAATAAATCAACCCTTAATGAAACTGTGCCCCCAGGTGTTAGGCTTAAATGCCTGCTCTTTGATATATGTTTTCATTACCTTGCAGGTTTTTTTCAGGGCTTTGGTATTGGCATCGGTTACTGAGATAAAATGGCGAGAATAACGGTTTTCCCGGTATTGCTTATCAGCGTTTGGGTCAATTGCTTCGCTTTGCAGGAGTCCTTCGTGCCTGCCAATTACTATTACGTAGTTCATTTCACCTGAAACACGATCCGTGAGTAATTGAATGGAAATATCAGTCGCTCGCGTGGCCTGGCTAGCAGAAATTTTTGCATGTAAGAAAGCTCCCTTTCGAAAGTTGGCCGGAGTCAAACCTGTAATATCCTCGGTGCTAAAATTAAGTGAAGATAGAGTTGAAAATAAATCACAGCTAATGACTTCAGTATTATTAGACATAACCCGGCTCCGCTCATATTCATGTTAAGGTAATTATATCAGGTTGATAGCATTACCTAATAACTTGGTGGCAAAAAGTTGTGGTTTTTGATTAACTAAAATTGATGTTCTCAATACTGCTCAAGAATTCTTTCTTTACACCCGGAGTAAAAGGTATACGTTCAATGTATTTATAAAGCGTCGCAAAGGTTTTGGTTTCAATGTTTCGTGAAATAACATCATCAATCGGGTCTTCGAACATATTAATAAAAACATCAATATGCTGCTCTCCGCTTTCTGAAGCTAAAGAGAGAATACAGACCACTTCAATGTAGCGGTTATCCTGCTCTGCAATGAACAACCAGTGCCCTTCGTTAAAGGCTGGTGCAGCACTGAAGCGTTTTACAATAATTTCTGAAAGAGCATATCCTGCCTGATCCAACAGATTAATAAAGTTGAGTTGAGTTGAAACCACGTCTAACGCTTTCATAAAACCTCCTTTTCATCTGTACTTATTATACTGTTACCCATCCCCCCAGCTAATAACCTCCCAGCAAACTTTCAAAAAAAATACCACCTTTAATTAGAATTGAACACATCCTTTTTAAATAACAAAAAGGATTATGAAACCCACAATGTTTGTGATGTGCCACCAAGGAAAAGTAACTTTTATGTGCTCATAAATCTTATTTCGTATTCACTTTCCTTTGTCTTTCGGTCGTAGATTATCAGGGGAAGCATAAGAAGAATATGTGAGGTTTAAGCAAATGCGGTGATCGGGCATTATAATTTGGTGAGGCTATTATAAGTGGATAAAGATAGTCGTAGGTATAGGATCAGGTTAAATTGCATTTTCCCGGTTGCCTTCCCTGGCCTACCGGTTTCAGCTCAGATACTAAGACCAGCGGTAATACTTAAAATATTCCTCATTTGCAGCTATAAACTCCCTCAAACCGTTCATTAATCCCTTCTCAAACGCTGTCACGATAAACCGGTAACCGTCCAGTGTTTCAATGTAGTAAATACCGCCTGGTGTAATTCCAACATGCAACACCTCGGCTGTCATCATAAACTGGCCTTCCGGAAAATCATGCGAAAGGTAAATGAAACCAGTAGTGGCCGATGCGGGTGTGGCATTCACTAAGACCCCGTTAAACTGCTGCCCGTGCCTCGCCGGTACAAGCTCACTTCCCCTGGTTGACTTATCAAGCAGCCTCTTAACATCTTTTTCTTCTTTTAACGAGGTATAGACCCGCACATCACTGTCATCACCTGGGCGAGAGCCGGTGCCAACATGAGCAAGACGACGGTAAGCACTGCGCATATTAACGTGGCAGGATGCCCCTGCTCTACCCTGAAGCCTTACGCCAAAGTCTTCGCAAAGTAACAAAATCTGACGTAGCTGGTTTTCATGCACGGACGCTGAGAGTGAAAGATTGAAACAGGAAAAGGTCAGTTCTAAAACCTTTTCGCGTTTGTCATTGAAATGAGCTTCCAGCCTGATGACTGGCTTTTCCGACATTGCAAAAGCTTTGTCCGTTACTCTGTACCGGCATTCATCTCCGAAACATTCTTTAACAACGCTGGCTATGACCGTGTCGTGTTCTCCATCTTCCGGAGCTGGCACAAAGATTTCAAATTGTGCCGGTGTATCCGGCTCAAGCAGAACGGGATAGAGACGCGGAGAATTAAGCAAAGCGCATTCAGAATTAATGAGCTTAACCCAGGCGCTTTTGTCGTCCGGATCCTTAAGCTGCTGTCCAAGGTTATCGCAAAAGTCAACTATCTGACGGGTATGCTCATCCGTGACTGCACAGATCAGGTTAAGACCATGCGTGGCCATACGCAGTTCCCGGGTTCGGGACTGGGAATTGATCGACCAGGGGTTAAGTGAAAGCGAAATAGGGCTTATGGAAGGGACGACCGTCTCATTCTGCAAATCTGTAAGCTGGCAGTTCGCAGTAGGCTTCGGGGAAAGGGTACTAAATATGTAACTTGCCTGTTGTTTAGTACTGGCCTGGATATAAAACATCGCGTCCATGCTTGTATCCCGGGATGAAATTGAAAATAGCTTCATTTTTAACCTTAATGGATGAGCGATTTATAGTCATGTGCAGACAAATGAACATTATGTGCGCCATCATTCCATTCAAAGAATAATCGATACTTAGAGTTTACTCGAATGGAGGAATAACGGTTTGACGTCATTCTTAAGCGTTCATAACGCAAGCTGTTGGATAATAACTCCCGCTCACTCTGGACATTATCCAGCGTTTCAAGTCGACACAGAATCGCGTTAATAATTTCAGAAGGAATACCTGCCGTTGTTTTTCCATTACGGAAGAACTTTTCAAGCCGTCTGTCTTTAAATGAATGGATCATAGTTCCTCCGTAATAATTGACCTTAAAATTAAATTAAAAGGGCTTTGAATTAATGAATACCTAAAATGCGGGCGGCAACTGCCAGCTGCTTATCACTTAACTGACGCTGGTGGGTTAAAGAAGACTTAAGGCTTTCCAGAAAATTATTACTACTGGATTGTTGGGTGATTGCATCAACCATTTTTTGATGAGACCTGCACCATGCTGTGAACGCAGAACTGTGGGCGCTTTCAGTCCTTAAACGCTCGTCTTGCAGGGATGCTGACACTTTGCGGGCAGCTTGCGCATTAATGCGGTACAGCGCATTCAGCGTGTAAGCAGTACGGGTCGTTTCGAGGCTGTAACCCGTGGCTTTACAAGCCATACAGCGACTTCTATAAAAATGCTTACGCTCTCCCCGCCCATTGCATTTATCGCAAACAATACGAAAAGTATATTCCGCAGTACCTTTTACAGAATCAACACAGCGGATTTTTGCGCTGGAGATTTCAATTCCACTGCGATCATAATATTTGGTCATAATGTGATTCCTCCGGTTAGTTCTGGAGTAATCATGACAGAATGAATCTACTGGCTAATAACCTGAGAGTAAATATTTTAAAAAAACATTGAGAGAGGGGCTGCAAATTTATACACGAAGGATTCAAATATAATTTGTTTAAAAAATTAAGAGCATTCTGAAGTAAAATTGCATCAAAAAGCATTCATGGATAAATCATGTACTGGTGCCAGCGATTTAAACGAGGACATTGTTCCGGTGTAATTACACAGTTTAGCATCATAGATTATAACCAAAAGGAAGGAGTCCTTCCCGTCTCGGGAATATTACTTTCCCGTTTGCAGTTTAAGAGACACTTAATGAGAAAGTAATAATTAAGTCATGCTCAACTCTACATTTTACATTGAGGATGGCGTAACAGGGTACGGCATACTACCGTACCCTTGTGTAGGGTTTATGTTTGAGGGAATTCTATAGTAAATGTGGCCGTGCCAGATTGACCACTTACAGCGGGAGTAACGGGATATGTGCGCTCTTCACCATTACCAAGATCCAGTGACAGCGATTTAGTTTCACCAGGCTGGACCGTAACTCCGGCAACCGTAACGCCGAACTGGGCGTTTTTCTGAACAGTCAGGGTTCCGTTTAACTGTCCGGTAATGATAGAACCGTCCTGACGACGCAACACACTGGTTCGGATGATGGCCAGCGGCGTGTTGTCCGTTGCTTTCAGTGCTACGGCTGTGGCCAGCGTCTTGAGATTATCCAGCATAATCAGGTTAGCTGGCTGGTAGGTAAAATTAAGCGTTTTAGTGGTCCGGTTACCTGATTCGTCAATAGCCAGAGCCTCCAGATGATACATCTGTCCCGATTCGTCAGTATTGGGGAAGATTCTGGGGTATTCAGGAATAAAGACATCCTTGGATAGCGGCGTGAATGCAAGGGTGACCTTTTCAGAGTTAGGTCCACCAGCGAGCTGAAGCGATATCAGGGAAGCATCCCCAGAGGCATCAGTAACGCTTATGCGTAGGTTCTCAAGCCCTTTAACCAGTTTTCCTTCTGCGTCTGCGCCATTAAAGCTGAACGCAATAACCGGAAGCGTTGAGTCAATTTTCAGCGGTGCATTAAGCGTTTTGGTTCCTGTGTTTCCAACAAGATCCGTGGCAGACACGCTAACAACCGTATAATCCCCGTCCGGTAGACCAGCGTATGAGAAAGTGGCGTTTTTGGTTTTATAATCGCTTTCACTGACAGTCACAGGCTTCAGGGTGAAAGTTTCCCCCCGGGCATTTTTAAGGGTGGCTTCGAAAACTTTGGTATCCCAGTAGCTGATGTTCCAGGCGTTGACGCGATCATTATCGGTGGCCGTCATAGTGATTGTCTTGGAGGCCTTGTTTACCTGAGCGACATTAACCACCGGTGGGTTGTTATCCCAGATAACCGTAAAATTACCAGCAAGCGCATCGAATATGCTGTCACCATCTTTTCCCGAGTAAAGATGCAGATACTCAAATCCTTTGTCACTGGTGTAGTTGAAGTTAACCGTCATCTCGCATGAACTTTGTCCGACAGGAATAGTGCAGAACCAGGCTGCATTTTTTACCGTTCTGAACTTTTGCACGTATGGTCGGGGTTCTGCGGTTACCTTTATGCGGCTAATGGTGGCGGTTTTAACGCTGATTGAGGCCTGAGTTAACCACTCACTGGTATCACTCCGGTACATCTCTTTAGCCACTATCTTCGGGGCTATTTCCATCGCCGGGGCTGGAGTGAAGTTGAGGGAGTTATGATGAATTCGTCTTACTCCTCCCGCCAGAGTCTGAAATTCATGATAAGTATCCCCCACATTTGGATATATGTATTTGAAAGTATAGATATTATAAGTGCTATCGGACGTCTGGAAATTCGAGTCCGCCCAGCCATATTTGGAACCGTTAACAGCAGTAAAGTCACTTTTCTTCCTTAATACCCGTACGGAAATAGGGTTCTGGAAGACGGTCATGCCAGACTGATAGGAGACCCATGATCCGGTAGTGGCGTCCTGCACCTGGATGATATCGTCAGGCTTAACCCGATCAATTACGCTTCGGCGGCTTAGTTCGCTCCTGTTTCCCGCTTTGTCATAAAGGTAGATCCCCACTTTATATTCAGAGCGGTTTTCCGGTGCCAGGGCATTGCTGCTTGCGTCGGCGACTTGAACGGTTACGCTACCTTCCACTGTATTAATTTCCGCTGGCTTTTTACGCTCCACTCCAGCGGCATCGGTTATGAAATATTCAGCATTAGCAAGCCCGGAACCTTTATCACTCAGTCCATTAAAGACCAGTGCCTGGACGCTGGCGTACTGCATACCGGCTGGTACTGAAGTGAAGATCGCTTCGCTGCCAAAGTTCCACCCATTTCTCGTATAACTTATGGTACCCGTTGCCGGAGGCGTTCGGTCAATTGCAAGCGGGTAATCCTGCCGGGAGACCTCCTTCCCTTGCAAGTCGGTAATCACCTCTCTGAGGGTGAAGCTATCTTCTCCCATCGCTGGTACGGTCAGAGTCTTGCCGTAATAATCAAAGCCTGTCGAAGATG
Source organism: Enterobacter cloacae (assembly GCA_014169315.1). NCBI lineage: Bacteria > Pseudomonadati > Pseudomonadota > Gammaproteobacteria > Enterobacterales > Enterobacteriaceae > Enterobacter > Enterobacter cloacae. The sequence continues at coordinate 36,548 of AP022134.1, read as the reverse complement.
TGGTACGGTCATCAACGGTAACCAGGCTGCTTTTCGTGCTCCAGATGAGGCTCCCGTCACTTTTCAGCAGACTGAGCGTAATATAACGGTCCAGACCGGAAATAACGGCAACGTCAAAGCTCGTTACCGGATTAATCCATACGGATGCAGGCGATACGGTCTTTTTAACGTTCAGGGTATCTTTAAAGCTGAATTCTGCGATTTCAGCGGAAGCTCCTGCGCTGAAACCTGCAAATGCAATAAGCAGGGCTAGTTTGATTTTCATGGGTTGTCTCCTGATCAGGTTCCCCATGATACTTTTTCAGTGTTCGTGATCTTTTCGGGAAAATAGCTATTTTTGATGTTTTTCTTTTCTGCCCGGCGGGACTTTTTTGTTTACGTGAATGCAACAAAACCAGAAAAGTTACTTTTTGATAGGGTAAAATTAGGTTTCCCTAATTTCCAGAAGCAAGCGAAAGCAGAACTAGCTTAATAGCCATTAAGAACGCCATACCTATTGATAAATAACGCTCCTTACATTTAATGATTTGAGCATTTAAAAATGAATTAGCGAAAGAATTTTGGTTTGCTTTTTATTGCATGAGTAAAACAGTATTAATAATCCGGAGCCATTAGAACGTACTCTAAAGACTCCGGTATACAGATATCTTGCCAGTAAAAATGGCCTTACTCCTCATCATCCCCCAGCGCTTTTTTGATGGCGCGGCGGCGGGCTGCATCACCTACACGATATCCGACTGAATATACGTCATTCAACCGGCGCAGAATAAGATTTATTTCCTCATCCTGAATGTAGGCAGGTAAACACAGAACCACGTCGCCATCTTCATCATAGACTCGAACAACTTCCTTCTGCCCATCTCGCTCGCGAATAATCTGGACATGCTGAACCCTGGTGTATTCTGGGTTTACGCTCATTTTAAGTATCTCTCTGTAATTGTTGTTACCAGTTAGCTATAAGCCGGATAATTCTGGTATTCAGTGTTCTGCACAGCAATCGCCTGCTCGTGGATCATTGACACTGCCAGGCGGGCTTTAACTCGCTTGCTGGTGAGAAAACGCTTCACTTCTTTAAGTTCGCTGCCAGCCGACAGCATATTGAAGACATGCTGTTTGAGACTGTTGTTATTTTTGGCCACTTGTTTCTCCATCATCTTTGTACATGGTTATTTCAGGCTGGCCTGCCAGATCACACACGTTATCCATATGCTTTTGGACCCAGTCTGTTAGACCCAGACCTTCGGCCTTTGCCTGATTGACGTAACGCAGTTTACGTTCAGGGGTAACCCGCATCTGTAGTTGTGCCGTCGCTGGAACCGCCTCTTTCAGGGCGTTAAGGCCCCTCTGATCACGGGCCTGAATTGATGGTTTACCGCTAGGCATCTGATGTATCGCTCTCCCGGCGAGCGGTGGACAGCTCTATTTCTTTTGCGATAGCTTTATCTATGGCATCCAGCTGCATGGCAAACTTGATTTCAAGCGAACAGCGTAATGCCTTCAGGGCGCGTTCTTTGGTGCTGTATTGTGGTATGCCGTTCTGGCTACCATTCATGCCTCGCATGCGGCGGGAGGTTGCATCGACAACCTCTCCCTCTTCCCGTGTGCCGTGAACCGTAGTTCCGCTCCATGTCGGATAAACAGTGCCAGTGGCGGTGTTGAAGCTCCAGCCGTTTTGGTATTCCCCCGAGACCTCTGGTACGGGCATATCGCGTTCAACGCCATAGTCAGACCAGCGTAAAGCGCGGTTTATTCTGGCCTGTGCCACCAGCTCATCATACGCGGCTTGTTCTTTTTTATTCATCGCCATTTAGGGCAATCTCCTTAGAGGGGAATTAGGTGTTATATCGGTACGTAAGTGCTTTTCAGGCCTAATCTCTGACAAGGCCTGATGTGCCAGACTGCCGTTGCATTCACCGTTTTATGGCGGTTGACAGAGCCTCATTAAGAGCCGCAATTAGCTCAGGCGAAGTCGGCTCCAGATTTTTGGAAGCGTTCAGCAGCTCCTGAAGTGAAGAGATTTCCTTTGGCTCCACCTGGTTTGTTTCAGGTGCCGTTTTTTGCACTTCATCCAGTGTACGCTGTGCACCGTTATCCAGCACCAGCACCCCCCCGGCACGAATTTCTGAAATGGTGCGCAACGTATACATCAATTTATCCCAGACACGGCTACCAACCTCGAACCCGGAATCAGCTACTTTTTCTTCATTATGCTTTTGAAAAATTTCTTCTAACCAAGTGGTGAAGCGCTTTCCAAAAGTATTGGCGGCTAAAGAAGTGCAGGAATAAACCTGTTCGACCTGTTTTGTTCCATTTTTATCAGTGAATGTAATGAGACCGATTCGGCCACTGTTAACAGTGTAAAAGCGAGGTTGAAAGCCAGCTTTGAGAAGGTTTTCAATAGCTGAAAAAAAATCTTTTTTGAGCATCGGTTTCAAAATGGTTTTCCTTTTATGCCCGGTGCCGCCGGGGCGGTGGCGTTAAATATACGCCATGTAAGTAAATTAATTTATACCCATTTGATTGTCAATACAAACAAAAAAACAAACCATGTTTATTATTTTATCAACGATGCTATTTTAAAGTCCGTCTAAAATAAAAAACCAAAAAGTTAAATTTGAAGCCGTCCTTCCTAAATTCATTTCTTGCGCATATTAGCACCCTGCTTTAAGTAAATAATTTTTGAAAAAGTTGTCTGGAGGTTATTAGCTCGTGCATCTGGATTGGTAATATAAAGCCAACACAGAAAAGGAAAACAAAATGTATAAATTAGTATCTCCTCGTGAACTGACTGAGATTATTACCGGTTTACTGCTTAAACCTGAACTCCTTGGTGAGCTGGACTCACCAGAAAAGCATCGGATGTTTATGGCAGATTTAGGCCGCGTGGTGGCCGAACATTGTGGAGGTCTGGTAAACAGCGTCGTCTTGCCAGGAACAGAAGTTACAGTGTCGGATGGGTTACCGCTTAATGGCCAGCCGGTACGTTATCTCGGAATCAAAGAGAACATCCCTCACCTCCTTGTAGAGCCTGATGCTTCCTTACCTTCGCTCGCTAAAAACGTCTGGATGTATGCAGATCCTGAAGGCTGGAAAGAACATTTTGGAGCTGAGGAAGACTGCCTTACTCCTGAAATGATGCAGCTGTTCCGTAAAGGTATCCAGGCTCTTCAGAAAGAGCATGACACCCCTGAAATTAGCCTCACACTTCAGGACTGGCGCCTGGAGGAGGAAACACTGCCAGAAGAGGACAGTCAGGCCTATCAGGTCAGCGTTACCGGCCAACATAACATCCACTGTGAAGTTGTTAACAAGGAAGGTAACCCCTGTTTTGGTGTCATGTTCGAAATCGATCAGGGTGTGCCTGCCTTACACATCAACACCGGCGGGGATATGTTGCTCCACATTCATTGCGCCCATAACGGACTCGTTCTGACCCCTGATGCAAGCGGTCAGCGATTTGATAAGGCTCCCGTTGACCGCTTCTCTTATAACAGCCCATCCCTGCTGTTGTCTGCCGACTAACCAAGGCCAAATCTGAATTGTCCCGTTTAAGTAACCAACCCGCTGCCGCCAGGCGGGTAAATCCTCTTAATGGAGTTTTAATGCAAATCTCAACTGAAGTTCTGAACGTCTTATCTCGCTGCCGTGCTGAAGGGAACTTTCTTTTCCTGGCCGACCAGCTCGACCGCAGCATTTATGTTAAGACAAACAAAGTGCTCGAAGCCGCCGGTGGCAAATGGAACCGAAAAGAGCAGGCACATATTTTTACGGCGGATGCAGCTGAGCGTATCGAGCAAATCATTCTGACAGGTTCGGTTGACATCCCACGAGATCTGTTCAATTTCTTCCCTACACCTGAGAATTTAGTCACAGATATGGTTCTACGCGCTGAACCAGCTGCCGGGGAGCGTGTACTGGAGCCAGAGTTTGGTGATGGCCGCATTCTGAAAGCCTTAAAACTGGCGGCTCCGGATGCATTGATTACCGGGATCGAATTGAACGATGAGCGATTCCTTGCAGTGAAGAACGATAGTGTCCTTAGCACAGGAGTCGAGCTGGTGCATACCGACTTTCTTGGGTACCAGCCCGATGAAACTTTTGATGTTATCGTTATGAATCCACCATTCCTTAAACGCTCTGACGTTAAACATGTCATGCATGCCATCGCAATGCTCGCTAAGCGAGGTCGCTTACAGGCCATTCTGTCAGCTGGGGTATTGTTCCGGGAAGACACACTGACAAAAGCGCTCAGGGAGCGAGTCAAACAACTTGGCGGACAAATTTCGCCTCTTCCGGATGATACATTTAGGGAGTCCGGAACAAAGGTCAAAACAGCCCGCCTTGAAATTGATCTTCGCCGCTAACTGACAAGCAACCGGAAAGAAATCTTAATACGAGTAGCCGGTTAAAGTTACCTGACCGGCTTAACTGACTAAATCAATAAAGAGTGAACAGAAATGACGCATACTGCCGTTTCTCAGGCTAATAGTGCTTTGCAGCTACCCACGGTGGAGCATGTCTACGCTCTTCTGAAAGCAAATTGTAAACCTGACCGCTTTGACGGGCGTGACGGACCCGTGTGGGGCCAGGAATACTCGTGGAATCTGGCAAAAGATCGCTTACAGGATCTGGAGAAATACGGTAAGGCATATGTCTCCCGTCATGAAGACCGTATGGGGGAAGGATTTAGTTTTGGTCCTGACCTGTTAATTATTCGCTAACGCTCCTAATGCCTGATGATATGGTAAGCACAACTGGAAAAATATGTTTTCAAAGCCTATGACCACTTTCACACCAGAACGTATTGAACAAATTTTGGAATTTGCCGAGGGTAGTAACCCAAGCGAAGCAATGAGTCTCAGAGCTGACGAAGTTGCTGTACTGGCACGTATTGGAAAGGCAGTTATGTCGATTGCGCCTGTTTATCAGTGCGAGTTTTGCCACCATGACGCAACCGGGCAACTTCAGTGGCACTGGGAAGATGTGAACAAAGCTTTTTATGATAAATACGATCCAGACAGACGCGGAAGACGTCGAATCCTCTATACCGCCCCGCCGATGCCTTTAGTTTCGGCTGACCTGCTTAACATGGCTTCATCTGCTATTGAAGACTTGCTCACTAACAAAGACAGAAGTGGTGCGGGAATGTGGAATGACATTCCAGAACAGCTACGACGCGCAGCAGAACTGGTAATGGATAATAGCCGGGCCGCTGAAACAGAAGCGATGCTGATGCGTCTTTATGTAGAATGTGACACAGGTGAGCGCAGGGGCAACGGCACTCAATCTGGCGTAGCAATGCCTTCTTGGCAAACCGTTGAAGAGGCACGTGTGTTGCTAGGGGTGAAATGATGCAGTTCTCGCCAGGGCAGTTTGTAATTCACAACAAGAAGCGCCTTGCGGAACGAAGGTAGACGTACTGACTGAGGTTCACTCCCCTCTCGACTGGTGGCGTAATGCCGCCAGGTTTTGATTCATATATGCCGTCCGTTAACGCATTTATATCTGACATACCTAATTTATCCTGATTCTTTTTTACACAAAGTAAAAGCATCACTTAATGCGATATGTGGATGCCGATAGTTTCAGGCTAATGTTATAAGTTTTGCAATCGTTGCCAGTTTGGACACCACAGAAATGTCAGATGTAATTCCAAAAAGAAAGATTTCCGTCCTGAACGCACAATAAGGTTTGTCGAAAGGCAAATTATAGATTTGTAATTTCGAGCACCATATGGAGAAGTTTTTTATACTTTTACGAACATAGTGACCTTTAGGAAAAGCTTAAAATAACACCAAACCTAAAGGGGAATAAGAATGAAACATCTCGCTTTTATTACTGCTGTAGCCGGACTCGGTATGTCTGTTCAGGCCCCAGCTCAGATATATGAATCGGCCTTTAAAGACACGAACGGTATTGAGATCCACGCCCCGTCTTCTCGTCTTATGCTTAATCCGGCATCACCGGTAACTTTGACACTTATTTCAGGTCTTGATCGTTTCGTTAATGTCAAAGTCACGAAAGACACTGGAACTGTCATTCTTAATACTACGACTACACGGACGGGTGTATCAGACCGACTAACAGCTGCTGACGGTAGTGAGTTCTACGGCAAAAAAGTAACTTTGCCTGCTTTGGGTGAAGGCAAATTTGTCGTTCAGATAAACGTGTTAGATCTCAATCAGAAGCCTGTAGCGACCTATAACTATAACTGGCTAATTGATGTCACCCCTCCAGCGGCAAATGCTCTTACCGCTAATACTGGTTCTGGCTCTACCGCTGGTGACGTGTGGAAGCTTGGATTAGAGGCAACGGGGCAGTATGACTTCACCTCTTCGGGCGTAAGTGATGCAAATGGTATTGATAAGGGCCTAATATATATTTACAGGCAGGACGGTAGCCTCTACAGCACTACACAGATGCAGTATGACGTATCCGGCCAAAAGATGTACCACACTTACTCTAAGAATTCAGTTAAGGGAACCGGAATACCAGACAGCAACCTGGATGAAGACTTTACTGCAAAAGTTGTTATCTTCGATAACGCAGGTAATAGCCGAACGCTGCCAACTCAAAAATTTCGCTACGACAACACGCTGGGTGAGATGACACTGTGGGCCGTTCATGATCCAAATACGTCTTCCAGCGTCGTACCCGGGGTTTCTAATTATCCGGCTTACAAAGCCGGTATGGTCGTTAACGAAAACCCTATTCGATTAGTCTACCGGATCCCAAAATCTAACTACCGTGCTTATTCAGAAGGTGGGCTTCAGTTCATCAATCAATATTCCGCCCCCAAAGAGATAGCTGTAGACAGCACTTATGCTTATGTTGAAATGACTCTTCCCTATGGCTCAATTAATGGGGATATGGCTCGTATGGCGAACTTTGGCCAGTGGGGAGGGTATTATCCGTCATACAGCCTCGTTCTAAACCCATCTGCAAACCAAACGCCTGCATTTGCGGGTACCTGGGTAGATTTCCTCGATGATAAGGGGAACTGGGTTAAGTGGAAGGATTTTGAGAGTGTGGCTTCATCACGACTGCCAATTAAAATTTCCCGACTTCGTTTTAACGTTGAAGCCCGGCCCTTTGCACAAGAGATCGGCGGTAAGGCGACCTGCACCATTCCGGCAGGAAAAACCTCGTGTGAAGCGCCTGAGACGTTTGATATGGCCTTGGGTACCCAGGGCTACAATAGGATCCTTTACTTCGTTCGCAGCATCAGCAATCCCATTTTGCGGTCTGAGCAATGGATTATGACACGCTGGAACAATAAACAACTGCCGGTAATAAACTCGATATCATATGACGAGACTAACAAGCAGCTGGATGTACTGGCGTCACTTGAAGGCGATGGTAACTGGTTCGACTCGGTCTCATTGAGGGAATTTTATCTTTCCGATAAGAACACCGGTACCCGGATGTCACCCACAGGCGTAATCAAATCTCGTATCTCAGGTAACTACACGATTGCTTATGATTTATCCCGTCAGTCTGAAGGAAAATACAACGTTGAGGTCAACATCAGGGACTTCTTCCAGAACCAGACCAATAAAACTTTCGGAGAAATTGCTCTGGATAACACTCCTCCGACAGTGGCCATAACATTCGACGGAAAGCCGGTAAAAGACGATACGGTAGTGTACGGCCTGGAGAACCTCAGGATCGCTCTGGCAGATAATCTGACAACCCCGAGGATAACCCGTCTTCAGCTCGTAGGTGGCCCCACAGCTGATAACGTTGAGCTTACGTGGTCACCGGCAGGCAAAGATACATACATGCCTGAGTATCCGAGGCTGTTCCCAAATTTCGAACCATCTGAAAATTATTCAATTAGCGTAACAGTTGCCGATAGTCAGTCGAATACCAAAACCTATACTCAGAAGTTCAGTTATCTACCGAATAACCTTGTGCAGTTACATAATCTACGCACATTATCGGTCAGTTCGCCTCTCAAAACGACAGATGGCGTACCCCTTGCGTACCTGTCCACTAACGTTCTGCGTAAGACAAATGGAGAAATTGCTAAAGGGGTCCAGAACGCAACGCTGACTGTGCGGAAGGATGCAGCCTTCGGTATTAAATTTAACGGGGCACAGGCGGCTCCAGGTGAGTCAGTTGAGGTGCAAATAGATATGGGCCAGGGGGATAATCTTCTGTTACCCGTTTATCCTTCCGAAAATGGGAAAGTTGGCACCTCAGAATTCATGATTCAGATCGACGAGTTGAAGTAACTACCCGGAGCCGACAGTAAAACTGACGGCTTCAATTTTACTGCCCTCCTTGACTCCGATCAGCCAGTACGTCTTCAGAGATTCGCAAGGAAGAACCGAAAGAAAAGTTACTTTAATCGTACGTTTCCAGCGATGCTTTTAAAAGACAATGCACACTCGTTGATTACGACAATGGGAGTGAGTGTCGAAACCCTTGAGTAAGGATACCCGGTAAATATACAGCCCCGGGGATCCTCTTCCTTCAACCGGGGATGACAACGGTAGTGAGTCCGGCAACTCACTCCCGTTGTCACTTCTCTGACATATCGTCATACGAGCTTACTCAAGTGCATCCACAAAGATGGGATCGTTTTGAATCTAAACTGGTACTGGTTAGCCAGTCACTTGCATCTATTCCCCCGTCGATACTTAAGTGACAATTGTAGTGATCTGCAATACTGGTGTCTCAGAAACACTGACGACGGTAGAGACTCAATACCCTAACCCCTGACAACAGGAGTGAGCTTAGAGGTGTTACGCTGCTGTCACTTAATGCTTGGGAATTGCCTGACTCACAACCATTGTCATCCGGAGCTACTGATTAACGTTGAACCGCTGGACTTTAATGACAGTGGTAGTGATGGATAGGCTCATTTCCATTGTCGTCATTTTATCGGACAAGCCTCTTCGTCCTACAGGTTTAAGCTGACAATGGTAGTGATTGGATGATCTCACTACTGTTGTCACTCAGTTCTTTGAGCGGACCCTTCCCTCGGTTGGTCGGCATTAACAACGGTAGTGACTCGATTGGCTCACTGCCATTGTCATCGTGTAAATGACGTACCTTATCAGCTCAGCTGAAAGCAATGACAACGGAAGTGACTCTAATTGCTCACTGCCATTGTCGTCGTGTCTATTGAGAGCCTTATCAGTGCACCTGAAAAGCAATGACAACGGTAGTGATTCTAATGGCTCACTACCGTTGTCACCGTGTGTATTGAGAGGATGGTCCACTTAACTGGACGTCTATGACAATGGTAGTGACTTTAATAGCTCACTACCATTGTCGGCGTGTGAATTGAGAGGATGATCAGCTCAGCTGTACGGCCATGACAATAGTAATGACTTAATGAGCTCACTACCGTTGTCACCCTGTTAATTAAGAGGCTCATCTGCTCTTCTGGAAGGCTATGACAACGGAAGTGACTTGCTGGGCTCAGTGCCATTGTCGCCGTATGAATTGAGAGGATCATCCGCTCTTCTGGATGGCAATGACAACGGTAATGACTTAATAGGCTCACTACCGTTGTCATCCTGTAAGTTAAGAGGTTGATCTGCTCAACGGGACGACTATGACAACGGTAGTGACTTGCTGGGCTCACTACCATTGTCACCCTGTGAATTGAGAGGTAGATCCGCTTAACCAGACGTCCATGACAACGGTAGTGACTTTCTGGGCTCAATACCGTTGTCACCCTGTGATTTAAGAGGTTGACCCGCTCTACTGGACGGCCATGACAACGGTAGTCACTTTCTGGGCTCACTACCGTTGTCGCCACATAGAATGAGAGGAGCATCAGCTCAGCTGAACGGCAATGACTACAGTAATGAGCTGGATGAAGCATAACCATTGACATCTGGCCCAACCGGAAGCCGTATTCGCCAATCCAATCGAGATTCACAATGGCCGTGACTCGCCGCATTAAGTTCCGGTGTCCTCCCAAAGCTGAACGCACACTCGGAGGACAATGACAATGCCAGTAAGGTACACATCATTACCATTGTCACTATAGCTACCAGAGAAGCCGGGATTTGAATGTCGATGGTAGTGAGTGGGTCAACTCACTGCCATTGTCACCCCGTTACGATATTTTCCGTTGGATGTACTGGCCAATGAAGTAAAGCGTAGAAACCGGGTGTTAACAGGTGACTCAGGAGAAAGCGTTGAATTCGCAATCTCGATCTACATAGGGTGGTAGAGAACAATGACAACGGTAATGACTTTTGACTCATTACCGTTGACGTGAAAGAGCGGGCTGGGACTAACGAAAATCGAAGAAGTAATTTAGCACCCGGAGCCTGAACCGCCGGGTTAACTTTAGCTGGCGTTGCTGTTCTTTTTCTGGCTTCGAAGACTACGAATATAGCGCAGTTCTTCAGCGGTTAAATCATGGACGGTAAGAACATCATCGCCGTCTATCGGGTCAGCTGGTGGGCATAACTCACCTTCTAAAACAGAAGACCCTGAGTTCTCTTCTTCATCTTCAACCACTTCTAAAGGAGGCTGAGTATTGTTCAAATTCAGATCGGGATCCCGCTTATGAATCTGGAAGTATACTTTTCCGTCTTTCTTAATTTCGGTGTACTGGAGGTATCCTATCGATGCCAACTCTTCAAGAGCCTTTCTCACGGTAGCATTCTGACTATTTGCTCGTGTTTTGAGGTTCAGACGATTTTTCAGCCGAGTAAGGGATATCGGTATAGGATTTGGCGGTAATGACTCTATGAACGTATAGAGAGCCTGGGCGCTTTCCTTCTTGGCCAACTCCTTAATTGCCTTCAGCTGCATCAAAACCTTATGATCGTATTGATAGAGCTCGAAAATCTTAGGATCAACCTGAAGGACAACCTGATCTGATTCCGGGTCTAACAGGGCAGACTGTACCAGATGCGTTGTATAGACTTTGGACGAGTTATTACTGGTGAACGACAAGGTAACGGATGCTAACCTGCGTAAGGAGGCGTCTATACGTTTTCTGGACGCTGTAGATGAGCGATAATTTTCAGGCGTACATAGCTTGAGGAATTCAGTGAATTTTAAGCTTATCGTGTCATTGTTAATCGGATGATTGGCATAGGTTCGAATGATGCCCATCCACGTCTTAAAATCTACTGACATATCAAGACGCTCACCGACAATTGAAATATTGGTGAACCCCTCGCTCTCCATTAAAGAGAGCGTCTGTAACTCTTTCGTTGCGTCAAAGCCAACCGTTTTATATTCCCGATTTTGACGCCCCACACTCTTTGGTGATGGGACGAACAGCCCGAGCCGCATCAAAGCAATAGACTGCACCGTACGGTTGCTGTTAGGACGCAAAATGATGTCTTTACCTGATTCTTTCTCTCTAACAGAGAAAGCCCTGGTGACCAGGTCCTGCTGCTCAGTATCTTTCTCTTTAGTCATAATAAGTTATCACTGAATGTGTAAACAGATTGGTGAATAGTAAGCCCCAGCGAACTCTATGTCACTGGATGGATCATTGTGATGATCCATATCTGTGCATAAGTTCTACCTAAAAAAACGACTCCACTCATTAAAACTTGGCAAAAACTCTTTGCATACAATGACCTGCAACTCTTATCAACAACGGATCAGATCAAGTTAAAAAGATCTAATGAAAAGTCACTACTATTGTCGCTCTGATCACTACTGATGTCAAAAAACTCATTACCAACGTTATAATAATCACTACCAATGTCAAAATAATCACTACTGTTGTCACTGATCACGTCTCAGGCCTTGTGCCGTCTGGCCTGGAGGCAGCGGGGATCTCTTTTGATCTATCAGGAACACTAAGGTACTAATTATTGGAACTACCTTGTGGAAAATGGGGATAAATAAATGCTTAGTTCTTATACAGGTCTCAACTTGCCTCCCTGATAAAAACTGTCGTCAAAGCTAAATCACAGCCACAGGCATTTTCGGTGGATAAATTTTTGAGAAATAGAAGCATACATGCAGACTCGTGTCGCAAGTAATTGAAAGTAATAATTTATTTAAATAATGCGAGTCACCTTACCTTACAGTGGAAGTTTAAGTCTAACCTCACTACCATTGTCACTTAAAATCATTACCAACGTCGAAATAGTCTCTACCATTGTCTTTTAAGTCACTCCCGTTGTCACTTATGTCGCTACTGTTGTCAGTGACAATGCTCCAGCCCAGTAACCATGCGGCCTACAGCGTACCGGGATCTTCTTTGTACTCTCTGGCACCTTTGGGATCATTTATTGGATCTACATGAGGGATAAAATCTTTTGACGATTTCGTAGTGCAGTTATACCAGCGACTTAGCAAGACAAAAGCTGCAATTTAGTGACGAGTTACTAGTCTGCCCAACAAGAGCAATGCAGAGAAGATATGTGGTGAAATGACCATGGTAGTGAGTCTAATCACTACCATGGTCCGCAGTAAGCGTTACTTACGCAATGAACGTCGGACTGATTTGCAACAACATGGGCTACGGCGCATCAGAAGACGGCCGTTGTGCTTCAGCAAAACAGCCCTGCTTTATTTTAATTCTTCAATGTTAATCATGAACTCAGATCTGCCTGTAAGGCCGGATACAGCAGGGAAAATAGGAAAGCTACGGCTGTCCCCGAGCCCCAAATCCAGTTGAAGCTCTTTGCTTTCACCTGGCATCGCAGAAACACCATTTACAGTCACGCCGAATGCAGCGTCCTTACGGACAGTAAGCACTGCGTCCTGAAGCCCTGTAGCGATTGAACCATCCTTTTTACGCAGCTGGCTGGCATACAGAACAGCCAGAGGAGTATTGTCAGATGTTTTGAGAGAAGCATTGACAGCTAAGGTTTTCAGATTCTCTAGCCTGACGAGATTGTTTGGAAGGTAGTTAAATTCGACTGAGCTTTCTTTAACGTTGTTCATCTCATCTTTGGCCTGAACTGTGAGAGTGTATGTTTCGCCTTCATTAAGAGACGGAAAGATCTTGGGATAATTAGGTGCATACAGGTTGTTTCCCAGATTCACCCAAGACAATTCCACCGCATCAGAAACAGGGCCACCGCGAAGAGTCATACGGCTTAAGGATGGTTTAGTTAGAGCATCGGTGAGCTGTATACGGACGTTCTCCAGCCCATATACTGTTACGTTTTTGCTGATCGGTTTTCCTTCGTAGCTAATACTTACAGATGGTGCTGTATTATCAACGACAACAGTTTGATAAGGGAGGTTACCGGTATTGTTGAATGTATCTTGGGCATTAATTACCACGTTATAACTGCCTTCTGGTACCTCTTTCATGTTGAACTCATACGTGTAGTTCCCAGACGCCATATTTCTACCTGTTTGTTTGCCGGTTACGCTTATTTCTGCGTTGTTACGGTTTTTATCTGACAACCAAACTCGATTTACATAAACATGGTCGAAATATGAACCATCTCCAGGTTGATTCACGTAAACCTGGAGAATGTTGGTGGTTTCAATGTAATCAAATCCAGTGACGGAGGGACCCAGTGTATGCCAGGCTATATTCTCCCATATAGGGGCAAAGAAGGTTGCTTCGGTGGTTGACCTTACTTCATAGCCACTATGAAGATAGCCGGTAGTGCCATTTATAATATCCTGGGGCAAAGAGACGGTACAGGTTGTTGAGCCAGCTGGAATACTGCATGTTGCTCCGCCAGTGATTTTTTGATCATATGGCCTAGCCTGTACATTGAACCGGATATTAGTAAGTTTTATAGGCATATCAGATGCCTTGAACAGGTTCCAGTTTACGCTGTTGAACCATGTTCCATCAGCCTTTTGTCGTTCTATGGGTGAACTTCCCCAAGCCGGACTCTTTACAGAGGCAGGATCCCAGTTGAGCCAGCTGGCATACTGACCAAGATCTCCTCCAGACCATTGATATGTATTCACAGGTCTATAGTAGTTTCCATCTAAGGCACCCTGTGGCAGCTTAACTTCCACGTAGACATAGGTGGCATCTTCGGAAAGGACCTGTACTCCGCCATAGTTATTGGTAATGCTCATGCCACCATTTCGATATGGCTTCCAGTTAGTTCTTGGGATACGTATAACCAACTTGTAGGGGTTTTCCAGCACTGTAAGGCCTCGTTTAAACGGGACGTATCCCGAAGAAATGCCGGGTACAACACTGGTGCTTACACGTGAGTCATGAACTGCAAATGGCGTAAATTCTCCCATTTGATCGTCATATAAAAACCGCTGGGGAGGAATGTTAAGCGTATTTCCTGCCAGGTCCGTAACGATGAAATTGAAGGTGAATTCTTCATCAAGATCACTTGAGGGCATGCCAGCCTGGGTGTTCATATCTTTAATCCACGGATAGAACGCACGTTTATTGGCTGTGTCATAACTCAGGTTATTGTCGGAGACCACAGAACCATTACTTCGTTTAATGACAAGACGGATCTTGGCAATTCCACTAGCATCCTCAATACCGTCTGCAAATATAGAAAACTGGCCACTACCGCCTCGGCCCAACTCCCAAAGTGGCCCAGAAAGTACCATGTCGTAACCTGCGTTTTGACTCGGATAAATACTCTTATAGCGTGGAGGAGTTGTATCAACGATGAAATGATAAGTAGATGTGCTCACTACAGTCTGGCGAATATCCAGAGTTTCATTGACTACAGTAAAGGTCCCTTCTCCGAGCGCCGGTAGAACCATATCCTTTCCATAGTATTCTGTTCCATCGGCAGCAACGATACGATCTGCAACGCTCGTTTTGGTCGAGACGGAGGAATACATAACCTTTTTATCGCTGTCTCGTGTGACCGTCACTCGCTCGTACCGATCAAGACCCGATATCAAGTTCAGAGTCAAAACACCAGCGGGATTAAGATATGTTTGTGTTGCAGGCTTAATATTCCGAACAGCCTTATTGGTATCTGTAAATGAGTAGCTAAATACCTGAGCATGTGCCGAAGATACAGTAGCAAGGGCAGTTGCAACCATGCAGCCAATTAGAGTTTTACGCATATGATGCTCCGGGAATAGGTTATAGCCTTATTCTACGGATTCAGCCTACAAGGTCCGGTCGGATAAAGTGATAATTTGCCTGTTAAAAGAGACATCAAGTGAGAAAGCAACCAACGTACAGAATGCAAAATGGCGGCAGTGCATCTGGATGACGCAAAAGTAACTTTTTGTACCCACTTTTTTGGATTTTAGCCTTCAAAATGAGTATTCAACCAATCATAAAAGTAACTTTTGATAGACGCTGCTCCTTTATGTTTGCCAATTGTGCTGATATGTTTTTAAATTCAAGGAAGCGAGATTTTAAAAGCATCTGTTGAGTCAAATTTATGTAAAATAACAGGGTAACCATCACTTCTAGGTTGAGGAAACCCAATGTTATACATGCTCTTATGCTGTTTTCTGATGCTCAACAGTACATTCGTTATGTTCAGAGCAATGTCTGCAATAAGTAAAGGATCCGCTAAAGAAAACCGGTCTGAAATATCGCTGATAGTCCTAGCAACACTTGGAATTGCATCACCATTCATTGTCGCAATGATTACTATTAATGAAAGTATGACATCTAAAACAGTAACAGATTTTTCTTTGGGTGCTCAGTGGTCCGGAATGGTTTCAGCGGTAGCGCTAATGGGGTTATATGCTCGACGCGTTTGGAAAGAGAAGAAGTCCTTATTTACTGGCGCTTTCCTGGCCTCTTCCTTAATGGCCTTTATTTTTACTGACAGCCTTGTTTTCGTATCCCAGAAGGACACCGGCGTTCTGGCTACTTTCGTACTCGATAAAAACGCTGGAGATATTGATTGTAGTCGCCCGGCTATGATTGTCCATTACAGTAAAGGTGTTCCAACGGACTGGCGTTGCCCAACCAGTATCATGTTGATGGCGTATTCTTCATATCCTTTTTTACCTTGGCCTGAGTATAGCCATGGTACCAGCCAGTCTCTTACGGTTGTTATTGATACATTTATGGAAAACGCTGTTAATCTCAGTCAAAAATAATAAATAAACCTCTCTAGTGAGAGGTTTTATAAACCTGAGCCACCAATCTAATTAACTCTATATTTTTGTTTTAGCTTTTTTAAAGGTAGACTTACCGAATAAAACAGCAATTATAGAGCAAAGGCCTGGCGTTAGGACAAAAGCTAATAATGCACTGCCAAAACTTGTCATTTCAGGCACCACGAACCAGCTGATAGGCCACGTCAGGGCAGGTAAATTTAGCGGATCATAAAGCGCATGTAGAGCGCTTAACACACAGTAAAGTGCTAAAAAGCAAACTAGATAAACAACGATCCACATTTTAATTTGCTCAGCAATTTCAAATTTAGGACTGCCCATGCTTTACCTCAGTGGCTGAATATTGATGGTTAATATCTTTAATCACCCGTAAGCACTTAGTGCATACCTTAGTTCGATTTGTCTGCTTGTCCAGAGTGTATTTAACTTCAAGTTGACCTCCAGCATTAAGCAAAGTGAGCATCTCATCTTCTAACACGCTTCGGTAAATGGTCTTGTCCGAGAGTGTGCCCGGTAACGAGTACTCAACATAATTGTTTGAAACTCTTACCGATTTAGGGATTTTACCACTGAGCTGGATTTCATTCGTTGAAGGCATTACAGTTACTTTAATCACAGTTGCCGGTGACCAGAAATCCTGATAACGCACTTTATGAATTTTATCAGCTCTAAGGCCTAACCACACATTTCCGGCGATAAGAACAATAAGCAATCCATAAACTGATCGTCGAATGTTACGCCTTTTAATCACAATGTCCCCCATCCCTCAAATATCATTCTAAATAACTGCACCAGGATATCATGAGCGTAATTAAAAGAATTCTTCATAACCGGGGTTTTCAGTTGAGTTTGCGGACTCTTTACTTTGCGGTTTCTCGCCCTCTATTTGAGTATCCCTGACAGGTTTGGATTTACCCATGCTCCTCTGAAAGGTATCCATAACAAACTCAATATCTTCTTCTGGCAGGCTGGTGGGTTGGTTGCTCATAGGACTTCCTCTTGTTGAATACGTTCGGCGTACAGGATGCGAACCGAAACGGTCGTGTTTTCAAACTCGTTCTCAAAAACGTCCATCCATTCCGTCCGGAATTCTTCCCCCAGAAGGTTATCGAGCCCCTGAAGAGATAATGGAAGAACGGCTGCTAGAGATCCCCCGGCTGCGAGATGAGATGCAGCTGCCTGGAGATGCAGCCTGGCCCGGTTATCGGCAAAAGGTGGGTTCATCACGACATAATCAAACTTCTTCTGTTGATTAGACTTAGACCATGTGAGGAAGTCAGCTTCTGTCGTATCGTATCCCTTAGCCCGGGAGATAAGGCAATTCAAAGTATCAAGCTCGATGCCAGTAACGATCACACCGGCAGGGAATGATTTAAGCAAATCCGCATGGCCAATATTAGGCTCCAGGAGGGTATCCCCTTCCCCTGCACCGAGCAGGGAATATACATATTCGCTGATTCGGCAAGATGAAGGGTAAAACTGATGCGATACAATATCAGGCATCTCCCCTATCTGGCCGATGTAACGAATAACCTCACACGGATCATAGGAAAATGTCACATCGTATTTTGTTACTGTTGCCCCTAAGAACCGAAGGGTGTCAGCGGCAACACTCGAAGTTTTACGTTCGGCGAGAGACCCTAAAGATGTCCAGCAACTCCATTTATTGTCCCCGTCATTTTTAAACATTAGTTCAGAAAGCTGCATCCGGGTATCAAAGTCGATGCACTGCTTAAGTACAGGGAATGCCTCCAAAGATTTCTTGCTATGAGCCATGCGGTCGGCAGGTAATGCCAGCGGTACGATAGCTGATAAAATATTGTTAAGCCGCTCGGCGATATCAGGGTGGACGTCAATATGCATTGATCCATTTTTGTAAACCCTGAAACGAATACTGTTGCCATCGATGCAGATCCATTTTCTGAACCCCTCATGTTCGACCAACGCCTCAACCA
Organism: Enterobacter cloacae; assembly: GCA_014169315.1. NCBI lineage: Bacteria > Pseudomonadati > Pseudomonadota > Gammaproteobacteria > Enterobacterales > Enterobacteriaceae > Enterobacter > Enterobacter cloacae. The sequence goes on along the minus strand of AP022134.1, from coordinate 18,609 downwards.
ATGATTTGGTGTTATGGATCGCCTTCACCTGTTCGCCACGGAAGAATGCGCATATAACGCGGAGCTCGCTCAGTGGTGAAATGCCAGACTCTTTAAAATCCACCCTTAATTTCTGCCAGGGGTATTTAGACGGCTCGCAAACTCCGGTAGTGATCATGCGGGTGGAGAACCCAAAAGCTTTGTTTGTCTTATGACTGCGGCTCAGAGACTGGAAGACGTCGTAAACCCTTTCTTTAATAAATTGATTGCGGTCATTAAGCAAAGCAACGACTGTGCCTACTACAGCGTCAGCTGTGAAATCAGGGATCACCTGAGGCGGCATAATATAGCGGTCGGCCGTAAACTGCTTATCCCATTCGTTACGTTTGGCATCCGACATGATAGGCAAAACATCAGTGAGTGCCATAACGCGTTTCCAGTATTCAGATCTCAGAGCGTTTTCCGCGAACAAGGCATCCGCTTCAGAGATACTGTGGTTGTAGCCTGAGAGATAAGAATAAAGTTTCTGGTGATTGTGGGTTTTGAACTGGACAGCCATGTGTTTCAACAAGCAGAGTTCATCATTATAGGACTCAACAAGATCCGCGATAATGCCGAGCTCTTTGCGCATATCTGGAAGAAATGTTTCAGAAGAGCTAACCACCAGGCTATGAGAGGTTGTTAAAGCCAGTACGCTGTGACCTGCATTATCGGGTTTAGCTTCAGAATCAAGAGATGACATTTTACCGGTCCTTTAGAAAAAACTTTTACCAGGATAGCAACGTCGCTCTGTAACCTAATAGGTTCAGTGACACGAAAAAGTTTTTTATGTCTCTGAATAAAACTTAAAGATGTCAACTCATAGAAAGAAGCAAAAAAAAAGCCCCGCATAAACGGGGCAAGAACGATACATGGAGGTTTAAAAAAGGCGGGCAAAAAGCCTGAATCCTTAATGACTCTGACAAAACCAACACTTTGCCAAAAGTAAATTATTCTGCGTCCGGCTGTGGGTCAGTATCCTGATCGGTCTCTTCCCCTGCCTTCTTAGCATTTTTTTTACGTGGGTATTTTGGCTTCTCACCATTAAGTTTTGCCTGACGATTCTCCGCACGGCGAAGCTGCTTGTTCTCTGATTCTGTGATCTCTTTTGAAAGATTTCTCAGCATCTCCAGAGTACTGCGGTTCAACGTAATGTTGATTTCTTCGTCAGCACTTGAATCTGTCATCTCCGGCAATTCAATATCCCCCAGTTTCTGTAATAAGCTGGTGGTGATGAGTTTGACGCCTTCTACGGCTTTTGTGGCAATAACCGGCGGAATCCGTGCTGGCTTGAAGTCTGAAGGTCTGACTCGTACCTGACCATGTTGGGTTTTTTTCACCGTGATGCCATTCGCATCGGCCTGCTCAAGTTCCGCGATCATCTTCTTGATACGTGAAATTGCTTCTGTTTCACCGAGCTCATCGATCAGTGAAAGCACGTTAACATACGAAATAGCGTCAGCATGAATCCATTTCTTGATAACAACAGAACAGGTTGTCAGGCGGATAAGAGAACTGATGGTCGTCGGGCTTTTATTTTCACGTTGAGCAATTCGTTCGAGTGACCAGCCAGCAAGAGAATGTAGGCGACGATAGGACTCGCCAAGCGCAACAGGAGAAAGCGCAAGACCACGGTTACCATCAATGGTCGCGAGCTCACAGCCAATTTCATCTTCTTTAATCTCAACGCAAAGGATTGTGATGTCATGATCTTCATCACATGCCATCATTGCGGCTTTTAAACGGCAGTGCCCCTGGCGAACAAAAGGTACCCCATCAATGACACGTACTCGGATAGGGTCTACATAGTCACCTCGAATGTAGGCATTCTTGATGTTGTAGATGTGTTCTTCAACCTCAGGGAGCTTATAGTAATCGTCACCCATTCCCATTTCGCGGGAGTTGAAGCCTGGCGTGACCTGAATTACTGAAGGGTGGATAGCCCATGCTTTCTGGTCACTTACTTCAGTACAAAGTTCAGGGTTTGCATCACGGAACTGTTTAAGCCCAGTGACGTAACGACCTGTGCCAGTAACTACTGAAAAGGCAACATGGGCCGTTTTAAAGACCTTGTCATTAGCTTGCTGTGTAGGTTCTGTCAGTAAAACACTCATAGGGGCTCCGTTACATTTTTCTGCTTACTTTCTGCGTAGCGGGGATACTACCGAAAAAAAAATCCATAATTTTTCGCAAAAAAGGTACTTTTTGAGCCTATTCTGATTTTTCACAAAAAAAGAGGGCTCCCCATTTCTTGTGATGGCATCAAAATCGCTTCATAAACAAAGACATAAATCCAAAACATAAAGTTCAGGTATCAGTGAGGAAAAATCTTATAAATCCGCAATGCTGAAAGTCAAAACTGTGCGTCTTAAACAACTTTTTTTTGCTCCCTAAGTTATTAGTTAAAGCCCGTGGTTAGGTACGATACCAGCACCTAAATTTCTCTCTCAGGTATAGACACTTTGACTCGACATCTCAGACACATGCCGATAATCAAATGGGCTGGTGGAAAAACGAAACTGATGCCTTTCATCAGCCATCACTACCCACACGATCATAGTTGCCGGTGGGTAGAACCCTTTATAGGCGGTGGTGCCGTTTTTCTGAACATGTTTGCACAAAATGCATTGCTTGCAGATAGCAATCCAGACTTGATCAACCTATACAGGACTATTCAAAGACAGAAAACTAACTTTATAAATCAGGTCCAAAACCTAGCGGATAAAACCTTTGTCGAAAAGGACTACTATGAGATGAGGGACCGTTTCAACAAAACCTGTATTTCTGGTCAACCGCTTCAAAGAGCGGCTTTGTTTTACTCCCTGAATCGCCTGGGCTATAACGGTATGTGCCGCTATAACTCAGAAAGAATCTATTCAGTGCCCTGGGGGAAACATACAGAACTGAAGCTTGACTTCAATAAAATAGACTACCTTTCATTTCGTCTTTCAGGTATTGAACTGATCACCGCTGGTTTTGAGGAGACTCTGGCCGCAACCGGCGAAGGAGATCAGATTTATTGTGATCCGCCATATGACAAAACAAGCAAAACTAGTTTTGTCAGTTACGATGGTAAACCGTTCAGCCAAAGCGACCACGTGCTGTTAGCAAATATGCTCGTTGACGCTCACAGAAAAGGCGCTGCTGTTGCGATATCAAATAGCCTGACACCATTCACTTTGGGCCTCTATGAAGAGCGTGGATTCGTCATACACAGACTCAGCGCTTACCGATCCGTAGGAAGTAAGCCAAATACACGGAAAACGGAAACAGAAATACTGGCCGTGCTGAAATAGAGTTAATTCTAATCAACGGGGCTAATCCATTCCTGAAAAGTTAATACCTCAGGGTGAGTTCGTTGAACATAAGGTATAAACTGAAGCTCTTCTATTCTCCGGTCGCCCCTCTTTCCTTCGCAAATAAATGAAATGAGTCCTTGCTGAGAAAGCCCAGTAAGGACGCTCATAAGTCTTATATTTAGAGTTTTAAGCTGTAAGTCGTTATTAATGTCCTCCACTTTATGAGAGCTCTGGCCTGAACGTTTAAGATACTCGTAAACCATGAAATTCGAATTTCGTCGTTTTAACAATTTTTCGGTTATGCATTCCTGAATGAAACCGCCAAGAGCATCTAAAAGCGGACTGAGAACTACCGGGAAAGTTAATGTGTAACTTTGAGAAGTTTTAGACAAAGTAAATGAATTTAGAAAGCTAAAGTTAAGTCTCTTTTTTGAATATGGAGCGTAAGCGACAAGAGTAGTTGACATAACAGTAAGTAAAGCTTCAAGATGTTCCACTGTTATTAATGTGGTTTTATCTGTATTTCTTAGATTATGGAAATCAATAAACGCTACTCTTGAACGGCTAAGCCAATCTTGTACTTTAATGTCGATAGAAAATTGCGATATATGATTTGAACATTCATTTTGGTTGATAGGGCATGCAGACGAAAGATGGTTATGGATTATCATGCATAGCACAAAAAAAGGAAATCGGCAGGCTGTGGGGCATTGAAAACCGGTTAAAGAAAGCTTAGACGTTTCATATGCGCTTACCGGAAAAGTAACTTTTCTTAACGTTGGCTTTGACGATGTTCTTGCATTTTTACAAATGAAACCGAGACCCAGATCATTGTGCATTTTAAAGTCCATCTCCATCATCACCTTTTAGCCTTAACTGTATGGTATTGGTATACAAAAAATTAAAAATTATAATTAATAAGATTATCATTTTTTTACTATTGAAAAGGTTGTGATAGAGGGGAATTTAAATGTAAAAGATTTATACTCGCAGATCTTTATGAGGGATAAAACCCATTGCGTAAGCAACAATATTACGTGAGTGAGTCCTAACGACAGTTTAAGTCTTGGCTCTATATTTAAGCAGTAAAACATTTAACTGTCTTGGAGTTTACTTAACTTAAAAACTGTTATTGCAGCATAATTTTTCGAATCAAAATCATAGAATTTTCTGACTTTTCCAGTCAAATGATAACGTTCACCCAATAAAATGTGATCCTGTTTATCGGCCGTTAAAGCGATCCCGTCATTTCTAACTTTACCAGTAAATGTAAAAAAATAACTCCCTTTACTTTTTGCGTACGCGGCCCTGACTTCAGTAAATGTTAGTTCAATGCTTATGACCTGGCCGATATTGTAGCTATGTTTTAAAATTTCTTGTTCATTTTCCGGAGTTTCAGACAACATCACATCAAAGGTTGTAAAGAAACAATCCAGCTGGCGTTCTGTCAAAAAACGGTTATTGTCTAGTTGCGCCAATATACTATTAGAAAACTTAGTGTTAGCCTTTTTTGCTTTCTCAATAAGTACGTGGTTTCTGGATTTCCATGCTTCGAGTGTTGGGTTAACACGCAGTTCCGGAATGTTATCGAGAAAGGTAATTGGCTCTAGTACCACTAATTTTTCAATAATGGGTCCAACTGTTTGCACCCCATGACACTTTTCACATACATCAGCCCCTTTGTGGCCTGTGCCCGCACATTCGTTACATTCTCTTTCGATAGGTGCATAATAATTTCCATCTCCGTTAAGGGATACATTCACTGAGGCTGGTACCATATGACCATCAAGAGTAAAGAAAAGAGATTTCATTTTCGAAACACCTCCAAACGTGCCTCTACGATTGCTACAGCTTCTTTCACAGTTTTTTCATAGTGGTCATGCCCTTCAGGAAATTGGTCAAAACGTTTACCGTGTTCTAACTCTTCCATGTTGCGTTTAAGGACTTCATGAGTTAGAAGCAAATCATTATAATTATCGATAAGAGTCAGCTTTATAGGTTTAATCACTCAACTAATCCTCGGGTTTTTATTCCTTAAGGAGATCTCGAATTTCCAGAAGCTCTTCTAATTTTGGTTTAGAAAGAATGATTGCTGTATTTTCGTCGTTAAGTAAAGACAATAAAATATTTAGCTTTTCATCATTCAAGATTATTTGAACACCATCATCAGAAAATATTACATTTTTACTATCAACATTTTTGAACAAGTGTGCACTATCTCTACCAAATTTTAGTTCTGTTTGAGTATTCGTTATAGATTCCGTATGTGTACTTTCCACAAGCTCAAGAAATTCAGATTTTAGCCGTTCTGTTTTCTTATGCGAGAGGCGCTTAATACCCAAAGTCTTACGTGTGACTGCCGAATTTTTCTTTTCTGGTCCGCCTTTATTTAAGGTGTCTGGTCCTGCTCCAGCTGCATTGTGTTCAGGTATGCCTACAATTTTGCTCGTTGTAGTCTCAATATTCTTAACGCCAGGTAAGAAACCTTCTATATGTTTTAAAACCATTTTGTGATCGTTGGAATATTTTAACATTATTTCAATGGCGAGCGTTTTTTTGATTAGATTTAGGCTAATCAAACGTTGAAGCTCTAATGGCATATCAAGGATTTTTAGCATATTACGAATTGCGGTAGTTGATCGTTGATATCGCATTGCTAGTTCTTCAACCGAATACCCGAGACTAACAGCATGAGCTAATGCATGAGCTTGCCCAACCGGATTTAGCCCATTGCTTCTGTTACCATCGAGGTTCTCAAGGTATTCTTCAATTTCGTTTTTATAATCGATTAAGATAACAGATAATTTTGGAATATTAGCACCTTCAGAAATTGCTAATTTTAAGCCATGAAAACGAGTATGACCTTGACGAACTAAATATTTACCTTTTCTTTTTACGACCTTGATCATATCAACCTGCCTTCCTTCCTTAAAGGCTTGTTTGATTGACACAATCATCGATTTGACAGGTTCTTGTTCGTAACACAAATCTCCGATTACCGCCTCTCGGGGATTAAATCCCTTTTCAATTTCAACTAGATTAGTATCCACTTCAATGACTGTATGTTTGCTGTTGTTCATATCTTCCTCCTGTTTACTACATGATACATGAACCTCAAATTTGCCAAATAGGGCTGATACATCTAAAAGGTAAACTCAAAAAATTTGCTTAATAAAATTAAAATAAAAACTGTCTTGAATAAAACAATGATAGTAAACCCACTTTCATTTCCGTTTGCGATCTGTAGATATTGATAAAGGAGCGCTATTCCTTGTTTTATATGGACTTATCATTGTTTTCAACAGGTTAGATCAATTCTTTAGATCACTAAAGATCAATAGAGTTCAAGTAAAGATCACGGCATCTTTAACTCATTGATTATAGTAACTTTATGAAAGGATCCGGCATTCGGATGCATGCGAAAAGCATTTGAATGAATAAGGAAGGCATTTACTGGAATGCTTATGGCATTTAGGTAAATGCGTAAAAAGCATTTGCAAGAATATGTTATAAACAGTTTGCCAAATGAAAATCTTATCACCGACGAGTTAAGTTAATGATTAAAAACAACGAGTTAATCCATCCTTTTGACGTAACCAGTAATGAATCAGGTAAGACTTATCAACTGACGCCTAACTCGTCCAAGTCGGTTCAGCCCGTGGCCCTGCTGAGATTGAGTGTATTTACCCCTGTCGGCACAAAAGAAAACCGCGACCGAAACTTTGAAGTTGATGCCTCTGATGAGCTTTCGTGTATGGAAATTGCAAGATCGGAGGGTTATGACGACATCAAGATAACTGGTGTCAAACTATCTATGTCTACCGACTTTAAGTGCTGGCTCGGGATCATCATGGCTTTCAGTAAATATGGTTTTACTTCCGAGAAGATTAGCCTGACTTTTAACGAGTTTGCGAAGATGTGTGGTATCAGTTCAACAAACATCAACAAACGAACTCGTGCGCGCTTTAAAGAGTCATTAATGAACCTTGCATCGGTAGTGCTTGCCTTCTCAGACTCTCGTAGTGGTCGGTTCACAGTAACGCATCTGGTGCAGAAGGCTATGATTGATCCAAAAAGCGATACTGTTGAGCTGGTTGGGGATCCTTCTATGTGGGAACTGTATCGTTACGACCATAAGACATTGTTAAGCCTTCAGGTTCTATACATTTTGGCTAAAAAAGAAGCTGCGCAATCTCTCTATATTTATTTTGAAGCAATGCCAGCTGGTACGTTGTTCGTTAATATGAAACGGTTGAGGGAAAGGTTGCTTCTTACAACCCCTATTCGTACGCAAAACCAGATAATTCGTAAAGCAATGCGGGAACTTGAATCTATCGGATATCTCGATTATCAAGAAGTTAAGAAAGGTCGCGACATACAATTTCAGATCTTCAAAAGAAGCCCTAAGCTGGCCCTTGCCAAACAAGGTTGAAAGCTATCTGGTATGCACTGGTTATAACCTGCTGAAAAATAAGTTATTTATCAGTGCTATGCTTAGTGCTTCTTTTACTACTGGTCTTACATCTCGGCTTAATGTGCAAAAAAGTAACTTTTCAAACGAACTCCTGACTATTCATCTGTATGCCTTTCTGACTCAAGCGTACATGCTAGCCCATTCATTAAATGCCGTTGAGCAAGATGGTTTCGTGCGCACTCTATTCACGTGAATGCCTTTTGTGGATTACGCCTCTTACATTCATACAAATGCTTTTGATGTCGGTATCCCAAAAATTCATTCATTGAAATGCTTTTGTTTGCCACTGTATCCCGAGCATAGCTATGCAGTGGTATAAAAAGGCATTTTGGTGAATGGCATTAGGTCGAATGACACACAGTTCAGCTTTGTTAAGAGCGAGAATGGTCCAAGACATCTATGACATTGGGCATCAGAAGGACTATGTGCTTGATATGAGATCAAAAAAATATCAGAAGCATCACAACTCCAATGGCATTCAAAGAAATGCCTTTGTTTTGTTAGTACACCAAACAACCCAAAATTCATGCAGTTATATCAAAGACTCATTCGCAAAAGGACTCAGCCAGAAAGCATTTGCTTAAATAGCATTGGCCAAAAGCATTCGAATGAATGATGTTCGTATGGACAAGACAAAGTCCCACTCACGCCCAGAGGTGTAAAAGGCATTTAGATGAATGACGCACCGGCCCGAGGATTGTATGTAGTTTCTCCAACTGATAGTTGCCGAACCAGGGAGCACAGTGATATGCGGCCTTCTCAGAATCAAGAGATAGATAATAAGGGAACAAAAAAGATTAGATATGAAGCTTAGTTACCTGCCCGATATCTAGTTAGAGCTTTTCAAACCATCAAAAGTGACTTTTATGCTTGAGGAGTCTCATCAGCTTCAGGATTGAGCTTAACGTAATCTTACCCCCTCCCCTCTTTCAAACTTTTACTAAGCGTTCACTGGTACCTTTCAAAGATTATGCTTTAGGCCCTTTGCTTAAAAATTCACCAATCGCTAAACGTTAAAAAAAGGGGGTTTATGCGAACGGAAGGATCGGAATAAAAAAGTATTATTCATTCGCGTTTACGTGAACTCAAATCTACACGGAGTAATTATGGAACTTTCTTTAAATATTGGCCTTAGTGAAAAGAAATCTAACACGGCTGCACTTTTTAAAACAAAAAGCGCAAAAGTGATTTTGTTTGTTCTGCTGACCGTGCTTTTTTGCGGTCTGGCATATGCGGGTTCAGATGATGGGGCACTGGGAGATATTTGGTCATACATGAGTGAAAGTATGACTGGAGCTCCGGGCAAAATTCTGGCAGCCGCGATGTTGATCTCAAGCGTATATTTCTCTGTCCTTAAGCCTAACCCGGGCCTGGCACTGGTTTCATTATTCATGATGCTGGTAATGGCCAACGGCGAGAAAATTATCAGCACCTTTATGGATGCTGGCGTACCGCTGTAATTTATTGTTAATCATGCATGAGGGGGTTCATCCCCCTCTCTGGATTTTTAATGAGTAAGCAGAACGACGTTCCTCAGCATACCTATAGATTCCCTTTCAGGATCAACATGCCTCTACTGATTTTGTTTTGGGATGCCAAAAAATTAGGGCTTGCATTCATTCTGGTTGCATTTGGGAATATCTTCGAATGCTTCGGGTTTTCTGTTGTAGCAGCGGTTGTGTATTGGATTGCGTATAACAAAGCAGCTGAGTCAGGAATAAGAGGATTGCTAAAACACAAACTCTGGTGGCTCGGTTTTTTGCCAGGTAAAGCAGTTTTTAGTAGCCGTTATTTCAACGATCCATTTATCAGAGATTTGTATTCTTGATGGAGCTATGAATGAAAATGCTAAGTGGCATTAACATCCCTTTTTTCAAAAAATCTAAAAAGGATGAAAACGGTGATCTTGAACAGTCATACGTAAAGAAAGATGAAAGTGCTAAGGGACGTTTTTTGGACATTAAAAAACGATTTAGCCCACAAGCTGAAGCGTCAGGTGCTGGAATTACATACAGCGCCCTGATTAATCGTGATACAAAACTTATCCGCATTAATACTGTTTCAATAGCCGTCATTGGGTTATTGGTTGCAAAGATTCTTTTTTTCACTGACCCAGTGACGATTGTTACCCCTCCAAACATGAATGAAGAGATCACGGTTGTTGGTAACAAAGCATCGGAATCTTATAAAACACAATGGGCTCTCTTTTTTAGTACCCTTTTAGGGAATATTAATCCAACTAATATTTCCTTTGTGACGGCCTATGTCCTCGATGCCCTTTCACCTGAACTACAGGCTAAAACGAGTGAGTCTTTACAGGAGCAGATAAATATCATGCAGGCTCGTGGTGTTGAGCAGACCTTTAAGCCTAATGATATTTACTTTGATCCAAAAAATGACATGGTCTATGTCTGGGGTACCAAAACGACTCGACTTGTAAATGTTCCGGACAAAACTGAATCATCGAAATGGACTTATGAATGGGTTCTCGGGATGAAAAATGGTCGCCCAAGAATTGCATATGTAAATCAATATTCCGGAACACCGAATATTAAAAAAATTACGATAAACGGCAAAGAGCAACTGGCAACGCTGGATAATCCGCCACCGTCTACAGGTAACAAGTGATGATTAAAAAAAAGGGCTTAGGCTTCAACGCAATTACAGCATTGATCATGCTCACGACTTCGAACTGCGTAATCGCTGAAGAATACCAATTGCCAGCAACAATTAATAACCCGGTTGTAATGCCAGTTGGTGCTGACGGATTTCAGAATGGAGCTGCAAAAGCCATTATTCCGGGTCAAGCTGGTTCTGAACAGTCAGGTGCACAAACAAACCTTAGTGAAGCCGGTAATGCGCAGGGACAAAAACCTACAACTGATCTCCCTACCGTGCAACTTTCCCCAGCCAGCAATGCTTCGCCTGCGGTAAGCGCTATTACTGGAGCATTATCAAATAATCCTAGTCTCCCCGGATTTGACGCACAGACCCGATCTGGTGCAATTGATAGCTATGGGAGACCAACAGGTACCTCTTCCCAGCAGAATGCAACCAATGCGACCGCCACGTCAAAAGCCGATGAACTTTATGTCGAAGCTCGTAACCGATATAAAGAAGTTCAGCGTGTAAATGTGCCGCCTGGTGGGAATGTGGTACTGCCAGTTTCACGAGGACTTCAAAACAGAATATCGACCAGCTTCAAGAATGCTTCTGTCAGTACTTCTACCCCTGCTGAAGAGGCAAGCATATTTGTTAATGGTGGCGATGTCTTTATTTCAACTAATACCGATAAACCAATCGGGATTATGTTGTCTGAAGATCAGGTACCTGAATCGACCTATAACCTGACCCTGGTACCGCTTGATGTTCCCGGTGCGATGATTTCAGTTACTACATCTTTAAGCCCATCTATGCAAGCCAAACGTGAAACCTCATTGGATAAGCAAAACTATGAGGAAATGTTGGCCCGCTCCCAGTCAGAAGAACTGGCTCCAACGGATCCAAAACAAGACGATCATAAACAAAGAATCATTGATTTATTGACTCCTGTGGCTCTTGGTGAGGTCCCTTCAGGATTCAGTTTACAACAGGACCGACTTTCTCGTATTCCTGCGCCAGAGCAGTCACCATGTAACTTTAATATGTATGCAAAGCTCGGTCAGAGACTGGTTGGCTCACGTGAACTTATTGATGTAATTCTTGTGAAAAACGATAAACCATACGGTCAAATCGTTGCTGATCAGCAGTGTATGGCAGAAGGCGTTATTGCAAGTGCTTTATTTGATAAAGCATACCTGCAACCGGGAGAAGAAACAGAGCTTTACATAGTCCGGGATAAATTGTTCAAGGAACGCGAGGCCCGGGTTACAACCAGACCAAGTCTAATCAGAAAATAATATGGGAAAAGTTACTTTGCCTGCTCTGCTTGGGGCCACCGTGATTGGTTTTGTCGTATTTGCTTTAACCAGCTTTTACTACAGGTCAGAATATATACCAAAAAGGAGTGTATTAATCGTTCCGGACGCACCCATTAGTATCGAAGATGGCAGTAACGCTTTTCCCGTTCAGACAGTAATAATGAACGATCCAACTCTTATTGATAAATTTGTAGGAGAGGGCAATATTAATGAGGAGAATGCTTTTGACTATCACAAAAGTAACGTTTTGGAACCTAATTACAAACATGAAATATCTAGAACGAGCCAGATAGATAAAGCTGAAATGAATCATCCATCTGTTCGTGAAAACTGGGCCAGAGCAGGTGAACCCTATATCGTTCCTCAGATGTCTGACAGCGAACGAAATCTAAAAATTAAACGATTCCAGAAACCTACAAGTGGAGCTAATCATGGACATTAAAAAGGCCTGGGAAAATAAGACCGTCAGACTTTCTGTTATTGGCGCTCTGCTGGTAGTGATTGTTTATATTATTAGCCAGTCTATTTTTTCCACACCAGTTAAGAAAGAAAAGAAAACACAGAAAAAAGACATGCAGACCAATTTGTTGTTAGATGATTCGCAAATGAACAAATTGAGTAATGAAGAAAGCCAGAAAGTATATAAAGAAATGGTTAAGCAAAACCGACTTGACCAAAATGCGGCGAAAGAGGACCGCGAAAAAGCAGAAAAAGCCCAACAGGAAACTAAAGCCCAAGTTGCAAGTTTAACTTCTCAACTTCAGCAGCTGTCTCAGCAAATTAATGATATGCAGACAAATCGAAACGGCAATCGTAACTTGGATGCTGGTAGTTCGCGTAAAACGATTAATGAGCAGGCACCGGCAGCTCCTTATCAGCTTAATGCTAATGCGCCGATTAATGGCGTAAACCCTAATTACGCTTCTATCACACCTACGCGTAATAGCCCAATGAGAACAATCACACAAAGTTCCATTAAGACTAATGGTACCGATGGTGTCATTCAGGTTATGCCCGTGTCTGAAAACAGAATCAAGGAAGGCAGAGAGGTCATTGCAGGAGATAAAGCGCCAACTCGGACTGTACGAGGTGATGGTACTGCGCCAGTTGATAGCAAAGCGCGGCATGCTGCCCGAAAAGATGAAATGTTTCTTCCGGCAACATCTATTATCACTGGTGTTCTGATTACCGGGCTTGAAGCGCCTACAAGCCTTTCTTCCAAATCAGAACCAATGCCAGTAACGATGCGTATTAAAAAAGATGTCATCATGCCCAATAATTTCACCATGGATTTGCGTGACTGTAACCTTCTGGGTTCAGCTGTTGGTGATCTGGCGTCACAGCGTGCTTACATACGTGCCACTTCTATCTCTTGTGTTAATTCAAAAGGGAAAGCTTTTGACGTAAAACTGGAAGCATATGCTGTAAGTGAAAATGACGGAAAAAATGGGATCCGAGGCACGCTTATCAGCCGAAATGGTAACGCAATTGCAGGAGCTGCATTTGCCGGTGGACTTTCTTCACTTGCCGGTAGCTTAAGTCCCAGTAAGGTATCTTCACTTAACATCGACCCTAATTCACAGGCTCAGTATCAGTCCCCTAATTTTGGTGCACTTGGGGCATTAGCCGGGGCTGGTGCAGCTCAAGGTGGTCTTAATCGACTCGTCGATTACTACACCGCAATTGCAGAACAACAGTGGCCAATCGTAGAAATTAGCCCTGGCCGAGCTATTACATTTGTCGTTCAGACCGGAACTACAATTCCAACGAATCTGACCAGTCGCTGAGGTTTAAATGGATAGTTTAGAAAAAAAAGAATCGCCTGAATCAGCTGGACCTGAAATCACTAAAAAAATGGTGCGAGAAAGGACAACAAAAAAAATTACCTTCGAAATTGATATTGAAAAAATATTGAAGTATTTATTTTTCTTCGCCTTTGCCGTATTGGTCATTATTTATGGTTATAAAGGCTTTATGAATGTTTACGATTACTTCAATAAACAATCCCAGCCTTCGTACAAGATTGCAGTGCTTGACATGCCTGAATTACGTAAGGAATTTTTCAAGCATCACGGAGGCCGTACTGCTGACAATGATAGATCTCAATTCGAAGAATATTTCAGAACATTAATGAAGATCTACCGTGACCGTGGCTATTTAATTATTGATGCAACGCTTGCCGTTACTGTACCGGATAGTGTTGAAATCGTCACTTATATGGAACTTGAAGATAGCTCTGAAGCGGTACAATCAAGTTCTTATAATGCAAAGAAGTAGAGGGCACCCAATAGTGAAAAAGTTACTTTTCCCTTTAATGGCGGCTTTCGCCATTATGGCGAATACGGTCACTTATGCTTCAGAGCAGGTCCTAACTAATAGTGATGCTGCTGCGTTAATGGCAAAGGCAAAGGAAGGTGGCGTTTCACCCAGTCAGATCTCGGGTGTGTTATCAAAAATGAAAGGATATAAACCTAAGGATGCCATATACATTCCTTCTGGTGGGCTATACCTCTTTCAGGACGAACGTTCGCAGCTAATGGCAGTAACGACCGATGGCCGATACTCCCTTACTGGGGGAAGCCTTGTTGATGTAATTAAACGTAAACCTGTTCTGACTGTAGAAGAAATCAGGAATTCCTATTTTATTAGTCTTGATGAGGCCCCCTTCCCTCTGGAAACTGTAGCGTCCATTCCTCTGGGAAATTCAAAGCTTAAAAGACAAGCAGCCATTTTCATAACACTTGATTGTGACGGTTGCATGGAACTTGTTAAGAAATTCTATGCAGATCGGGACAAGTATCGGATAGATATTGTTTTAGTTCCCTCACCCGGTGAGCCAAAAGAAGAGCTTAGAAGGCTCTGGTGTAGTAAAGAAAAAGGAAAAATAAACAACCTCGATATTCTTCGTTGGCTAATGGGAAGCAAATCCGACATTGAAAAAAGATTGCTCTCTCAAAAAGAAGCAGAAGAATGTCCGGCGGAACCTTTGGTAGCGTCATTGATGCTCGCAGGAATTTATAAATTGCAGGGTGTACCTTCAGTTGTCAGACAGGATGGTTTGGCTGGTAATGGCATTCCAAAAGATTTCGACTACTGGTTGAACCAAAGCGTTGAACCTCTCTTAAAAAATCCATTTGAGACAAATTAAGGCTAGTTTATGAACATCAAAAGATTGGTACTCAGTGCTCTGGTTGTAGGTACATCCTCATATCTTACGGGGTGCTCCATCGGTAGTTCCGAATCCGAATGTCCAGGCATTGAAAAGGGCGTTATCTGTAAAGGTCCTCGCGAAGTTATGGAGTTAACTAATAATCGAGATGATCTGTCTGCACTGGCGGGGGAAGAGTCGGAATCGGGAAAGGAGAAATCGGCTGTCAATGACAGCCGTTATCCAACTGAAATTAGCCCTCCAGGGGAAGTCAAATATCCACAGTCTACTACCCTTAAAAATCAGCCTGTGGCTTATTCAAAAACCGAAATTAAGCCAGTTGGTCAGTTACCTGTCATGTACGATAAAACTTTAAAAATGGGTGCCCCTACTTCATCCATTGGACCACGGCCTATTTCTGGTGTACCGGTTAATTCAAACGTAAGGATGACTAGCAGTTATAGCACTGCCTCTTCAACTGGTAACCCTTTCGTTCATCCGGCTGCGGAAGTCGTTAAACAAACAAGCTATCCGGTTTCTGCTGGAAATGCCCCACGCTACGTTGCACCTAATTCTGATATCAGCCCTGGTAAGGATATGTACTCTCTTTACAATGGCCAGCCCGTTAACCCGACTCTCAACCCTGGGCAGATCCAGCAATACCGTTCGCAAGGTTATAAACAAGCTGTAGTGGCTCCTGAACCACTTGCTGTTCTGCAACAGGGGAAAGTAATGAGAATTACTTTTGCACCTTATACCGATGATAACGATGCGCTTAATCTTCCCGGCTACGTTTATGTCAACGTAAAACCGCAAACATGGATTGCTGGCAAGAATTCGACCTCAAACCCAGCTCGCATAGTTCCTTTAGAAGTACAGGATGCGGCCCGGGAAAATATGCAGCAGCAACAAAAAGCAACTAAAGCTGTCTCTTCGAACGGCATTGTTAGACAACTGTAAGGTCAAATATGGAAGCTATCAATAATTACAATAGCGGTTTAAATCGCCATCAATTAGGTGGGTTTATCCCTGTTTACGATCAATTAGCAGGGACTCACTATTTTTTGATTGATGGCAACAGATTAGGGTTTATGTTTATCTGTAATCCATCCCCTGGAGTTTTTGATAATCAGCAAGATGTTCTTGCTGAAATGTTCAAAATGGATTTCCCTACAGATACTGTCTGTCAAATATCTCTGACTGCATTGCCAGACCTGACTTTACAGCTTAGTGCTTGGTCAGCTGTGCGAGGTGGGCGTATGACTGGGAACGATAAGCTTAAAGCAGATCTGCTTAATGGTTATCAGTTGGACTACTACGACAGAAGTATGCATAAGCCTTTAAAACCTGATCATGATAACCTTATGTTGAGGGATTTTCAGGTATGGATCTCGCTATCGATTCCTTTACAGTCTGCCCTTCCTACCGAGCTGGAACATTCGCGTATCGATTCACTTTACTCTGAACTTGTAAGTAAGTTAATTACGATTGGATTGCATCCGTTTAAGGTCGATGCAGAAAACTGGCTCTATTGTATAGATAAGGTCGTAAACCCCGGAAAGAACTCCCGGTGGGCTGAAGGTTTCATAGACGTTAACACTATGAAAAGGCTTAATGAACAAGTTAACGTTCCCGGCCGTAAGTATACAGTCACAGAAAATCATTTCTCATCAGTCACACAAAGTGACGACGAATCTGAGCATCGTTACTTCAAACAACTTTCCGTTGTAAAGTTTCCTGAATACGTCAATTTCGGTTGTATGTATGAGTTAGTAGTTAACTGGATGCATGGACGTAAGACAATTTTCAGCCCATTTATGATCACTCAGACTGTTCAGTTTGCCGATCCGCTCAAGTTGTCAAAAGAAAACGTCCGCTACAAAGCAATCACTAATAAACAGGCAAGTATACCTTCAGTTGTCACATTCTGCCCTCGCCTGCGGGATATGGATAATGACTACATGGCCGTAACTCGCGAGCTTGAGGATGGCGCAAAGCTTTTAAGAGGGTATCTTACTTTCACTGTTATGGGTAGTAATGCCAATTCTGTGCAGACAGCAGCTAACGATCTCAAATCCTTTTACCTCGAAAGCCGGGTCAAAGTAGCAGATGATTCCTTTATCGTTTTCCCGTCATTTATGTCATGTCTGCCAATGTGCAATGACCCAAAGACAATTTTCGACCTTGACCGTTCCGAAGTAGTGAGCAACACCGGAGCGGCTCATATGACACCGATCTTTGGGCCCTGGAAAGGTAATACAGATAGACCAGTACTGAGTTTAGTTTCTCGTGAAGGTCAACTCATGGGACTTGATATTTTCAAGACTTCTGCAAGCTATAACATGGTTATTGGTGCAACGTCAGGTGCAGGGAAGTCATTCTGGACAGCATATCTAATCAATAACTATCTTGGAGCTGGACCGCGATCTAATAACCTCGTTCATTATCGCTCAACATTTAAGCATTTTTTAGAAAACGAATACCCAGATGATGATCCTGACGGTGCTCAAGTATTTGTTGTGGACGTGGGCCGTTCTTACCAGGGGATTGCGGAACAATATACAAACAGTCAATTTATTGATTTCGGTAAAACCCCTGACTTCACCCTAAATCCCTTTGCCTTCCTAACTGACATCACTGTTAACGACGATGTATTTAACGAAGCACCTGAATTTACCGGTGAATCAACTTCAAACGATGCAGAAAAAGACAAAGTTGCTCAGACCATAATGGTTTTGAATCAGCTAAAAATTATGGCTTCAGAGAAAGGCCTTATCGATGATTATCAACAATCAGTGATGCTTCAGCTTATTGCAGAAGAGTACCAAGAATCCAGAAAATCAGGTCGGACCGGTTCAATAACCGGCTTTGCTCTGCGTTGCAAGAAGCATGAAGACAAACGTATAAAGGATATTGGGGAGCAACTCGGAGCATGGTGCGAAGGTGGAATTTATGGGCACCGGTTTACCGATACGTTGCCTCCAATCAACTTCGACAGCAGATTTATTGTTTTGGAACTGGAGGAGCTAAAAGGCACCCCCCACCTTCAGACAGTTGTATTAATGTCTATCATTCAGGCTGCTCAGCATGCAATGTTCATCAAAAAAGATGGGCGTCGTCGCTTGTTCATCCTTGATGAAGCATGGGAGTACATTCGTCCTGATAATTCATCAGGTGCCGGAAATCAATCAAACCAATTCTTCTCTTCCTTCCTCGAAGCGGCATGGCGTAGGTTCAGGAAAACAAACTGCGCTGGCATCTGTATCACACAGTCGTTTGAAGATTATTTTACTTCTTCTGTTGGCCGGGCCCTGACTGCTAACTCGCCTTGGAAGATAATCATGAAACAAGAAAAAGAAAGCATTGAAGCAATGAAGGCTAATAAATATTTTTCTACTTCAGATGCAGAATATGAACGTATGAAAAATATTCGTACAGTCAAAAAGGTGTTTTCAGAGATGTTAGTCAGGTTCGAAAACTTCCAAGAGATCTGTCGGTTATACGTAGACCGGAAAATGGAGCTTTGTTTTACTACGGATAGTGCTGACAGGAGTAAATTATGGGAAATTCAAAGCCGCGAGAATTGTAGCTATGGCGAGGCAATAGAAATTCTCTATGCTCAAGAAGTAGCAGCGGGTTTGGCCGCGTAGAGTAAATATCTTCAAGCAAAAATAATTAAACCAGATGTCTCATAAGAATCTGGTTTTTTATTGTATGCCTTAAGTAAACAAATGAGGTTGTGACTTAATG